>URNI01000018.1 GCA_900549135.1 uncultured Collinsella sp.
GGCGACCACGCCGTTGCGACCGGGCGGAGCGATACGCGGGCGCTCGCCCGAAAGCTCCTTGATGGCCTGGTCAAACGTATTGCCCGCACGATCGGCCTCGTCTTCGGTCTGACGCTCGAGCTCGAGCTCTTTGTTGCGGCATTCGACGTAGTCTTCCAGAGCCTCTTTGAACTTGTCAAAGTGGTACTCGAAGCCGTTTTCGATGAACGATGGCGGCATTAGGGCGCTTCCAAGCGTAACCACGCCGAAGCCGCACGCTTCGCATGTATCACGACCATCATAATCAGCAACAGATGCCAGCCCACTCGGAGTCCCTTTCTGATAGACGGGGCATTCGACTCCATAATGCAGGTATGTTCTGCCGTCGTTGTTGCTTACAGGCCATGCGGCATCGGTGTAAAGTTCGGTCGGCCGCACCTCGTTTGGGACACGCGGCAATAGTGGGATATAGGCAGAAAACCGTTCGCCATCATCTTTTATGTATGCTCGATCGACCTCTTCAATCGCATAGGCATAGAACGCTTTTCGAGCGGCTGACTGCGCTTTCACCTCGACGCTCGATCCCTGAGGTTTTTCATTCGCCAAGCGCTGTCGGTAATAGGTTTTCGCGCGATTGAGCGCTATTTGCGGCTCCCATGTGATGCTCGACTTTTCATGACGGTTCTGGCTGTCAGATAGTTCTGCTAGTTTTTTCGCACGCTCCCACATACACGAGTACTTGCCAATCGAACTCTCGTCCGACCCGCCACAATCCGCCAGCCAAGCGCGCTCTTTAGCCTTCGCCGTCTCCTCCGAGGCCTTCCGCAGTTCCTCGGCCGCACGCTCTAAATCATCTGATGTGCCTTTAATGGCATCGGTCGAGATCTCGGACCCCTCGAGCGCAGCGAAGTCCGACTCGGATGTCTTGGGCACGGCAAGCGCCGTACCGGTATAGGTCACACTATCGGTATCCTGCGCCGACACCGCCTGCGTGGCACGCGCGGCGATCAGATACGGCAGAGCCGTCTCGATTTTCTGTAAGCCTTCCGATGCGCTTTTGGCAAACTTGTTGCGCGTTTTAATGATCTCAATCCCGGTGTCGACCATATTGCCGGCAACCGGTTCGGCACCTGGGATGAGGATGGCGACCAGGCCCGTCCCGATCGTGGCAAACCCCGCCAGCCCCAGACTCAAGATGCTCGCATCAACCACCGTGGCAGCCGTGTGATAGGACGACACCACATTGGCGCCTGCCAGCGCGCCGCTATCGGCAGCCACCTGGGTGTCCCCGGCACGCGACATGCTCCATATCGCCGCGGTCGACGAAAACAACAACGTGAGCACCACTAGGATGACCACGGCAGAAGAAAGCGTGGTGTAGGCACCGTCTTCGATAAACAGGTCGATACCGGCTCGACCCATAAAGCCGCCTCGCTTGCGATGGCAGCTCGGACGGCGCGTCAAAACGCATCTAGACCAGAAAAGCTTAATCCCATGCAGCAATCCACGAATCATAATCTCCCTCCAGCCATTCGGGACGTGATTGATACGAGACATCGACCTTGAGCTCAACGTAGCCGCCCTCGGCGGTACCACCCATAACCTGCGCAAACGCACCGATCACAGGCAACGGCTTGACCTCGCCGGAAACGGACACGGACGAGACGCCGCCCGCATCGGCCCGGCTAAGCTCGACATCCCACGACAACGGCCCGCCGGCATGAAAGATCGAAACGTTGGGCACTGCGGCAAGCCGGCGGAGGGTGAACTCCTTAAGATCGTCGTCCTCCGCCGTCGTCGTGGTCATGAGCCGCGCGGTCTCGGCGGCGGCAGACTCCATGACCGCGCGCGTATAAAGCAGGCACACCGGTTGCAGTGCGAGAAGGATGAGCGTCAGAAACGTCGGCAGCAAAAAAGCGGCCTCGACCGTAGACTGCGCCCGGTCCTCGCGCGCGATATCAATACAACGCGATGTCCTTAGCGCCCGCAGCGGCGTCGATAACCGACGTCGAGGCAACGCCATGGGATGCCGCCCGCTCAACCAGCGCCGCCAAGCGTCCATCGGTGCCAGCACGCCAAAGTCCCACAATCGCCAGCACGATCGATAACAGCGCCACCGTGACGATGGCGTATTCGACCGTCGCCTGGGCAGATTCCTCACGCAGAATGCCATGCATTTCACGATCCCTCCTTTGAGCTTATTGTTTGCGGGACCAGACGCACGGCGCGCAGACGACACGAAGCATCGCCAGCATCCGCGGCAACCGTCACCATATCGACCCAGCCGCGCCCATCGCGCACGATGGCGCCCCATACGTTGCCCTTAATATCGAGATAGCCGCTCAGGGCGAGCTGGGCCGTTGGCACCTCGCGGTAGGCGCGTAACATATCCGCCGCTGCCTCGGTCATCGGTCGGTCCTCGGACCATGCAAGCCGGACCGCAATCGCGTTGTCCTCAGGTGAATCCGTCGCAGTGCCAGACCGCTTGTCGAGCGTCCGCAGAAAGGTTTGCGCCGTGACAGCGACATCCGAATCGTCCGCATCTCGCATCTCATCTTTTTGAGACGCCACCGCCGAATCTGAGCCCGAATCGAAGGCGGCCCCAGGACGCTGCTGCCGCGCGGCGTTAAGCCCCCAAAGCACCGCCGCTATCGCCACGGTCAGGCAAGCAAACACCAGCAGCACCCCGATGGGGCGCTCGCCCTCTACAGGCTGTTGATGCCCTCGCTGATAGCGTTCCATAGATCTTGGACCTTGCCCTTAAATGCGACAATGGCAATGATGGCGATCACCACGAGCACGCCGACCAAGATGGCGTATTCGGTGGTGCCCTGCGCACTCTCCTCCTGCAGTAGCTCCCCGGCATGCTGGCGAGCGCGAATTGACTGGCAAACAGCCCAGCTCCAGACCTTGCCAGCAACGTCAGTCATCGTGTTCATGTATTCCTCCCTACATCATCCCGCCTGCTCCCAACAGCGGGCCCAATATGGACAGAAGCAACGCCGGCAAGATGAGCGTGCCGGTGGGAATCAGCAGCTTGACGGGCGCACGCTCAATCTCGCGCTCGACCGCGGCGCGATGAGCCGCACGGATCTCGCGACTTTGAGCGGCCAGTGTCTCGGCAAGTGGGGCACCCAGGGCGAGCGCCTGTCCCACCGTGATGGCAAAGGTCTCGAGCGCTCGCACGTCCAGGTCGCGCGCGGCGGCCAACAACTCGTCCTCACGCGTACCCACGCCCACTTGCCACGCCATGCAGGCCCGCTCAAGGCGAAGAGCCAGCACTGACCGGCGGTTGGCGCAGAAAATCTCAAGCGCCGCATCAAACGAAAGACCGGCCGAAAGACCCAAGCGCACAACATCGATCATCTCGGACACTTCGCCGAGCGACACTCGCGCCGGGCTGCCCGCTCCAACCGCGCCCTTCACTCGCGCGGCAAGAGCATCGACCACCGAGCGGCCCGCGACAGCGACCAGCACCGCCTCACGCTTGCAGGCCCCTGCGATCTTGCGTGCATCCGCCCGATCCAAACCCGTCGCGACAAATACACTCAGAGCGCACAGGCAAGCCGCAACTGCAACCGGGGCGCTCATAGCTCCACCCGCATAATGCGCCGGATAACCACCAGGGCAACGGCGTTGAGGGCAAGACCCAGCACCACAGTGCCCGCGCCGGCAGGCGTCGCAAGACCGCGACGAAAATCTGCCGAAAGCAGCGCCAACACCGCGCACATGCCCGTCGGCATCGCCGCGACCATATGCGCAGACATGCGAGCCTGCGACGTCTTAACATCCAGGCGGCGCTTGAGCTCAATGCGCTCCCCCACCATGCTCGACGCCTCGGACAGTAAGTCGGCAAGCGGAGCACCGGTGCGCTGAGACACCTTAAGCGCCAAGGTCACAAGCGAAAGGCCAGGGGCGTCGATGCGCACGAGCAAGTCATCGAGCGCGTCGGTCGCCGAGATGCCGCAATCGATTGCCGCCGCCACCCGCAAAAACTCGGTATGCACCGGTTCTTGCGCATGAGCGCCCACAAAGCGCATGCCCTGGGCCAGCGAATGTCCCGAGGCAAGCGACATGGAAAGTGCGGTAAACGCCTCGGGCATGGCCTCTTCTGCATCGTGTTGCTCGCGCCGGCTCTCAAAGCCATCCCGAGCGGCGCCAACGGCAAACGGAGCAACAAGTCCCAAGGCAAATCCGAGGGGCGATAACGACACCATCGTTAGCAAAACGCAGCAGACACCGCTCGATAGCAGCAGAAACGCCAAACGCCCCGAAGCATCCTCGATCGCGAGGCCAAGGCGACGCGCCGGAGCCAGCGATGCCCACGAACGGGCGATCTTTTTCAGCAGATCGTTTTCCACCAGCTCACGCGGCAGCTTCTCTGCCACCGTCTCGAGCGCCTGACGCGCCAGCTCCGCCGGCGGTACCTGCGGCACACGAGGTTCCGCCCCGCACGCCGTCGCAACAGAAAACCCTGCCAAACCCCCTACGACGAGGGGCACAGCGACCTCCATTCGTCCACCTCCTCTTGTGTGAGCGTCCCCGACCGCAGGCCTTCTGCGATAAACGGCGGCTCGCGGTCAAGCTTCCAGGTGCGCTCGGCGGCATCGAAAGTCACATAGCGCTCGAGCTCTACGCCGCCCGACGCGGCGCGACGCACCCCCGAATACGAGGAGACGAAACGCCTGCCATCGGCGTGGCGCTCGGACATCACGATGCCGTCGAGCGCCATGGCAATCTGCTCCTCGATGAGCTCGCTCGGCAGATCGATGCCATAACGTGCAAGCAACGTCAGACGCACCACGGTCTCCTGTTCTGAGCCCGCATGAAGTGTGGTGAGCGACCCGTCGTGGCCCGTGTTCATGGCCTGCAACATGTCGCAGCACTCAGCACCGCGCACCTCACCCACCACGATGCGGTCGGGGCGCATGCGCAGGGCATTGGTCACCAGGTCGCGGATCGTCACCGCGCCCTCGCCCTCAATTGAAGCCTCGCGCGCCTCTAGACGCACCACGTGTGGATGATGCGCAAACTTGAGCTCGGCAGAGTCCTCGATCGTCACGATGCGCTCGCCGGTGGAGATCTCGCATGACAACGCGTTGAGCAGGGTGGTCTTACCAGATCCCGTGCCTCCCGCAACCGCCAGGTCCTGTCTCAGCGACACCGCGCATGACAGCAGCTGCGCATACCAAAGCGGCAGCGACCCCAGCCCCACAAGCTCGTCCAGCGAGCAGATGCGATCCGAGAACTTTCGGATGGTGAGAATCGGTCCGTCAATCGCCACAGGCGGAATCACCGCGTTGACGCGATAGCCCGTTTTGAGGCGGGCGTTGACGATGGGGCTGCGCTCGTCGATACGGCGGCCAAGTGGCGAGATGATGCGGTCGATAAGCACACGGATCTGCTCATCATCCTCAAACGCATGCTCGATGGGATGCAAGACGCCGCCGCGTTCAAAGAAAGCCGAGCGGCAGCCGTTAATCATGATCTCGGTAACGGTGTCGTCCTCGATGAGCGGCTGCAACGGCCCCAAGCCCACCACGTCATCCAAAATCTCGTCGATGATGGTCTCGCGCTCGGACGTCGCGAGATCGGTCGGCTCCTCAACATAGAGCGCCGCCTCCACCGCGGGACGCAATTCCGAGCGGGCAAGTGCCGGGTCGATATAGGCGCTGATACGCGCCACTTCGTCGTAACCCATGCGGTCCATCACGGCGCGCTTAGTGCGTCGTTTCACCGCGCGGCGACGCCCCGCATCTACAGGAGCTGCCGCCGCTGCAGCGCCGGCAGCCTTAATCCTCGTTTGCAGGCTCATCGCTGATCACCCTCGCGCGACCAGGGAAGGCGGATACGCGGGCGTTCGGTACGCGTTGCACGGTCGGCGACTATATCGCTCCAAGGGCCGACGGCGCACCCCAGTTCCACGAGCATCTCGCGCGTGGCCTCGCGCACGCTGGTCGCAAAAGCGCTCGTCTGACCCACTGCCTCGTCGGCGCGCCCAAACGCCATGAGCGCGGCGAGATCCTGCCCGCCATCGGCGATACGAATCTTGGAGCTCAACGCACAGGCAATCTCAAAGCGCATGGCGACGTCCTCGTCTGCCCCGCGCGCACCGAACCGGTTGAACACGGCGCTCATGCGCGTGCGCGGCACACCTACTCGACTTGCCAGTTCAATGACGCGCGACGCCGATGTCGCGGACGACACCGCCGCATCGCCAACGACCAGGCAACGGTCGCTCGCCGCCACCGCAGCCGCCACGGCATCGCCCCAAAAGACCGAGGTATCGATAAAGACCACGTCGGATTCGCGACGCAGGACATCAAGCAGCAGCTCCACCGGACGTGCCATGAGCTCGGCTTGTTCGGGCGCCGCAACGGGACCCCAGAGCGTAACGCCCGGCGCCACGCGCATCGATGCGGCCACGATATCCGGCTCGGCAAGCGCGCCCGCCACCGACGGCTCGATAAGTGCCGCCATATCGCGCGGAGCATCGACGCCTAACAAGTCGTAAAGGTTTCCAAACATCAGGTCCAGGTCGAGCACGGCGGCACGCAAGCCCAACAGCGACGATGCGTGTGCCATGGTGGCAACGATCGTCGACTTGCCGCAACCGCCCGAACCCGAAATGGCGCAGATGACCGGAGCTCGATGCTGCGGAGCGGCAGCGTCTGCCGGCGGCATCGGAGGCGGCGGAGCGGGCGTCGGTGACAGCGTCCCCGTCTCCCCTGCCGCAACCACACGCTGCGTCCAGGCCGGCATGGCAGCTTGTTCGGTCTGCGAGGCAGGCTCGTTCTGCGCAATCTGCTCATGCTGCATCAGCGACAACTCGCCGCACCCGGCAAAGCCCTCAACTTCGTCGAGTTCATCCGCCAGATTCACGCCGTGCACGTATCCCATATCTACAGCCGGAGAGTCGCCAGCATGCTGCGCCGGCCCTTCAGCGTCATCGTATACAAGGGGGTTCCGGGGGCGCCGACCATGCTCGGCTTCCGCTTTTCCATAATCATCAACACGCGGGCCTCTTGTAGCGCGAGGCGCCCCGGGTTCCCTATCAACAAAAGCATCGGGCTCAATCGTCATGCGCCGATCGGAATCAACCGCTCCCTCGCCCGCTCGCCCGTTGCCGCATATACTGTGCGCAGCGATGACCTCGGTCGCCCCCGCGCGAAACAGCCCCTCGATATCCGACGGATCGAGCGTTTCTATCAACACGACCACGCGACTCACGCGGCCTTCGGCCGTCAGGCGCGCAACAGTCTTGCGCACATCTTCGGCATCAAACAGAGACGCCGCGATGATGGCAGCTCCGCGGCGCGACGGAAACGCCCGCGCCATGGAAACCAGTCCGTCCAGGTCACCCACGCGAAGCACCTGTGCACCCGTATCACGACCCTCGACTTCCCGCTGCAACAGCCCGTAATCGCCGCACGCGCAGCACGCAAGCCAGATCGCCTTCATCACTCGTCGCCTCCGCTCTTTTTGCCGCGCGCCGTGGCGGGAATCGTCAAGCTGACCGTTCCCTTGCCCGATGCCCCCAGCAGTTCCTTGACGTCTTCGGGGTCAGCCGCCAGCGTCACCCATTCGATCTTGCCCTCGCGCGTGGCACCGGAATCTTCACTGGTATCGATCACGTACGCGCCGCACAGCCGATCGGTTACGCCGTCTTTTTGCACATACACATCCACGTAGCTGCCCACGCCCGTAGCACCGCCGACCGAGTGCTCGGCATCGACCGCCACCGAAACGGCGACCTTGCCCTTAGGCACCTCGAGCTTGTGGCTCTCGGCCTTGGTGTAGACATTGCAGATCACGGCGTTTTTGGGAATACGCGAAGTCGTCACGTCGCCGCGCACCTGGCGCAGCTCGGTCGCCGCGTCACGCGGCAGCAGACTCGTCAGCCATTCCTGGGTTATGACATTGGTCTCATCGAGGGTCTCGCCCACATCGATATCGCGCGCCGCGACGCATACCTCGACGCGATCGCCACCGTACCTGGCCAAGGTCTCAGCCTGGACCTGTTCGGCTTGCGAGCGGATCGACGAGCCGTAAACCATACAGAGCAGAGCAGCGAGCACGCCCGCGACCAGACTGATGGCGATGCGCTTGCTCTTGTTCACGGCCGCTCCTCTCATGGCAGTGCCGGGCGAATGCCCGTACCACCATTGTCTGGGCGGTCAGAGTGCAAAGCGCCGCAATCGCGATCTTGGTTTTCGATGTCAAACCAATCGCTGACCAAAAGCTGACCAGCCCGTCAAGCTCGTGGCAAGGTTTTGGTCAGCACGTCAGCAAACTGCATGTTTCGAGGCTTTTCCGCAGCAAAAAAGCCGTCTCCCGAACAGTTGGGAGACGGCTGTCATAGGAAAAATCAATTACAGATGGACATCGGGATCGAGCATTTGAGCACTCACGCGCATGGATGACGCCAAGTTTTGGAACGTTTCCAGACGCAGACTGTCGATCTGCCCGGCGTCCTCGGCCTCGCGAACGGCGCAACCCGGCTCATGGGTATGTGTGCAATCGCCAAACCGGCACGCGCGCGACGCCTCGACAATCTCGGGGAAGGCGCGCGCCAGACCCCGCTCGTGACCCACGAGCGGTAGGCTGCGCAGGCCCGGGGCATCGGCGATCACACCGGCGTCGCCCGGCAGCGCCACCATCACGCGCGCGACGGTAGTGTGACGGCCCTGGTCGTCGCGTTCGCGCACACCGCCGGTCGCCAACGTATCGTGGCCCAGCAGTGCATTGAGCAGCGTCGACTTGCCGGCACCCGACTCGCCCAGAATCATGGCGCAGCTCCCGGCAGGCACGCAGACACGGACCTCGTCCAGGCCGCGGCCCTCGGCAGAGGACGTCACGATCACGCGCACGTCCGGACCCACCAGGCGGCGCACGCGGTCCAGATCGCGCTCGAGCTCCTCGGCATCGCAGCGGTCAGCTTTGGTGAGCACCACCACCGGCTCGGCATCGCAGTCGAGCGCCAACACCAGCGAGCGCGCCACGCGGTCGAGCAGCACCTCACCGGCACCGAGCGCCTGCACGATTAGCACGCTATCCACGTTGGAGCAGAGCACCTGACGCTCTCCGCGGGCACGGCCGCGCCAACGCTCAAAGCTCGTACGGCGCGGCAGCACGCACTCAATCACGCCCATATCGTGCCCGGGAGCGCGGCGCACCGCCACACGGTCGCCCACGGCAGGCAGCAGGACCTCGTCCTCGCCGCGCGACTTGGCAAACCCCACGGCATGCTCGGCGCGAAAGGTGTCGTCGGCAGTCGCCACCAGCGGAAACCCGCGATCCAAGCGCACCACGGCGCCAAGCTGCATCTGCTCGGGCTCCTCGGCATGTGCGCAAAAGTCGTCAAATGCCGCCTGCTGAGCTTCATCGACCGGCAGGTCATCGAACGCCGGAACATCCTGCAGCGCGTCGAGTCCCGGCACGTTTGCCAGCAGCTCCTCGGCAGATGCGGGGGCCTCGGTCGCAAGCTTCCGACGACGATCGCGCTTAGCCCGCGCCCCCGTCGTCTTTTTCTTCGCCTTCGCCTTAGCCTTGCCCACAAACGCCTCCCAGCACCACAAATCACAACTGAGCAGGTATTTTAAATCAAAAAGAGCTGGCCGGGCAAAGCCCTAAATCAAAAAGAGCCGGTCGAGCAAACGCTCGATCGGCTCACAAACTTTCCCTCAGCTTACGGTCCCGAGAGGTTGTCCGAAGGCCCGACCGCCGAGAGGGGTTTCTTCCGAGCGATCCCGCAGCGCGAAGCGCGAGGACCAGCGAAGAAGAAACCCCGCAGGCGGTCGGGCCGGTGGGAGGGATGGCCTTTCGACCTACTCTTTTTCGACCGCGCGCATGATCGCCTTGTAGATCTCCATCAGCGGGATGATCAGGAAGGCCAGGCCCAGCGCGGCAAGAACGCCCTTGAGCTCAAGCGTCACAGGGCCAAAGAACATCTCGGCAAGCGTCGGCTGCACGGTCACGATCACCGTCAGCACCAGTGCCAGCGCGGCGGAAGCCCACAGCCACTTGTTCTGCTTCTTCATGGTGAACAGCGACGCACGACGGCTGCGCATATTGAAGCAGTGGAAAATCTCGACCATGTTGAGCGTGATGAACGCCATCATCACGCCTTCCTCGTCGGCATTGCCGGCAATCATATCGGCGATGTGGATGTAGCCCATGTCAAAGTACACGCCCACAAAGAAGCTCGCCAGCACCAGCACGGTGATGATTAGGCCCTGGACCACGCAGTCCAGACCCATATGTCCGGCAAAGACACCGTCCTTGGCGTTGCGCGGCTTGCGCTTCATGATGTCGCCCTCGGCGTCCTCCATGCCCAGCGCGAGCGCGGGGAAACAGTCGGTGACCAGGTTCACCCACAGCAGCTGCACCGGCTGGAAGATGGTAAAGCCGATAAGCGTGGCGATGAATACCGAGAAGACCTCGGCAAGGTTGGCCGAAAGCAGGAACTGGATGACCTTGCGGATGTTGTCGTAGATGCGACGGCCCTCTTCGCAGGCACCGATGATGGTGGCGAAGTTGTCGTCGGCAAGCACCATGTCGGCAACGTTCTTGGTGACATCGGTACCGGTGATGCCCATGCCAACGCCGATGTCGGCACGCTTGATGGACGGGGCGTCGTTGACGCCGTCGCCCGTCATGGCCACGATCTGGTCGCGCGACTTCCAAGCCTCGACGATGCGGGTCTTATGCTCGGGCTGGACGCGGGCGTACACGCCGTAATCCTCGATGTGCGCGTCGAGCTCCTCGTCGCTCATGCGATCGAGGTCGGCACCGGTGATGGCATGGCTGCGGTCAGTGACGATTCCCAGCTGCTTGGCGATGGCCACGGCGGTGTCGATGTGGTCGCCCGTGATCATGACGGTGCGGATACCGGCGTCGTGCGCCTCGCGGATGGCGTCGGCGACCTCGGGTCGGACCGGGTCAATCATGCCGGACAGGCCGCAGAAGACCAGGTCGTGCTCGAGCGCAGTGGGGCTGCAGTCGGCCGGGACCTCGGTGTAGGTGCGGCTTGCCAGCGCCAGTACGCGCAGGGCCTCGTCGGCCATAGCCTTGTTGGCGGCCACGAGCTCGGCGCGACGCTCTTCGGTCAGGGGGACAACCTTATCGCCCTCGTAGATATGGGTGCACAGGCCGATCACCACGTCGGGCGCGCCCTTGGTGTACTGCTCATACTCGCCGTCCAGGGTCTCGACAACCACGGACATCATCTTGCGGCCCGAGTCGAACGGGGCCTCGCCCACGCGCGGGTGCTCGGCAGTCAGGCCAGTGAGGCCCGCCTTGCCGGCGTCGTTGACGAGCGCGCACTCAGTCGGCTCGCCCACGGCCTCGCCCAAGTCCTCGTCCCACTGGGCATCGGAGCACAGCGCCATACCGGCCAGGAACTTCTCCTTAGGCGCGGCGAGTTCGTGCTTGACGACGGTCATCTTGTTCTGGGTGAGGGTACCGGTCTTGTCGGAGCAGATGGTCTGCGTGCAGCCAAGGGTCTCGACGGCAGAGAGCTTGCGGATGATTGCCTGACGCTTGGCCATCTTGGTCACGCCAAGCGACAGCACGATGGTCACGACGGCGACCAGGCCCTCGGGGATGGCGGCGACGGCAAGCGAGACAGCGATCATAAAGGTGTCGAGCAGGGCGGTCGGGTCGGTAAGAACGTTGCCCACGCCGTGGCGGATGGTATCAACGCCAAAGATGACGACGCAGATGACGATAACCATGATGGTGAGGATGCGGCTGAGCTCGGCAAGCTTCACCTGCAGCGGCGTGAGCTCTTCCTTGGCCTCGGCCAGGGCGCCGGCGATCTTACCCATCTCGGTGTTCATGCCGGTACCGACTACGACGGCGCGGCCACGGCCGTACACCACGGTGGAGCCCATGTAGCACATGTTCTTGCGGTCGCCGAGCGGCACGTCGTCGGTGCCGGCGGCGAGCTCGATCACGTTGGCATGCTTCTCGACAGGCACGGACTCGCCGGTGAGTGCAGCCTCTTCGATCTTCATCGTGGCGCTCTCGAGCACGCGGCAGTCGGCCGGGACGGAGTCGCCCGCCTCGAGCATGATCACATCGCCAGGCACGAGCTCGGCACTCGGCAGGTGCACGAGCTTGCCGTCGCGCAGAACCTTGGACTGCGCCGCGCTCATCTCCTGCAATGCCTCGAGAGCTTCCTCGCTCTTGGCCTCCTGAACCACGCCCAGCACCGAGTTGACGATAACGACGAACATGATGATGGCGACGTCGGCAAAGTCCGCCTCGCCTTTGACCATGCCCGTGAGTGCACTGATGACGGCGGCAACGATCAGCATGATGACCATGGGGTCGGCCATCTGCTCAAAGAAGCGCTTCCACAACGGCGTCTTCTCGGCTTCCTCGAGCTTGTTAGGGCCTGTCTTGGCGAGGCGCGACGACGCCTCGTCGTTGCTCAGGCCGAGGTCCTCATCGACACCTTGGTCGCTGAGTACCTCCGCCGCGGCGGACAGGTATTCCTTTTGCATATAGAGTCCCCTCCTGGGATTCGGGCCACTCAGCAGATTGATGCCCGATCATAATTCCCAGGAGAAGGGCAAGGGCTCATCAAGGCTGCCGTGCTGAGCGGCAGTTGATAGTGGAGCTATGGTACCCCAAAGCGGCGCGTCTAGCCAAAACATTCCAATTGGAAACACGGCTCGAGTGCAACGATGCAGACCGTATGATGTTCGACATTGATAAAACGTTTTTTCTTCGGTGCATCATCAAACTGAAATATCGCCCAGATAGCAGCGGTTAGAACGGTTGGTAAATTTTTTGCATATACCGTTTATTCGCAAAAAATGAACTTCTAATTCGGCATACGGTCGATTTTTTGGGGTATTCGGTCGGCATTTCGTTATAATCATCTCAGTTTTATTTCTTATGGTTTATCTATCAGCGCAAGACGATGTCAGATGGAGGTCTGAATGTACAAGCGCACCAAGATTGTATGCACCATGGGTCCCGCCTGCGATAGCGACGAGACCATCCGCGAGATGATCAAGGCGGGCATGAACGTCGCCCGTTTTAACTTCTCGCACGGATCCTACGACGAGCACCACGGTCGCATCGAGCGCGTCCGTCGTATTTCCAAGGAGCTCGGTCTGCCCGTCGGCATCCTGCTCGACACCAAGGGCCCCGAGGTCCGCACCGGCCTTCTGGTCGATGGCAAGAAGGTTGCCGTCAAGACCGGCGATAAGATCGTCGTCACCGCTCAGCCCACGTCCGAGGATTTCCACGGCACCTCTGAGCACATCTCCCTCGACTACCTGGCTCTGCCCTCCGAGGTCGAGAAGGGCTCCCTCATCCTGATCGATGACGGCCTGGTCGCCCTCGAGGTCGAGTCCGTCGACGGCCAGGACATGACCTGCGTCGTCAAGAATGACGGCCTGATCGGCGAGCGCAAGGGCGTCAACATGCCCAACGTCAACATCTCGCTGCCCGCCATCACCGAGCGCGATCGTCAGGACATCCTCTTTGGCCTGACCGAGAACATCGACTACATCGCCGCTTCCTTCATCCGTGACGGCGAGTCCGTCCGCGGCATCCGCGAGCTTTGCCGCGAGAACGGTGGCGAGCACGTGACGATCTTCCCGAAGATCGAGTGCGCCCTGGGCGTCGAGAACTTTGACGAGATCCTCGAGGCTTCCGACGGCATCATGGTCGCCCGTGGCGACCTGGGCATCGAGATCAAGCCCGAGCTCGTTCCGCACATCCAGAAGGAGATCATCGCTAAGTGCAACGCGGCCTACAAGCCCGTTATCACCGCTACGCAGATGCTCGACTCCATGCAGCAGAACCCGCGCCCGACGCGCGCCGAGGTTGCCGACGTTGCTAACGCCATCTACGACGGCACCGACGCCGTTATGCTCTCTGGCGAGTCCGCTGCCGGTAAGTACCCGGTCGAGGCCGTTAAGATGCAGGCCAGCATTGCTCTCGAGACCGAGAAGTACCTCCCGGCCCACGCTCCGCTCGAGGTTCCGGCCGACGCTCACGGCACCCGCGTCGTCAACAACGTTGTGGGTATGTCCGCTGTGAACATGGCCACCACCGTTGGCGCCAAGTGCATCACCGTGCCGACGACCACCGGTCGTACCGCCCGCCTGATCTCGCACTTCCGTCCCAACATGCCGATCTGCGCGTTCTCCCGCCACGAGTGGGCCGTCCAGCAGATGATCATGTACTGGGGCGTTATCCCGCACCAGGCCGAGATTACTCAGGGCACCGTCAACGGCACGATCGTCAAGGCGATCGAGACCGCTAAGGAGCTCGGCTACGTCGAGGCCGGCGATCTGACCGTCGCTACCGCCGGCGATCCCCGCATGAGCGTCCAGCTCGAGGACAAGGTCTCCTCGACCAACGTCGCTTACGTCGCTCAGGTGCGCTAAATCGCACTTGCAAGCAGATTTGCATTGCAAAGGGGCCCGGAAGGCTTCGCCTTCCGGGCCCCTTTTCTGTGCCATTGCCGGCACGCGGCAAAACACGCACTCATTTCTTTACCAAAAGTGCGTAATCCACCCTTCGAGGCCCAAAAAATAAAGTCCCAAGCGCTAAAAGTGTTCGCCCGGTGGCAAACCCGCACCTTGACCGACGCTGCTAAATCGTTTTAGCAAGGTCAAAATCGACCGCGTTTTCGGAAGTATGCGGCAAATTCTGGAACCTCCGAGCACACCCTGTTTTTTCGCAACAAAATGCCTGATAAACTAGCCTCAAAAGCCAGGTCTGCTCATAGGGTTCAGATTTTGCCGCATACTTCCGGATTGACGCTGGCATCACTCGCTTCAAAGAGATGATTTCGGCCAGGAGGGCATTATGGACCTGACGCTTTGTGGGCAATCCGCCTTTAACTACTTCCGCATCCCGCCGCAGGTATTAGGCCTTTACCCGCCATTAGCCTTGGCAATATGGATCGCAGATGTTGCGGCCTCGGAAGTCATGCAGTTGTAAAAGACCTGCTTCACGCACCGCTTCACAGGCTTGTATTCACTCGGGCACAATCCGGATCACGTAGCTTGTTCAAGTCGCACCTCCTGACCCAGGAACCACCTCCGGGGTCGTTTAGGCAGACTGAGCATGGATTTGATGTCACGTCCCCGGAGTTCACACTGCTCAGCCTTGCCACGCAGGTCTCACGCAACCAGCTACTCATGGCTTGCTACGAGATGTGCGGCTCCTTTGCAGTGTTTAAGCCCTGCGAGCGAACGCACCAACAACTCGATGAAGCTATTTCGCTTAAGCTCATTCCACCCGACTGCGGCTGGGAGCGTGTTAACGACACCAAGGGCAATGACACCAACCTGTGGAAGCGCCCACCGCTCCTCAGCGCAGCGGATATCGCCGCGTTCGCCAAGCAGGCCGCAGGCCTGCGCGGCGTTAAACAACTGCGCTGGGCGGCCGAGCACATGACGGGGCAGACCGCCTCGCCCTTCGAAGTACAGACTTCCATGCTTGTCTCGCTCCCCCGCAACGAGGGCGGCATGGGCATCAACATCGCAAACAACGTGCGCATCCCACTCAGCGACGCCGCGCGCTCACTGTATGACAAAACCTGCTGCTACGCCGATATCCTCATCGAAAGTGCCACCAACAGCATGGGCGTCATTCTGGAATGCCAAGGCCGCTCCGCCCATGACAGCGAAGCCGCAAGTCTCTCCGATGCCGAGCGCACCACCGCCCTCACAAGCATGGGCTATGACGTTATCCAGATAACCTATGAGCAAATCAAGGACACGAAGAGCTTTAGCAACATCGCCGAGCTCATTCATAAAAAGGCGGGGCTCCCCTACATCCCAAAGACCGATCAGGAACGCACCACCGAAGATGCCCTGCGACGGGAGCTGTTGGTCAATTGGGATGAACTATTCTCCGTTAAGCCGGCCGGCTAGCAGCTAGCGATCAGAGGGACTGCGGGAACGTCAGAAGCGGCAACGCGAGCCGCAAAGCCCGCTTCGGTCAGCTCGATGACCTCGGTAAACGTTGCGTCAAAGAATTTCTCGGTCAGCAGGCGGTACGGCGGATGATCGGGCTCGCCGGGGTTTTCGCGTACAATCTCGTGCATGACGCCGATGGTCTTGAGCACATATTCTTTATGGATGGGATACTGCCCAAAACGCGTCGCAGCGGTATACAGGCGATCGGTCGCACGCGGAATGGAGACAATGCCCAGCGTCTTGCCAAACCAGTCAAAGTCGCCTTGCTTTTTAATGCGGAACTCCTCACACGGCTTGCCGCCGTGCGCCTCCAGGTACTGATTCACGCGCGTATTCCATACGGTATCGGCCACCAGATGCGACCAGACACCCAGTGTCAAATCGAGCAACGACTGCGCCACATCTTCGGATGCAAGCGAGAACTCACAGGCGCCGGGACCGGCAACCGGCTCGGCATCCCTGTAGCGCTGGGGATAGTGCACGCGATTCAGTCGCTCGCGCTCCTCGACAATCGAGGTAGCCGCGGCTGGCGCACCGGTGGGCGAACTTTTAAGCAACGGTGCCACATAGGTATCCCAGAACTCATGCTCACGAGGCTTAGGGATAGGCTCGGGCTTTGCAAAGTGCGTAATGCGGTACGGGATGGGATCGGCGATGCCAGGGACCATATAGCCCACGAAGATATCCGGAACCACGCAGCCAAACAAAAAGGCATTGCGGTCGCGCACGCTATTGGCAAGCGCACCAGTGCGCTCCAGCAAACGCTCCGTCTGAGCGATATGAATGTTCCAGCTTGGCATAGCCACCCCCATAAAAAACCTGGATAACTATACCATCACGGCAAAGCCGCGCGGACGGCTACGCACGCTCTACGCAGCAACTAGTCCGTAGCACCGCTTTCGGTTCCATACGACGACGAAGACGCCTCGACCACATGGTGATATCGATCGATATAGATTGCACGGGCACCCAGGCGTCGCACCAAATCCTGGTGATGCGTGCTCATCAAGACCGTCTTACCCGCCGCGACGTAGGCCAGCAAGAAGTTGACCACGATGTCGCATGAATCCTCGTCGAGCCCATTGGTGGGCTCATCGAGCACTAGGATATCGGGATTCATCGATACGACTGCCGCCAGCGCCACACGCTTCTTTTGCCCACCCGAAAGCTGATAGGGCGAGGCATCGACCAGATCGGCAACCTGGAACAGCTCCATGGCATCGCGGACGCGGCGCTCGAGCTCGTCTGCCGGCAGCCCCATTTGAGCCGGTCCAAAAGCGACCTCCTCACCGACCGTGGCGCAGAACAGCTGGGCATCGGCGTTTTGGAATACGAAGCCTACGCGCTGGTGGAACTTCTGAGCAGCAGCAGAATCCTTCAGATACGCCGCATCGACCACGCGTCCGTCAAACAGGTATGCGCCGGCATCCGCGAGCTCAAGGCCGTTGATAAGACGCATGATTGTCGTCTTGCCGCAGCCGTTGGGACCGAGCAGAGCAACGAGCTCCCCACGGTCCACCTGCAGTGAAACGCCATCGACGACTGTATGGCCCGCATAGGAGAACACCACGTCGCGCAGCTCGATGAGCGGCGCGACCTCGGCGCCGCCCGCACCGTTCGCGCCCGCCGCACTATTCATATCGATCGTCAAAACGTCGCCCTTCCCCATTTGCATCCCCAGCCGGAACCAGCAGCGCCTACAGCACGGCGCACAACACTGCCAGCAGCGCCACGCCGGCCGCATAGACCGCATCGCGCCAGCCAAGCCCGGCGCGCGCGGGCGCCGGATACACACCGGCAAACCCACGGCAGAGCATGGCCTCGTCCATCGCATGGCTGCATTCCATCGCCTTGATAAACGTCATGCCCATGATACCCGCGACCGAGTCGGTGCGCGAAAACCCCTCAGGCGCGCGACCCACACTGCGCAGCATGACCGATTCGGTCAGATCGTGCGCCGTTCGGCCCAGCACCTCGATGTGCTTGAGCGCCATATCAAACGTAAAAAAGACCTCGTCGGGCAGATGTAGCGTCTTGAGCGCCGCCGACATGCGGTTCCAGGTGAGCGTCCGCGAAACACCCAGCACGAGCGACACGTTAATAAACGTCTTAAGCGCAATTTTGAGCATGGCACCCGTAGCGGAAGCGCCCAGCAGCAGGGCAGGCAGCGCCAGGACCACTGCGAGCCCCGCAGCGCCAAGCGCCGGCACAAAGGTCGCGCGCAGCCCGCGTACAGGGCGCACGGCAACGAGCACCAGCGCGATAGCCGCCATCAACATGAGGTACAGCGGGCTCTGTGTCAGACACACGCACAGGACGCAGACGAACATCCCCACCAAGCGCACCGGAGCCGAAACGCAAGAAAGGGCGCGGTCGACCATCGACCCGCCCTCGTGCGCGCCCCCACCAAGGCGAACCCGCTCAAGCAGGCTCGCCAGGTGCAGGACATTCTGTTGCATTACACGATGCCGAGCCCCCACGGGCTCGTAACGCTGCTCGACCGCAAGCCAGCTAGGCAGCTCGGCTATTGCCATGAGCACCGCTTTCCTTAACCGTCAGCGAGATCAGACGGAATGCGATGGTGAGCACCGCCACGCCGATCACGCCGGACAGGATATACATGGCAGCCTGACCGGCAAAGCCATGACCCTGCTCCTCGGAATAGGCCTGCAGGTAATCACCCGTAGGCAGAGCGTCGGCAAAGGTCGGGGTGTCAAGGCCGACCGAAGCCTGCAGGCTGTCGTCGCCAGCCTCCTGAACGGCGGTCGCGGCGCCCTCGGCATCCCACTCACCCCAGGCGTCACCCGTGGCCAGCAGGCCCAGCGGCGTGGCCACGACAAGCACGGCGACCAGGATGAGTGTGGGGACCAGCGAGGTCTTCTTGGCGGCTGCGCCCTCGGCGTCCAGCAGGCCGTCGTAAGCCTCGGGACCGACGATAACGCCCGGCGCCGTCTTCTTGATAAAGCCGTAGATCGCGGCAGTCGCCACGCCCTCGACCACGCCGGCTACCAACATATGCGGGATCATCATGGCCGGAATGGCAATGGACAGCGGGAAGGGGCAGTACAGCGGAGCGCCCGAAGCATTCGTGAAAAGCATCGGCTGAATACCAAACTCGATTGCTGCGCACAGGGCCGCCAGGCACAGGCCGACCCAGCCGCTTACGATGGCCGAAACCGAGGTGCCCCAGCTCTTGTCGTGCAAACGGCTGTTAAGCGCGCGGAACACGATGGCTGCGGCAAACGGCAACACGAAGGCCATGTTAAAGCAGTTAGCGCCAAAGGACAGGATGCCGCCGTCGCCAAACAGCAGCGCTTGCAGCGCCAGCGCGACCGAAACCGCGATAGCCGCGGCCTCGGGGCCCAGCAGCAGCGCGATGAGTGCGCCACCAACGGCGTGGCCTGTGGTGCCGCCAGGCAGCGGCACGTTGAACATCATGAGCAGGAAGGAGAACGCGGCGCAGATGCCCAGGAACGCCATGTGCTCGCGATCGAGCGTGGCGCGCACCTTTTTGATGCAGTGGATCCAAACGGGCACCATCGCCACCGCCATAACGGCATCGGTCTGCGGGGACAGATAATTATCTGGAATGTGCATGTACGCCTCCCGGTTATCGGCGCACGGAATTGCAACGCCGCTTGAATCACCTTTCCAGTGTTACGTATTGTCAGATTCGTAACACGCCGCGGGCTATCATAACAAAACGGCGCGCCGCCGACAAAGCAGCACGCCGTTATGTAATGCGCATGTCATATATGCATGCTCAACGATGCCTCATACCGAGCATAGCGGTCACGTAGGACTCGGCGGCAGCCACCGCCGACCCATACCCCAGCGCAGAACCTATCCGCGAACCTCGCCGTTTACGCCCTTGCACACCTTGGTGACAATCTTCTGGTGCGCCTTTTCGACCTCTTCGCTGGTGAGCGTGTGGTCGTCGGAGCGATACGTAAGCGCAAAGGCCATGGATTTCTTACCCTTGCCGATGCGGACCGGATCGCGGTAGACATCGAACAGGCGCACGCCCTCGAGCAGCTTGCCGCCGGCACTCGTAATACGACGCTCAAGATCCTCGCAGGTCACAGTGTTGTCGACCACGATAGCAAGGTCGTGCTCAACGGCCGGGTACTGCGAGAACTCACGGTAGTTATCCTGGTTGCGGGCGCCCTTGATCAGCTTGTCCAGGTCAAGCTCAAAGGCAACGACGACCTCGTCGATGCCCATAGCCTCGCGCGCCTCGGGGTGGATCTCGCCGACCCAGCCCAGCACGGTGCCGCCGGACAGAACCTCGGCCGCACGACCCGGCTGCAGGAAGGCATAGCCCTCGCCCTCGACGGGACGGAAGCGAACCTTCTCGATGCGCAGCTGGGCGAGCAGCTCCTCGACGATGCCCTTGCCAGAGAAGAAGCGCAGCTTGCGGTACTTCATGTTCCAAGATTGCTCGCTCCACTGGCCCGAGAGCACGCCCGCGACGGACTTGGTCTCCTTGGGCAGGCTGGCGTTCTCGCGACCGTGGAACAGGCTGCCGACCTCGTACAGATGCACGTTGGGCGTACCGTGAGCCTCGTTGTAGGCCACGGACTGCAGCAAGCCCGGCAGCAGCGAACGACGCATCTCGGTCTGCTCGGCTACCAGCGGGTTCATGAGCACCACGGGGCAGCCGCGGCACTCGGTGGACATACCGATCTTCTCCAGGTCGCCCGGCGCGGCAAAGCCAAAAGTCGTGGTCTCGTTGAGGCCGCAGGCGCGCAAGATCTCGCCGACCTTGCGGGTGAGCTTCTGCTCGCGGGTCAGGCCGCCGATGTGGTTCTTGGCAGCCGGGATGGTCGCCGTCACGCGGCCCATGCCCCACAGGCGCAGGACCTCCTCAATGAGGTCAATCTCGCGCGGCAGGTCGGGACGGAAGCTCGGCGGGGTAACCATAAAGTCCTCGCCGTCGCGCTCGACGGTGCAGCCCAGACGGGTGAGCGAACGCTCGATAAAGTCGGGCTCGATATCGGCACCGCAAATAGCGTGCACGCGGGCCAGGCGCAGCTTAATGTTGTCGATGGTCTTGGGCGCGGGGAAAACGTCGACATAGCCGGGAGCAACCTCGCCGCCGGCAATCTCCTCGATCAGCGCGCAGGTAACGTTGGCGACATCCACGCAGCCGGTCTCGTCGACCTGACGTTCAAAGCGAATGGAGGCGTCGGAGATCAGCGACAGGTCGCGGCTGGTGTGCGAGGTGCGACCGGCGTTGAAGCAGGCACTCTCGACCATCACGTCGACGGTGTCGTCCTCGATCTCGGAATCCATGCCGCCCATAACGCCGGCCAACGCCACGGGGCGCTCGCCGTCGGTGATAAGGCCCATGCCGGCGTCGAGCACGCGTTCCTCGCCGTCGAGCGTCGTGAACTTCTCATCCTGCTGGGCGGCGCGAACCACCACGCGACGGTGGCCATCGCGCTCGGCAAAGGTGTCCAGGTCAAAGGCGTGCAGCGGCTGACCGGTGAGCATCATCACATAGTTGGTGATGTCGACGATGTTGTTGTGCGGGCGCACACCCAGGGCGTTAAGGCGCTTGACCATCCAGTCGGGCGACGGGCCGACCTTCACGTTGCGCACGATGCGGGCGACGTAGCGGTCGCACAGGCCCTCGTCGGCAATCTCGACCGAAAGCTCGTCGTCGGTCGCGCGGCCGGTCTCGACCTTGATGGCGGGCAGCTCAACGTGGAAATCGCGGTCGAAGATGGCACCGGTTTCGCGGGCCATGCCGATCATGGACAGGCAGTCGGGGCGGTTGGGCGTGATCTCGCAGTCGAGCACGGTGTCGCTCGAGCCCACGTACTCGGCAAACGGCATGCCGCAGGGCGTATCCTCGGGCAGGATCATGATGCCGGAGTGGTCGCCGCCCAGGCCGAGCTCGCGCGCGGAGCAGTTCATGCCCATGGACACGACGCCGCGAAGCTTGCTCTTCTTGATCTTGACGTCGCCGGGAAGCACGGCACCGATCATGGCCGTGACGATGTGGTCACCGGCCTCGAAGTTCTGCGCGCCGCAGACGATCTGCAGCGGAGCGGGGTTGCCGTCGGCGTCGAGATTCTTGTCGCCCACATCGACCGAGCACACATACATGTGGTCGCTATCGGGGTGCGGGGTCTTGGTGAGCACCTTGGCGGTCACCACGTGGTCGAAGGACTCGCCCACGGTGTCGATCGCCTCGACCTCGGTGCCGGTACGGATATATTCGTCCGAAAGGGTCTTGGGATCCTCCGGAATATCGATCATGGTCTTGAGCCAGTCGTAAGAAACGCGCATCTAACTGGTCTCCTTTCATCTGTAACGTCTGCAATAAACAGACGGAAAACTCCAGCTACGGAGACGGGTTTCCGAGGTGCCGCAGATTGCCTTGAAAGAGGAGGGCCGCGTACTTAGGTACGCAACCGACGATTGAAAGGCAAGGTGCGGTGGCTCGGGAAGCCGCCGGGACAGGTCAACTTAAAATTGGTTCAAGAAGCGCATATCACCTGTCATGAGCGTTCGCAGGTCGGGCAGGTCGTAGCGCAGTGCCGCGACGCGCTCGGCGCCAATACCAAAGGCGAAGCCGGTGTACTTCTCGGGGTCGATGCCGCAGTTGATCAGGACGTTGGGGTCGACCATGCCGCAGCCCAAGATCTCGATCCAGCCACTGTGCTTGCAGAAGTTGCAGCCCTTGCCGCCGCACACGTGGCAGCTCACGTCCACCTCGCAGGAAGGCTCGGTGAAGGGGAAGAAGTGCGGACGGTAGCGCGTCTTGCGGTCCTCGCCAAACATGCACTTAACAAAGTAGTCGAGCGTGCCCTTAAGGTCGCCAAAGGTGATGCCCTCGTCGACGACCAGGCCCTCGATCTGGTTGAACTGCGGCAGGTGGCAGGCATCGGCCGTGTCGGGACGGTAGACGGTGCCCGGGCAGATCATGTAGATGGGCGGCTTTTGCGACTCCATGGTGTGGATCTGCACGCCCGAGGTCTGGGTGCGCAGCAGCACATCG
Source organism: uncultured Collinsella sp. (assembly GCA_900549135.1). Taxonomy (GTDB): domain Bacteria; phylum Actinomycetota; class Coriobacteriia; order Coriobacteriales; family Coriobacteriaceae; genus Collinsella. Next base: position 22,942 of record URNI01000018.1, read on the forward strand.
GACTCGCCATGGGCGTGAGCCTCGGGGTGCGCGACGCTGCCGGGGTTGTTGTCGACCACGTAGAAGGTATCGCGGGCCGAGCGGCTCGGGTGATCCATGGGAGCATTGAGCGCAGTGAAGTTGTAATAGGAGGTATCGACCATGGGGCCGGACTCGACGGTGTAGCCGATGCCGCAGAAGATGTCCTCGGCCTCCTCGATGATCTGCTTGATCAGGTGCTGGTGACCGATCTGCGGACGGATGCCCGGCAGCGTGATGTCGACGGCCTCGTGCTCGAGTGCGTGCTTGAGGGCGGCGGCCTTCATCTCGGTGGTGCGCTCGTCGAGCATGCCCTCGATCAGCTGGCGCATCTCGTTGGCGCGCTTGCCCATCATGGGACGATCCTCGGGGGCGAGCTTGCCCATCATACGCATCAGGCCAGTGATGCGGCCCTTGCGGCC
>URNI01000019.1 GCA_900549135.1 uncultured Collinsella sp.
CCGCAGCCCAGGCAGCGGGCGGTCTCGGCGCGCACCTGCTCCTCGGTAAAGGTCTCAACATACTCGCTAAACGGCGCAGCCTTCTCGCGTTCGCGGTCCACATGCGCAACCTCGCGGCTCGCGTTGTCGTAGCTCTCGAGCACAACGTCGTCGCGGTCGAGCGCGGTGTAGCGGCGCTGATTGCGGCCGATGGTGAGCGTGGAGCCCGGCTGCACAAAGCGATGGATGGACACCGCGGCCTCGTGGCCGGCGGCGATAGCGTCGATGGCAAAGCTGGGGCCGGTGTAGACGTCGCCGCCCACAAAGATGTCGGGTTCGGCGGTCTGGTAAGTCTGGGGATCGGCAAGGGCACCCTGGCCGCGGCCGAGCTCCACCTTGGAGCCAGCCAGCAGGTCGCCCCACACAATGGACTGGCCAATCGACATGACGACACGGTCGGCATCGACACGGCGCAGATCGTTCTCGTCGTACTCGGGCGCAAAACGGCCCTCGTCGTCAAAGACGCGCGTGCAGCGCTTGAAGGTGATACCGCACACACGACCGGCCTCGTCCAGGTGAATCTCCTTGGGGCCCCAGCCGCAGCTGATGTGAGCGCCGTCCTCAACGGCCTCGCGACGCTCCTCCTCGCTGGCGGGCATCTGGGCCTCGCTCTCCAGGCAGAACATCTCAACATGCTCAGAGCCCAGACGGCAGGCGTTGCGGGCAACGTCGATGGCCACGTTGCCGCCGCCCACTACAATGGTGCGGCCGGACAGGGTATCGATCTTGCCGCTGTTAACCTCGCGAAGGAAGTCGACGGCCACGGTCACGTCCTCGGCATCCTCGCCCGGAATGCCGGCAAGGCGGCCGCCCTGGCAGCCAATGGCAACGTAGAAGGCCTTAAAGCCCTGCGCGCGCAGCTCGTCGAGCGTCACGTCGCGACCGACTTCCACGCCATAGCGAAACTCGGCACCCATCAGGCGAATGACCTCGACCTCGGCCTCAATGACGTCCTTCTGCAGCTTAAAGCTGGGAATGCCGTAGGTAAGCATGCCGCCCGGGTGCTCGTTCTTCTCGAACACGACGGGCTTGTAGCCCTTCTCGGCCAGGTAGAAAGCGCAGGACAGGCCGGCCGGACCGGCGCCGATGATGGCGATCTTCTGATCGAAGCCGCCGGCACGCGTCGGGGTCACCACAGGCGGGACATAGCGGGTCGCGGCATCCAGATCGCGCTGGGCGATGAACTTCTTGACCTCGTCGATGGCCACGGCAGCGTCTACACGGCCGCGGGTACAGGCATCCTCACAGCGGCGGTTGCACACACGGCCGCAGATAGCGGGCAGCGGGTTCTCGCGCTTAATGAGTGCCAGGGCCTCGTCATAGCGGCCCTGTGCCGCAAGCTTCAGATAGCCCTGAACGGCAACGTGCGCGGGGCAAGCCGTCTTGCAGGGCGCGGTGCCGGACTCGTGCGTCTCGATACGGTTATCGTTGCGGTAGTTGGGCGACCACTTGGTGTGGTCCCACTTGGTGGCATCGGGCAGCTCCTGGCGCGGATACTCGGGCACCTGTCCGCCGGCCTTTTTGCTGCAGAGCTTCTGGCCGAGCTTGGCGGCACCGGCCGGGCACACCTCAACGCAGCGACCGCAGGCCACGCACTTGTCCTTCTCGACCTTGGCGACATAGGCCGAGCGCGACAGGTTAGGCGTGTTGAACAGCTGCGAGGTGCGCAGAGCGTAGCACACGTTGACGTTGCAGTTGCAGATGGCGAAGATCTTGTTCTCGCCATCGATGTTGGTGATCTGGTGCACAAAGCCGTTGTCCTCGGCCTGGCGCAGGATGTCGTAAACCTCGTCGCGCGTCACATAGTGGCCGCGGTCGGTCTCAACCACGTAGTCGGCCATATCGCCCACGGCAATGCACCAATCGGCCGGGTCGTCGGCGCAGCCCTCGCCCATCACGCGACGGCTCGCGCGGCAGCTGCAGGTGCTGGCGGCATACTTACCCTCGTATTTGTCGAGCCAGTGCTCGATATGCTCGATCGGCACCGAGGTGCTCGCGGCGTCGATGGCCTTCTCGACCGGAATGACGTGCATGCCGATACCGGCGCCTCCGGGCGGCACCATCGGCGTGGCTTTGGACAGCGGCCCCTTGGACGCCTGCTCAAAGAACTTGGCATAGACCGGATGCTCCTCGAGCTGGCTCACGCGCATGTTGAGGAACTCGGCGGAACCCGGTACCAGCATGGGCAGCACCCATTGCTTGGCGCGCTCGGGGTTTTCCCAGTTGTACTCGAGCAGGCCCGTGTAGCTCATATCGTCGAGCATTTTTTCGATCTTTGCCTCGGGCATGCCGGTGAGCTTGACCATCTCGGACAGCGTATAGGGACGGCGCATCTTCATCTTGCAGAGCACCTCGGCCTGCGCGTCGGTCGCGGCCTCGGCAAACGACCAGTACTCATAGCCCAGCAGCTCGTCGCGATGCAGCAGGCGGTTGGTGCAGTGCTCGCACAGTTTGACGATGGCCTCGCGCGGATGCTCCGGCAGCGGCGGCACAAACTCCGCACCGATATCGGGCTCGGTATAGCTAATCCCCGGTCCGTTGAGAATCATAGTCGTCCCTTCTCTTGCCGCAGCCTGACAGGCACGCAGCGCCCCTCTTTTTTTGCAGGCCGGGCATGCCCCATGCCGTTCACCCGCCATTGTTGACATTGTGTCAAAAATAGTATTGACGAACCGTCAACAATATTCAAGACTGTTAGGCGAACGGTCAGGCAAAAGAGGATGAAAGGCGGCAAAACATGGGCAACAACACAGCAGGTACCTCTGTGGTCGATGCCGTCCCCGCATCCGATAGCGCGGCAAAGCGCCTGACGGGCGACGAACGCCGTCGCGAGATCCTCGATGCCGTGCGCACCGTAAGCTCCGAGCTGGGCGTGTCCCACCTATCGGTATCGGCCGTGACCAAGCGAGCCGGCTGCACGCGTTCATTGTTCTACCATTACTTCGCCGACATGGACGCCGCCGTCACCGCTGTTATGGACGAGGCGATCGACGGCTTTATCTCCGAACTCGAGCGGTGGAACGCCGACCGCACCGTCGGTGATATCGAGGGCGCGCTCGACACCGTCGCCCCGCTCTTTAAGCGCCTGGTCGCCAGCGGCCACGAGCTGCCGAGCACGCTTACCTCGAGCAGCGGCGCGCTCTACGGCGGCTTTTTGCACAACGTGGTCCAGCGCGTGGCGCAGTATATCTGCGACACCACCGTAGTGGATTTTGTCGCCCATCATGAGCTACGCATCGACCATGTCTACGAGACGTTCTACACCCTCATCATGGGTCTTTTGATGTATATCCGCACGCACCCCGATGTGCCCGACGAAACGGTCAAGGAAATCATCGCCTCGACACTCCACATCGAGGGCTATACCGCCAAGTATCCGGAGCGCAAGCCCCAGAACTGACGACATTTGGCCAAACTGCCCGCGATCAGAAGAGGGGCCGCGGGCGTGTGAAAGGAGAGCAGCATGCTGTTCGATGTTTGGGGTAGCGATACCCTTATCCACTGGGCCGGCTGGGCCATGGTCTTTATTGGCCTGATCGTGCTCAACGAAGTCGGCCGCCGCACCAAGCTGGGCGCGGCAATCATCTTTGGCGTGGCTCCGCTGGCCATGACCATCTACTGCGTCGCCATCGCCATCGGCGTCTCACAGGGTGCCGAGTGGGCGCTCACCAACCCCACCCATGTGTACCAGAACAGCTGGTTCCACTACGCCAAGGTATACGCGGCGCTGGCCGGTTGCTGGGGCTTCATTGCCATTAAGTACCAGTGGGGAAAGATCGGCAAGGCGCATTGGTTCCGCGCGTGGCCGTTTGTGATCGTCGCCATCAACATCATGATCGCCGTCGTGTCCGACTTTGAGAGCGCCTATCACTTCTTTGTCCTGGGCGAGTCCACCTGGGTCACCTCCGAGGGCGCCACGCAGCTGGCCGGCTGGAACAACGTGTTCAACGGCATCGCCGGTATCATCAACATCTTCTGCATGACCGGTTGGTGGAGCGTCTACGCCTCCGAGGATCAGACCGACATGCTGTGGCCCGATATGACCTGGGTCTACATCATCGCCTACGATATCTGGAACTTCTGCTACACCTACAACTGCCTGCCCACCCACTCCTGGTTCTGCGGCTTTGCGCTGCTGCTGGCGCCCACCGTCGCCGCCTTTATCTGGAACAAGGGTGGCTGGATCCAGAACCGCGCCTTTACGCTTGCTATTTGGTGCATGTTTGCCCAGGTGTTCCCGTACTTCCAGGAGGAGTCCATCTTTGTGACCCACTCCACGCTCGACCCCGGCGCCGCTACCGCGGTCTCGATCGCCGCACTGGTCGCCAACGTCGCCGCGATCATCTACATCGCCTACCGCGCCAAGAAGCTCGGCCGCAATCCCTACAAGCAGGATGTCTTTGAGGGCACCAGCGATTGGGAGAAGGCTACCGCTCGCCGCGCCAAGGTGGATTACGCGCACGCCGAGTAACATGTCGGTCGCTGTTGGCGCCTGGGCATAGGCCCGCTCGCCAGATTTTTAATCCAATGTCTCGCAGAGCCCCCGGACAGCGTTTCACTCGCTTTCCGGGGGCTTTTGTCATTGCGTCTCTATTCATCTATTCAAAAACATGCGCATATATAAAATCGGATTTCAAATCATGCGGCGGCTCTATGGAGTCCCGTTTTTGGGTACAGTGTTGTCCCGATATTGAGCTTGGGGGATATATGAAAGATGAGACGATGGGCCAAGAGGATGCGGCCCAAGATGCAGAAGCGTGTGCCGAGGCCCTGGAGAGCCTAGACCGGATTTCGCTTGACGATGTTGCGTTTGACGATTCGAGCGTTGATGTGCAGGATGAGCCGGAAATCGAGGCACAGCCCGATGATCAGAATGCAAAAGACGATGGCGCCGCGCCCACCGAAGACGGGGCGGGGCACGAGGATTCCGAATGCGAGGCCGACGACCAGCCCGAATCCGACACGAGCGAGGAAACCATCTTGCTCGACAGCTTGCCGGCCGAAGATTCGCTGACCCGCGAGCTTCCCGGCCTGGGCTCTGCGCCTGCCGTGGACGAGACCATCGCCATGGGCGATATTCCCCTGCCGTCCGTTCCTTCGGCACGCGAAGCCGAGGTTCGTCATCGTAAGATGTCGCCCAAGCGCCGCAACCTGATGGTTGCCGGCGTTGTGGCCGTCGCGCTCGTCGCCGGCGGCGCAGGCTATGCTGCCTGGAACGGATATCAGCAAGAGCAGGCTGCCGTACTTGCCGCAAACGCCCATACCATGATGTCGGTGCAGATTGGCGTGCATGCCGCGGGCCTCGACTGCTCAACTGGCTCCAAGATTCCCGTGCAGGTGAGCGGGCAGGATTCCGACGGTTCTTCCGTGAGCGAAACGCTCTACGTTGACGAGCACGGTCGCGGCATTAAGCTGCTGCCCGGCGATTACACGTTCTCCATCGCCGCCTCCCCCATCGCGGCCGACGGCACCATCTATACCGTCCCGACCACCAAGACGCAGGTCACCGTTAAGAGCGATGGACAGGATTTAAGTGCCCAGGCCACCTTTAAGCTCAAGGTGCCTTCGGCCGACACGGTGACTGACGACCAGATCGATGCCGCCGCCAAGTATGCCGAGGAGGGCGGTGCGAGCTCCGCCGCGGCTGCCAAAGTGCTCCAGCAGGCAGCAACCGCGCGGCGCGACGCCGCCGTCAATGCCGTGAGCGCGCAAAAAGCACAGGCGTCCCGTGATGCTGACGCTCGCCACAAGGCAACCGACCTCTACCAGCTCGATATTCCCGTCGAGTGGTACGGCAAGGTCGCAACTTGGCAAAACGGAAGCACGCTATGCATCTATCTGGGCGACGACGCCAATACGCCGCTCGTGACGCTCGTCGCGGTGCGCGAGGGCGAGAGCTTTACGCCCGATGAAGGCGATACGGTTTTGGGCGCGGCCAATCTAGGCAACGGTTATACCGTCTACGCCAGCGGCCCCGTCTATCCGTACGTGGTGCCCCAGACCATCAACGGACGGACGCAGAACCCCGTGTCAACCTACCCCATGGACACGGCCATTGAGCTTGTCGAGCTTACGACCGGCAACCGCTATACGTATAGCCAGATCAAGAACGACCTGGTGGGTAAAGACGGCAAGGCCGATGGTGCCACTAAGCTCGAAACCGACTACCTCGCGCAGATCCTGCTGCCGAGTATCAAAGCCCAGGACTAGCCGGCCCGAAGACAGCCGCCCAACGCAGTTGCGGTGAAATAGGGATTGTTTTTGCTGGTCAAACAGCAAAACAGTCCCTATTTCACCGCAACTTTTTGGTGGCCTTTTTGGTGGCACTCAGCGCCAGGGGTCGGCTTCGAACATTGGCTCGCGCTCGGGGCGGCGATCGCTGTAGGGATCGTAGCCGTCGTCGTCCTCGTTCTCGGCACGGATGTAGGGGTCGCGCGGCTTGGGTGCCGGCTTAGGCACAGGCTTAGGCACAGGCTTGGGTGCGGCGGGTGCGGCATCGGTCGCCGGCGCACTTGTCTTGATCTCGTCTTTCATCTGCATAGCTCCTTGCATCGCATCCGTTCAACATCATCGATTGTCGCACGAAAAAGGGCGGCGGACCCAATTGGATCCGCCGCCCTTGGCGTTTAGAGACGGCTGGCAGATTTTAAGGCATGTCCCAAAAATCTACTCGGCATCGGGAACCTCGTAGGTGGCCGCCGGCGTGTTATCGCACACGACGGTAAAGCCGCCGTCCTTGTCGACATCGACCGTCACCTGATCGCCCTCGCGCACCGTGCCGTCGATGATGGCGGCGGCGATGGCGTCCACGACCTCGCGCTGGACCAGACGCTTGAGCGGACGGGCACCGAACACGGGGTCCAGGCCGCCCACGGCGAGCATCTGCTTGGCCGCCGGGGTGACGGCAAGCGTCATGCGCTCCTTGGCCAGACGCGCGCGGACGTCGGCAAGCTGGATGTCGACGATCTTCTCGATCTGCGCCATGCCGAGCGGATGGAACACCACGATATCGTCGATACGGTTGAGGAACTCGGGGCGGAAGGTCTGAGCCATGGCGGCGTCGACCTGATGGCGCATCTCCTCCTCGTCCTTACCGGACAGATCGGCGATGGCTTTGGAGCCCACGTTGGACGTCATGATGATGATCGTGTTCTTGAAGGACACTTGGCGACCCTGACCGTCGGTCAGGCGACCGTCGTCGAGCACCTGCAGCAGCACGTTAAAGACATCCGGATGGGCCTTCTCCATCTCGTCGAGCAAGATCACGGAGTAGGGACGACGGCGCACGGCCTCGGTGAGCTGGCCGCCCTCGTCGTAACCCACGTATCCCGGGGGCGCACCGATCAGACGCTGGACGCTGAACTTCTCCATGTACTCGGACATGTCGATACGCACGAGCGCGCGCTCGTCGTCGAACAGGCACTCGGCAAGCGCCTTGGCGAGCTCGGTCTTGCCCACGCCGGTGGGGCCCAGGAAGAAGAAGCTGCCGATGGGCTTGTCCGGATCGGAAAGGCCCGCACGGCTGCGACGCACGGCCGCGGCCACGGCGGAGACGGCCTCGTCCTGGCCGATGACGCGCTTATGCAGCTCACCCTCCAAGCCCTTCAGCTTGTCGAGCTCGCCCTGCATCATCTTGGCCACGGGCACGCCGGTCCAGGCACTCACGACCTCGGCGATCTCATCGGAGGTCACCTGCTCGTTGAGGCCCTCGCCGTCCTGCTGCTTTTGCGCCTCGAGCGCAGCCTCGGAATCCTGAATCTGCTGCTGCAGACCCGGAATCACGGAGTAGCGCAGCTCGGACGCACGGCCCAGGTCGCCGTTGCGCGTCGCGCGCTCCTCTTCGCTTCTGGCCTCGTCGAGCTGACCCTTAAGCTCCTGCACGTGGTCGATGGCGTTCTTCTGGTTGAGCCAGCCGGCCTTTTGCACGTTGAGCTTTTCTTGGACCTCGGCAATCTCCTGGCGCAGGGCCTCCAGACGCTCCTTGGAGGCGTCGTCGGTCTCCTTCATGAGCGCCTGCTCTTCGATTTGCAGCTGGGTGAGCTGACGCGTGGTGGCGTCAATCTCGACCGGCATGCTGTCGAGCTCCATGCGCAGGCGGCTTGCGGCCTCGTCGACCAGGTCGATGGCCTTGTCGGGCAGGAAGCGGTCGGCAATATAGCGATCGGATAGATCGGCGGCGGCCACGAGCGCGCTATCGGTGATGTGCACGCCGTGGAAGATCTCGTACTTCTCCTTGAGGCCACGCAGGATCGAGATGGTGTCCTCGACGGTAGGCTCGCTCACCATAACGGTCTGGAAACGACGGGCGAGCGCCGCGTCCTTCTCGATGTACTTGCGGTATTCGTCGAGCGTGGTCGCGCCGATCGCATGCAGATCGCCGCGGGCGAGCGCCGGCTTGAGGATGTTGCCGGCGTCCATGGAGCCCTCGGTGGCACCCGCGCCCACGATGGTGTGGAGCTCATCGATGAACAGGATGACCTTGCCCTCGGATTTTTGCACTTCTTTGAGTACGGCCTTCAAGCGGTCCTCGAACTCGCCGCGGTACTTGGCGCCGGCGACCAGCGCGCTCATGTCGAGCTCGATAAGGTCGCGGTCGCGCAGGGTGCTCGGCACGTCGCCGGCCACGATACGCTGGGCGATGCCCTCGACGATAGCAGTTTTGCCGACGCCCGGCTCGCCGATGAGCACGGGGTTGTTCTTGGTGCGGCGGGACAGGACCTGGATGGTACGACGGATCTCGTCGGTACGGCCGATGACCGGGTCGAGCTTGCCGGCGCGGGCAAGGTCGCAGATATTGCGACCGTACTGCTCCAGCGCCTCAAACTGGGTCTTGTCCTCGGCAGACGTCACGCGGTCATCGCCGCGCAGCTCCTCGTAGACCTGCTCGATGCGCTCCTTGGTGACGCCGGCGTCGCGCAGTACACGACCGGCCTCGCCCTTGTCCTCGGCAAGCGCCATCAGCAAATGTTCAGTCACCACAAAGCTGTCGCCCATCTTGGTGGCCTTCTTCTCGGCCTTCTCGATGACGCGGACGAGCTCGTTGGAAAGACCCATCTGCTGACCCTCGCCGGAAACCTTGGGCGCGTGGTCAATGGCATCCTGCGTGGAGCGTGCAAGCTGAGCCGGGTCGGCACCGATGCGCTCGATGATCACGGAGATATTGCGCTCGCCGGCACCGAGCAGGGCGGACAGCAGGTGAATCGGCTCCACCGCGCCGGCCTGCGCGTCGGCAGCCGTGCTCATGGCGGTCTGCAGCGCCTCGCGCGACGTCATAGCTAGCTTATCGATTCTCATGGAATCACCTCTCTTGGGGCGGCCGCCCTACGGGGCGGCTTCACGTTGTTCGAGAAGTATTGTTGCCAGCTTTGTACGATCTTATACATAAATCTAAGTCTCTATATATAAGATTTTCTGAGTGATTGAAAGATAGGGAGCAGGTGCGCTCACCCGCTACGGCCTCGTCCCCTTACTATCTCAATCCTGTAACATCTAGCGGCTGTTTATGGCTCTAGATGTTACAGATCGAGATAAAATGACCAGCGGCACCCGTTTATCTAAATCTGTAACATCTAGTCAGCAAATAGAGCTCTATCTGTTACAAATCGAGACGAACAGAAGACACCTGAATCGAAAATCTCAATCTGTAACACCAAGCCCACTTTTAGCGGCCAAGATGTTACAGATCGAGACAGACCGAAAACCACCACAAAGGGGACAGGCACCTTTGTGGTGGTCGCGGTCTCTACTCCTTCGCCGAACCCGTACTTCCCGATTCGACGGTCCAGGGCATCTCATCCTCGAACAGCCATGTACGGGCAGACCCACTATCGCGTGCAGTCTGCGGGTCAGGCAAGCAGGTCTGTTTATAGGCATCTTGGATACACTGACCCATAAAATCGTTGAGCTCGGTCTGGTCGCCCTCCATGACATAGGCAACATCGCCGTCCATGATGTAGATGCCCGGACCCTCATTGCCCTCGTAGCCCGGATCGTACGAGACATCACATAACTTTGCGCCGTTTGCAGTGTCCAGCTCGATGGAAGAGTGGCATCCGCCAACCATGTCGTTCGCTTTTGCCCGATAGGACGCATATCCGTACCAACGCTTAAATGTTTTGCCCTTGAGTAGCTCGGACGCCCTATCGATCAGGCTTGTATCCGTGGTATAGCGCATGGCCCCAAGCTGAATACACGGATAATTGCTAATACCCAGCACAGCCGGCTGCTCATCAAAATCAACCGTAATGGTCTCGGGCTTGTCGTCGCCGGTCAGAAGTTCGACAGATTGAGTCACAGGCTTGACCACCGGCTCCGTCACCGCAGCAGGTAGAAATGCCATACCGACAGCGCCCGCGCCAACCACAGCGATCGCAAGCGCCAAGACAATCAATCCAATACGGGCAGAACGGCTCACGGCAAAACACCCCACAATGCAAACCCGCGCCATGTGCCCTAATGATACCTCCAGCTAACACTATCACCAAAAGAAGCCGTCCACTCCCCACCACCACAAAGGGGACAGGCACCTTTGTGGTGGTTTTCGACGCTAACGGTCGACCATCTCGCGCCATGAGATTAAACTTGAATTGTTCTCTGAACATATCCATTTCTGCCTATCCTCAACAGATCTTTGTCTCGAGGAGCGCATATGAAGCCGTCTCATTCCACCGGTCGCAACGTCATCGCCATTCTCGCCATACCCATCGTGATGCTCTTCCTTATCGTCATCACGCCCTTTTCTTTTGGTATCGCCTCGCCCTTCGATCTTTGCGGGATGATCGACGCCGGCTCGCGTGCCACCTCGCTCTCCTTTGTCTGCCGTGGCGTGTTCTACGAATATGCAATTCCCACCGGAAGTTGGCAGTCCAAGTTACCGTTGCTCGGCAAGGTCGACGGATGCTCCCCCTATTTCTGCCTTGAACCTCAGGCGCTAAACTATCTAATCGACGACCAGCCACTCGACTCCATCACCCTCGCCTACGACTACGCACCAAACACCGATGAGCGCCACATGAACCAAGTCCTCGACAAGATGCTTGGACAGTGCGGGCTCACCGAGGAGACCGGTCGAACCATCTATAGCAACCAGAAATTAAAGCGAACAGAACTCCGCCGTGTCGGAAAAATCAAAGGGCGAAACGGGGCTGCCTACTGGCAGGCCTGGGCGACACGCGACAAGGGCGAATTCGGACACAGCACCTATATGGTCACTGTCTACACCAAAGACGGAATTAAGGACAATGTTGACGATTTCGCGTCATCCAAACTCGGCATCCCCAAAACAACCAAACCCGCCAGCCCGGATGAAATTCTGTAGAGACGCTCATTAGAATGTCGTTCAACGAGCACGGCAACATCGAGCTCGCCCCCACCACCACAAAGGGGACAGGAGCCTTTGTGATGATCTTCGGCCCCGGCGTTCACCATCTCGATCTGTAACATCTAGCTGCCGTTTTGGACCTCAGATGTTACAGATCGAGACGAAATGTTCAGCAGTTCCCGTTTATCTAAATCTGTAATAACTACTCGGCAAATAGGGGTCTACCTGTTACAGAACGAGACAAACCGCGGACCACCACAAAGGCGCCTGTAAACTGCGCCCCGAAACTTGGACTGAATAAATAGCGACTACGCCGCAAGGGCCCGGTTCCGGAACTCCTCCGGCGTCAGGCCCTTCAATCTTACCTGCCTGCGCCGCGTGTTCCAATGGGCTATGTACTCCTCCAGGTCGCGCTTGAAGTCCCCGAAGCTGCCCCACTCCCTGCCGCGGTAGAACTCGTCCTTCACGTGGCCGAAGAGCTGCTCGGTGGCGGCGTTGTCGATGCAGTTCCCCTTACGCGACATGCTCTGGGTGATGCCCGCCCCCTCCAGCCTGGAGGCGTAGGACTCGTGCTGGTACTGCCAGCCCATGTCCGAGTGCATGGTCGGCGCCGCCCCGCCGGGCAGAGCCTCGAGGAGCCGGTCGAGCATCCTGTGCTGCTGGGCGAGGTCCGGCGAGGTCGATATGTCGCTCGCCACGATCTCCTTCGTGCAGAAGTCGAGCACCGGGGCCCAGTAGGCCTTGGCGCCGGCCACCTTGAACTCGGTGACGTCGGTGCCGAGCTTCTGCCACGGCCCCTCGGCGCCGAAGTCCCTCGCGATGACGTTCTCGAACGTGCTCCCCACGAGCCCCCTGTAGGAGCTGTACCGGCGGCGGGAGCCCCGGCGGCGTATCCCGCACCGGATGCCCATCTCGCGCATCATCTTGAGCACGGTCTTGTCGGCCACGACCGCGCCCAGCTCGGCGCGCAGGCACATGGCTATCTGCCGGTGCCCGCAGCCGTTGGCGGTGCGCGAGAATATCTCGGCCGCGGCGTCGCGCAGCTCGGGCCTGGTCGGCCTCCGCGGGTGCGCCAGCGCGTAGTAGTAGGTCGACCTCCCGAGCCCCGAGCACTCCAGCAGGTGGCGCAGGGAGTGCCCCTCCGCGCGCAGCGCCCTCACCGCCTCGGCCGCCGCCCTGGTCAGAGCCCGTCCCGCTCGACCAGGGCGCGCAATTTTTTTAGGTAGGCGACCTCGGCCTCGAGCCTGCGGCAGCGCTCCTCGAGCTCCTGCTCCCGGGTGCGGGCCCGGGGTTTCGACCTCGACCCCCTCGGCCTGCCCTTCGGGCGGGGCCGCAGCGCCTCGGCGCCGCCCTCGCGGTAGAGCCTGCACCAGCGCTCCAGCGGGGACTTCAACCTGATCCCGAACTCGGCCATGGCGTCGGCCTTCGCCATCCCGCCGTCAACCACGGCCGACGCCGCGGCGACCCTCTGCTCGAATGTGTACCTGGATTGTTTCCCGCCCATGGACAGCAGCGCCTCGCTTCCGAACGCCCGGTATACCCACTGCCATTCTCTCACGGTCTCGCGGGGGACGGACAGGGCCTCGGCCGCCGGCTTGCAGCCGACGCCGGCGTCGAAGAGCTCGACGGCCCGCCTCCTGGACTCCAGGTCGTGCTTCACCCTGAGGTCTATACTCATGGAAAACCTCCCATTTCCCGATGTCCAAGAAATGGGAGGCAGTTCACCTGCCCCTTCGTGGTGGTTTTCGACAAAAAGAAGCCGCCCCATTAACAGAGGCGGCATCAAGCAAGTCTATTTATTAGCGTCCCTCAAGACCCAACGAAAACGTCGCGGTAGCCCCGGCCACACCTTTCCCTCGGGCGACCCTCGCGAAGCGCGTGAGCACGAGGGAAAGGTGTGGCCGGGGCGTACAGCAGGGTTACTCGGCAGCGGCCTTGAACTTGTTGTAGTTGATCAGGCAGCCGGCCTTGACGATGGCACGCTCCTCTGCCGTCATATCGGCAATATAGAGCTCAATCTGCTCGACCGTACCGTCGGCGCGAACCACGTAAGCGGCGATGTCCTTCAGGTCGCCGTCGAGCGCGGCGCGGATACCCGGCACAAAGACGTAGTCGCCCACCTCAAAGCTGGGCTCGGCCTCCATCTGGAAGGGCACCATGCCCCAGTTCATCACGTTGGAGCGATAGCGCTTAGTGGCGTACTCGTGGACGATGTTTGCCAGACCGCCAATTACGCGCTGGCAGCTCGCGGCCTGCTCGCGGGCAGAGCCATCGCCCGGCTTCTTGGCGTAGAGCATGGAGCCGTACTCGGTTGCCCTGGCATCGGCCGCGACACCCGCGCCGGCCAACGCCTCAAACACACCGGCAAGCTCGGCATCGAGCGCGGACAGATCGCCCGCGGACTCACCGGCAAGCTCGGCATCGAGCGCGGACAGATCGCCCGCGGACTCACCGGCAACGCGGCGCTTCTCCACGGCGTCGACCTCCTTGGAGCGACCCACGTAGGCAGGGTCGCGGCGGCTGAGCGTAAACTCGGCCAGACCCAGCGGGTTGGAGCGGAAGGAGCTCGTCTCGCCCGAGGGAATGAGCTCGTCGGTCGTGGTGACCGGATCCATGATCTTGGAGCACACCTTGAGCAGGATGTCGTCGCCGAGAGGCTCCATCGCGGGCCACGGCTTGATGTTGGGACCCTCGACAAGCTCGTCGGCAGGCTCCGCCTTGCCAAAGCCCCAGTACACACGCTTTTTGTACGGTGCGTCGTCAAAGGTGTACTCGCAGGCCTCGTCCCAAGTCTCCTCGGGCAGGTCGGTCGCCGGCGTCAGGATGCCGCCGTTGGCAGCCGTCGCCGCAATGGAGCGGGCGTCCATCAGGGCCACGGCGCTCAGCTGGCCATTACCCGGCTTGGAACCCTCGCGGTTGGGGAAGTTGCGCGTGGTGTGGCGGATGGACAGGCCGTTGTTGGCGGGCGTGTCGCCGGCGCCAAAGCACGGACCGCAGAACGCCGTGCGCACGATCGCGCCGGCCTCCATGAGGTCGTAGATATAGCCACGGCGCGTAAGTTCGAGCGCCACGGGCTGGCTTGTAGGATAGACCGACAGCGAGAACTCGCCGCAGCCGGTGTTGGCGCCCTTGAGCACGCGGGCAGCCTGGACCACGGAGTCGTAGTTGCCGCCCGAGCAGCCGGCGATAACGCCCTGCTGCACGCGCAGTTTGCCGTCGACGATCTTGTCGAGCAGGCTAAAGTGCGTCTTGCCCTCGCCGATCTTGGCGGCCTCGAGTTCCACCTCGTGCAGGATGTCCTCGAGGTTCTCGTTGAGCTCGTCGATCTCAAAGCCGTTGGAAGGATGGAACGGCAGCGCGATCATGGGCTTGATGCTCGACAGGTCGACCTCGACGCAGCCGTCGTAGTAGGCGACATCGGCGGGCTTGAGTTCGCGGTAGTCGTCGCCGCGGCCGTGCATGGTCAAAAACGCGTGCGTATCCTCGTCGGTAGCCCAGATGCTCGACAGGCAGGTGGTCTCGGTGGTCATGACGTCAACGCCGTTGCGGTAGTCGGTCGTCATGCTCGCGATGCCGGGGCCCACGAACTCCATGACTTTGTTCTTGACGTAACCCTTGGCAAAGACGGCACGGATGATGGCGAGCGCCACATCGTGCGGGCCAACGCCGGGGCGCGGGGCGCCCGTGAGGTAGATGGCCACGACGCCGGGATAGGCGACATCGTAGGTGTCGCGCAGCAGCTGCTTTGCCAGCTCGCCACCACCCTCGCCCACGGCCATGGTGCCCAGGGCGCCGTAGCGGGTGTGCGAGTCGGAACCCAAGATCATCTTGCCGCAGCCGGCGAAGTTCTCACGCATAAAGGAATGGATGACCGCGATATGGGGCGGAACGAAGATGCCGCCGTACTTTTTGGCAGCCGAGAGGCCAAAGACGTGGTCGTCCTCGTTGATGGTGCCGCCCACGGCGCACAGCGAGTTGTGGCAGTTGGTGAGCACGTAGGGCAGCGGGAACTGCTCCATGCCCGAGGCGCGCGCCGTCTGGATGATGCCGACGAAGGTGATGTCGTGGCTCGCCATGGCATCGAAGCGAATCTTGAGCGTCTCGGGGTCGCCGGACGTATTGTGTGCCTGAAGGATCGAATACGCGATGGTGCCGCGCTTGGCATCCTCGGGCGTCTGCGTAATACCGCGCTCGGCAGCCTCGGCCTCAGGCACAACCTCGCTGCCGTTACGCAGGTAGATGCCGTCCTCGTACAGCTTGACCATACTGTCTCCCACTCTGCCCAAAAGATTTGGGCGCATAGCATACATTCGTTCAATATCGTGCCATAGAACGGTTGCGAGTGGGTTACGAATCTGCACGTTCACTTTATCTCGGTAAAGTAAAGGACGAGCCCCTTGCATCACTCTCCTAACAAGGAGTGTCCCAAAGTGCCGGCACAAAAGGAACGTCCCCAAGTGCCAAACTACCCTACTCCGGCAACGCCGCAGGTTGAGGACGGACAGCGAGCGACGTCCAGAGCGAACAAGTTGGCATGAAAAAGGCAAGGCATAGACCTTCTGGTCATGCCTTGCCTTTTGAATGACAAATTGTCGCTCTGGGCGGCGCGCAGCGTCGGCCCGTTACGCGGGTTGGTAAACCCGCGTAACTACAGATCCCCGCCGGCGCCCAGCAGCTTGCGCATGACCTGTTCGGGGTTAACCGAGCCGTCGCGCGGGGCCAGGGCGGTGATCTTCTTCTGCATCTTGTACTCGTGCAGCTCGTCCTCGAGCTGGCGCACGCGGGCGCGGAGCTTTTCGTTCTCGCGCTCGCGCTCCTCGGCACGCTCCTTCATATCGAGAATGCGCACCACGCCGGCAAGGTTGATGCCCTCGTCGGTCAGCTGGTTGATGAGCTCAAGGCGCTCGATATCGGCACGCGAATACAGACGCGTGTTGCCGCCCGAGCGCTGGGGGTTCACCAAGCCCTTGGACTCGTAGACGCGCAGAGTCTGCGGATGCATGCCGGTCAGCTCGGCCGCCACGCTGATCATGTACAGCGGTTTGTTCCTATTGTCCTCGGCCATGCTACCTGACCCCTTTCCGTCTCGTTATCGTCCATCATAAGCCCGTGGGCGCGGGCGTGCGCCACGCCCGCCCTAGTATGTCGCCTTGTAACGGTTGACCTTCTCGCGGTAGTCGCGCGTGTCGGCCTCGCGCAGCTTGGTCATGGCATCGCGCTCGTCATCGGACAGGTTCGTGGGAACCTGCACTTTGATCTCGACGAGCAGCGCACCCGTGCGGCCACGGTGCTTAACGTCGGGCGCACCCATCTCCTTAAAGCGGAACTTCTTGCCCGTCTGGGTGCCAGCGGGCACCTTCAGACGAACCGTCGCGCCGCCGGGCGTGGGCACATCCACCGTGCAGCCGAGCGCCGCCTCGTAGACCGAGATCGGCACCTCCATGGTCACATCGGCACCCTTGCGCTTAAACAGCGGGTGCTCCTCCACATGCGTGGTCACGACCAGGTCGCCGCGCTCGCCGCCGGCAACGCCATACTCGCCGCGACGCTTGTAGCGTAGCTTGCCGCCGTCGACCGCGCCCGCGGGCACCGAGACCGTAATGGTCTGCTGCTCGCCTGTCGAGGGAATGCGATAGGTGACCTTGTGCGTCACGCCGCGAAACGCGTCCTCGGCCGTCACATCGACGGTCAGCGACAGGTCGCCGCCCTTGCGAGCACGGCTGCGGCCAGCGCCGGCACCGGCAGCGCCCGCAGCCCCGGCAAAGCCCGAGCCCCAATCGCTGCCCCAAGCGCCGTTGCCGCTAAAGATGCTGTCGAAGATATCGCCCCAGCCGCTGGCGCCCGCGCCGGCACCGTAGCCGCCGCCATACGCGCCGCCCGCGCCCGGCATGCCGCCAAACATGAGCATCTGGTCGTACTCTTTGCGCTTCTTCTCGTCCGAAAGCGTCTCGTAGGCCTCGCTGATCTCCTTGAACTTAGCCTCGTCGCCGCCGGCATCGGGGTGATATTTTTGCGCGAGCTTGCGAAACGCGCTCTTGATCTCTTTGTCGGAGGCGCTCTTGGATACGCCCAGGATGTCATAGAAGGTTTTGCCTGCAGCCATCGTAGCTCCTCTCCTGTTTCATCCGCCGTCCAGCGGGCGGCGGCTCATGCTTTCATATGGCACTAGGCCAGAAAGGGCCCCGGGTGTTGCCCCGGGGCCCTTCTCAATTACTCCTCGGTGCTCTCGGCCGTATCGGCCGTAGCATCCTCGGGCGCCGCTTCGGGCTCCGGTGCGGGGCGCTTCTCGCCACCGTAGGTCACCGTCACCATCGCGGAACGCAGGATGCGATCCGCCATGCGGTAGCCCTTCTGGTACACATCGTTGACGGTCTCGTCGTACTGCGATGCGTCCTCGACGCGGCCCACAGCCTGGTGCTCGAGCGGATCGAACGCCTCGCCCTTGGGATCGATGGGCTCCACGCCCTCGTGCGCGAACACATCGAGCAGCTTGGCATGTACCGCGTCAACGCCATCGACGAACTGCTTGAAGTCGTCGGAAAGCTCTTGGCTGCGGGCATGGTCGATCGCGCGCTCGATATCGTCGATCACCGGCAACAGCGCAGTGACGAGCTTCTCGGTCGCGCGCTCGCGCTCGGCGATACGCTCGTTGGCGGTGCGGCGACGGAAGTTCTCCCAGTCGGCCTGCAGGCGGGCGGTGCGCTCGGTGGCGTCCTTTGCCTTGTCCTCGGCGGCCTTCTGAGCCTCTGCCGCAGCATCGAGCTCATTGCGCACGTCGGCAAGCTCCTTCTGAGCCTGCTCGAACTTGAGCTTAAAGTCGTTGTCGGCGGCTTCCTCACCGGCGCGGATAGCGGCTTCCACCATCTCGTCCTCGGTCATCGTCGCCTCCTTGTTGGAATCCTCTACCTGGTTCTCGGCAGCCTCGGCGGCCGGGGCCTCGTTGGCCTCGGTATCGTCGACGGCCTCTACGGGAATCTTCACGTCCTTCTCCTCAGAGTCAACGGGGGCGGCGCCAGCGGCGGCCGCCTCCGTGCGAGCTTTACGGGCGGACATGATTACTTGTCCTCGTCGTCCACAACCTCGTAGTCGGCGTCGACGACGTCATCGTCGGCAGGCTGGGCGCCAGCGGCACCGTCGGTCTGCTGCTGAGCGTCGGCGTAGACAACCTGGGCCAGCTCGTAGGCCACGGACTGCAGGGACTCGCCGGCGGCCTTGATAGCCTCGACGTCAGAGCCCTCGAGCGCCTTCTTGGCGTCGGCGATAGCGGTCTCGGCCTTGGACTTCACGTCGGCGGAAACCTTGTCGCCCAGCTCGTTGAGGGTCTGCTCGGTGGAGTAGCACAGGCTGTCGGTCTGGTTGCGGACCTCGACCTCTTCCTTCTGCTTCTTGTCCTCCTCGGCATGAGCCTCGGCGTCCTTGACCATGCGATCGACTTCGTCGTCGGAAAGCGCGGTGGAGCCGGAGATGGTGATCTGCTGCTCCTTGCCGGTGCCCTTGTCCTTAGCGGAGACCTTGACGATGCCGTTAGCGTCGATGTCGAAGGTAACCTCGATCTGCGGCACGCCGCGGCGGGCAGCCGGGATGCCGGTCAGCTGGAACTTACCGAGCGACTTGTTGTCGCGGGCAAGCTCGCGCTCGCCCTGGAGCACGTTGATCTCGACGCTGGTCTGGTTGTCGGCAGCGGTGGAGTAAACCTCGGTCTTGGAGGTCGGGATCGTGGTGTTGCGGTCGATCATCTTGGTCATGATGCCGCCCATGGTCTCGACGCCCAGCGACAGCGGGGTAACGTCGAGCAGCAGGATGCCCTCGACGTCGCCGGTGAGCACGCCGCCCTGGACGGCAGCGCCGTCGGCAACGACCTCGTCGGGGTTCACGGACATGTTGGGCTGCTTGCCGGTCATGGTCTTGACGAGCTCCTGGACGGCGGGCATACGGGTGGAGCCGCCGACGAGGATGACCTCGGTCAAATCGGAGAGCTTAAGCTTGGCGTCGCGCAGGGCGTTGGTGACAGGCTGCTTGCAGCGCTCGAGCAGGTCGCGGGTGATCTTCTCGAACTCGGCGCGGGTCAGCGTGTAGTTGAGGTGCAGCGGGCCGGACTGGTTCATGGTAATGAACGGCAGGTTGATGGTGGTCTGCTGGGCGGCGGAGAGCTCCTTCTTGGCGTTCTCGGCGGCCTCCTTCAGACGCTGCAGGGCCATGGGGTCCTGACGCAGGTCGACACCGTTCTCCTGCTGGAACTTATCGGCCATCCAGTCGATGACGCGCTGATCCCAGTCATCGCCACCCAGGTGGTTGTCGCCCGAGGTGGACAGAACCTCAAACACGCCGTCAGCGAGGTCGAGGATGGAGACGTCGAAGGTGCCGCCGCCCAGGTCGAAGACCAGAATGCGCTGGTCGGTGCCCTGCTTGTCCAGGCCATAAGCCAGAGCAGCAGCGGTCGGCTCGTTGACGATACGCTTAACGTTGAGGCCGGCGATCTTGCCGGCATCCTTGGTGGCCTGACGCTGGGCGTCGTTGAAGTAGGCCGGGACGGTGATGACGGCGTCGGTGACGGTCTCGCCCAGATACTTCTCGGCGTCAGCCTTCATCTTGGCGAGCGTCATGGCGCTCACCTGCTCGGCGGTGTAATCCTTGCCCTCAATGTCGACGACGGCACGGCCACCCTGGCCCTCCTTGACCTCATACGGCACGGTCTTGATCTCGGAGGTGCACTCGGAGTACTTGCGGCCCATGAAGCGCTTGATGGAGAACACGGTGTTCTTGGGGTTGGTGACAGCCTGGTTCTTAGCGGCCTTACCCACGACGCGGTCGCCGTCGGCACGGAAGCCCACGACGGACGGGGTGGTGCGGTCGCCCTCGGCGTTCACGATAATGGTCGGAGAACCGCCCTCGAGGACGGCCATAGCGGAGTTAGTAGTACCAAGGTCGATACCAAGAATCTTGCCCATTAGAAATTCCCTCTCTCTTGTGCGTTTGCACCGACTCGGCGGTCTGCCGAGCGGTGTTTCGGCTTGTCTTTCAGGATGTAGTGTATCCCCTTATGGGCCGGAATATACAAAATCTAAGTCAATTCATATAAGATTTCTTATTGCCGAGAGTTTAGGTTCGCAAATACGCAGGTAGACGCACTGTTTGAGTTCTCGGCAAATCTATCGAGATCTATGTAGAGATGGCTGAGGTTTGCGTCCGGGGGTGCCTGGGGGCCGTCTTGTGGAAAGCTCGTCCCGGTTTGAGCGTGGATTCCGGGTCGCAGTTTCCGTCTGAAGACTCAACCGGAAACCGTATCCCGTTTTGAGAGCTGATACCGGCTCGCATTTTCCGCTAGCGGGCCTAACCGGAAACTGCAACCCGTTTTTCGACAAAATAATGGGATGCGGTTTCCGCAAGCACGCTCAATCGCCCAATATTTCAAGTCACCTTTAGCTAACATTTGCGCAGCTCATCGGCCTCACCTGCATGTTTTTTAGTAAGCCGTGGCATACTCGGCGAACGGTATGAAGATGCCGGCCAGAGGGTATTGCAAACGGTCGCTCCCGTGGTATGTTTTTGCCCGAATCAAACCGGCGCGCATCGCCTGTAGCGTCGGTCAACAGAGAGGAAACTACCATGGCTCATCCCGTAATTGATGCCGACGAGTGCATCGCTTGTGGCGTTTGCGTCGACTCCTGCCCCGCTGGCGTTCTGGAACTCCAGGACGTCGCTACCGTCGCTGACGAGGACTCCTGCGTCGCCTGTGGCGCTTGCCAGGACGCTTGCCCCGCTGGCGCGATCACCGAGATCGTCGAGGAGTAACAACTCCCCCACTTGCACACTCAAAAGTACACCGTGCACAAAAAAAGGAGGCTTCCGCATCGCCGCGGAGGCCTCCTTTTGCATATGTGGGCAGCTAATCTTGGAGCGGGACCCTTGGCAGTTGCGGTGGAATAGTTCCTGTTTTATGTCTTGGATGCCGATTTTAGGAACTATTTCACCGCAACTTATAGATGCGGCGTCGACTAGGACAAATCGTCTTCGTAGGGCATCAGGTCTGCTAGGTAGCCTTTTTCCTTGAGCATCGCCTCGATCTCGTCGAGGGTCTGTTCGTCCTCCGCCGCAATGCGATGGAAGTGGTAGCCGCTGGTCACCGTCAGCAGCGGAAAGCTCTTGCCGCTCTCGATATCGCGCAGATAGCGCTCGACATCGCGACGATTGCGGATGTCCAGGTCGGCCGTAATCTTACCGTACACGCGGTGATTGACAATCACGTTGAGCACAGCGCCGCCGGCGTCGACGATACTCGTGAGCTCATCGCCTGCCTGCTCCACGCTGTGGCGAACCTTGACCAAGCGCGTAGGCACGGCGGGGCTGCTGGGGGCCTCCTGCAGCACGTAGCCGCGGTTGGTCGCCACGATATCGTGCCCATCGGCGCGCAGCAGGGCGATGTCCTGCACCACGATCTGGCGGCTCACACCCACCTCGCGGGCAAGCGCGCTGCCCGATACGGGCCCCTTGGCCCCCTCGAGCACGGCCATGATGGCACGGCGACGCTCGCGGGCGTTCATTATTTACCGTCCAGCAGACGCAGGTGCTTAAGCGAGAGGTCGAGGATCGGCGCGGAGTGCGTCAGGGCGCCCGAGCTAATAAAGTCAACGCCCAGGTCGGCAAGCGCGCGGATATTGCTGGCATCCACGTTGCCCGAGCACTCGGTCTTGGCGCGGCCGGCGATAAGTTCAATAGCGGCGGCCATGTCGTCATGGGTCATGTTGTCGAACATGATGATGTCGGCGCCGGCCTCCACGGCCTCGCGCACCATGTCCAGGTTCTCGCACTCGATCTCGACCGTCGTGGTAAACGATGCATGGGCGCGCGCCATCTCGATCGCGCGCGTCACGCCACCGGCGGCATCGATGTGGTTGTCCTTGAGCATGACGGCCGTCGACAGGTTGTAACGGTGGTTGCTGCCGCCGCCAATCTCAACCGCCGCCTTCTCAAACACGCGCATGCCCGGTGTGGTCTTGCGCGTGTCGACGAGCACGGTCTTGGTTCCCTCGAGCGCCGCGGCCATGCTGTGCGTATAGGTAGCGATGCCGCTCATGCGCTGCAGGTAGTTGAGCGCCACGCGCTCGCCCGAAAGCAGCACACGCGCATCGCCGCGCACCTGACCCACGTGGTCGCCGGCATGCACCTCGTCACCGTCGGCAACATCAAACAGCACCGAGCTCTGCGAATCCAGCAGCTCAAAGGTGCGAGCGAACACATCCAGGCCGGCAATGATGCCATCGGCTTTGGCGATAAGCTCCACCGTGGCGGGACGCGCCGTGGGGCACACGCTCGCCGTGCTCACGTCCTCAAACGTAATGTCCTCGCGCAGAGCTTGCAGAATCAGATCATCGACGACGAGCTTCATGGTAATGGGATTCATGGTCTACTCCTCCACGGCCTGCGTGCCGGCGGCACGGGCCAAATCATCGATTGCCAGAGGGTCGGCGCCCAGGGCGCGATGACGGCCATCGAGCGCGGGATCGCCCGCCTGCTCCACGGCCAGCGACTCGCCGGTACGCAT
>URNI01000020.1 GCA_900549135.1 uncultured Collinsella sp.
CGACGCTGCAAACGCCCCTAAGCGGCAATCTGACGTTCAATCGTCGGTCGCGTACCGAAGTACGCTTCCCTCCTCTTTCACGTCACCTTGCTCGCTTAGGGGCGTTTTCGCTGACCTATGCTCAACCAGCGACGCTTTCGTGGCCCTAAGTAGTCATTGGGGACGTTCTTGTTTGACTAGTCATTTAAGAACGTCCCCGATGACTATTTGAATTGCTAATTTGTGCGGGTTGTGGTTTTGTGACCTGCTGAAATTAAAGATACTGTACAACTGTACGTTAATTCGTCTTCGTAGTATATTGCTACCCGCAAAACTCAATACCATTGTGCACTGAGACGCTAAAGCGCCTACGTACAATGGTTATCGATAGTACGATTCGATTCAACGACAGGATGGATGGTCCAAGCGTGAGTTTCGGCAGCAAACTATCCAATGCAAAGGTCTCCTTTGCGATATTTAAGCGCGACATTAAGCGACTGCTTGTGAACCCCGTCGCCTTGGTGGTTACCCTTGGCGTGTGCGTTATTCCCTCGCTGTATGCCTGGTACAACATCGTGGCCAACTGGGATCCGTACGGAAACACCCAGGGTATCAAGATTGCCATCGCCAACAACGATCGGGGCACCCAAAACGACTTGGTGGGCGAGCTCAACGCGGGCGACCAGGTTGTCGATCAGCTCAAGGAGAACGATCAGCTGGGCTGGACCTTCGTCGATTCGGCGTCCGATGCCAAGGAGGGCGTCGAGAGCGGTGAGTACTATGCGGCCATCGTAATCCCCAAGAACTTCTCGGATAACCTGGTTTCGATGCTCGACGGTAACTACCATCAGCCCAAGCTTACGTACTACGTCAATGAGAAGAAGAGCGCTATTGCGCCCAAGGTTACCGACACCGGTGCAAGCACCATCGAGGAGCAGATCAACTCGGAATTTGTCTCCACGGTGGGCGAGACCGTTGCCAGCATTGCCAAGGATGCCGGAGTCGATTTAAAGGACAAGGCAACCCAGACTCAGGATTCGTTGGCAAGTTCTGTCTCCGAGGCATCCGATACCTTGGGCGAGGTGCGCGATTCGATTGGCGACATGAATGCCGCCATCGATAAGACGAGTGGCGCTATCGCCTCGGCTGATGCGGCACTTGCCGGCATGCAGGGTCAGGCGCCGTCACTGACGCAAGCGATCTCTCAGGGCAACGACCTGCTGGGTGAAGCTCGCACCACGGCGGGCAACTCTATCGCCTCGCTCTCCAAGGCGCTCTCGGAAGGCAGCCTTGCGCTCACCAAGACGTCGGCCTCTGCGAACGCTGCCATCGGCAAGCTGACGGGCACGGTCACATCTACGACCACCCGTATCGACAACTCGCTCGAGTCTCTCCAAGCGACGATCGACCACAATAAGGCCGTTATCGGGCACTTGGAGATTCTCGCCAATGACACGTCGACAGGTTCCGAGGAAATTGACGCGCGCATTGTATCGACCATCAATACGCTCCGTGAGCAGAACGAGAAGTTGCAGAGCATCAAGGACGGTCTGTCTGCGCAGTCGAGCGCCATGGCGAATGACGCCGCGGCTGTCTCGGGTGCCAGCGACGCTATCAATAACGCAATTCAGACCGGTGCGACCAACCTTGGCCAGGCCCAGACGGACCTGGGTCAAAACGCGCTGCCGAAGGCCTCGAGCGCGCTTGATTCCTTTGCCGCCGTCTCGGGTGATTTGACGGGTATCGTATCTGGCCTCACGCCCACGATTGCAAGCGCGCGCGGTACGCTTTCGCAGCTTAACGCTACGCTCGGCCAGGCCAAGACCACGCTGTCCCAGACCGATTCCTCGCTTGCCAAGGTCCAGGACAAGCTCGCAACCGCCGCCAACGACATCGCGGCGCTACAGACCTCCGAGTCCATGGGCGAGCTGGCCGACCTGATGGGCGTCGACGTCAATGACGTCGCAGACTTCATGGCATCTCCGGTTGAGCTCGCGTCCAAGTCGATCTATCCGGTTAAGAGCTTCGGCTCGGGCATTGCCCCGTTCTATACCAACCTGGCGCTTTGGGTGGGCGGCTACGTGCTTATCGCCATCTACAAGCTCGAGGTCGATCGCGAAGGCATCGGCAGCTTTACGGCGCGCCAAGGCTACTTTGGCCGCTGGTTGCTCATGGTGATCCTGGGCGCGTTGCAGGCCATCATCGTTACGGTGGGTGATCTGGTCATTGGCGTACAGTGCGTCAACCCGCTGCTGTTCGTGCTGGGCGGCATCGCCATCTCGTTTACGTACGTCAACATCATTTACGCGCTGTCCACTACGTTTAAGCACATCGGCAAGGCAATCGGCGTCATTCTGGTTATCGTGCAGATTCCGGGTTCATCGGGCATGTACCCCATCGAGATGATGCCTGGCTTCTTCCAGTGGCTGCACCCACTGCTGCCCTTTACCTACGGCATCAATCTGCTGCGCGAGACGGTCGGCGGCATGTACTCGTTTAACTACCTGTTTAACCTGTGCATTCTGGGCGTGTTCTTGATCGTGGCGCTCTTTATCGGCCTGCAGCTGCGTCCGCTGCTGCTCAACCTTAACCTGCTCTTTGATAAACAGCTCTCCACGACCGGTATGATGATTTGCGAGTCCAACGACCTGCCGCGCCAGCGCTACTCGCTGCGCACGGCCATGCGCGTCATGCTCGATTCCGATTCGTACCGTCGCGAACTGCTCGATCATGCGGTCGCCTTTGAACATCGCTACCCGTACTACATCAAGGGCGGTTTTGCCGCCGTGGTGGGCGTTCAGGTCCTGCTCTTTGTCCTGTCGACGGTTCTCGATATCGACAATAACGGCAAGATCATCCTGCTTGTCATTTGGATTATCTCGGTTATTGCCATCTGCGGCTGGCTGATCAATATCGAATATATCCGAGCGAGCCTCAATACCCAGATGCGCATCTCGGCGCTTTCGGATGAGGACCTGCGTCGCGAGATGCGCGAACACACGGCCGCCATTCCTGCCGCCCGCCACATGTTTGGCCTCAACGCCAGCGAGCGTGGTGCCAAGGGCGGCGATCAGTCCACGGGCCGCTTGCCGCATATAGGCTCGAACCATAAATCTCAGGACAGCGACAGTACAGCCACAAATGATGGAGATGCCACTCCGCTTGGCAAGCACTCCAAAGGAGGTGAGGCATAAATGAAGAACATCCTGCATCTGTTTAAGCGCGATGTCCAAAATGTGTCTCGCTCCGTGATCGGCTTGGTTGTCGTGATGGGCCTCGTTATCGTACCGTGCCTGTACGCGTGGTTTAACATCGCCGGCAGCTGGGACCCGTACGGCAACACCGGCAATCTTAAGATCGCCGTGGTCAACACCGATGAGGGTTACGAGAGCGATCTGATCCCCGTTGAGGTCAACGTGGGTGAAAACGTGACCGCCACCCTGCGCGGCAACGAGAGCTTCGATTGGGTTGTACTCAACAATCGAGAAAAGGCCATCGAGGGCGTCAAATCGGGCGCATACTATGCGGCTGTCGTTATCCCTAAGACGTTTAGTGCCGATATGATGACGCTCTTTTCGACCGACGTGAAGCATGCCGATATCGAGTTCTACGAGAACCAGAAGGCCAACGCCATTGCGCAGATCGTGACCGAGAAGGGTTCGAGTGCCGTTCAGAGCCAGGTTAACGAAACTTTTACCGAGACCATTACGAGCATCGGTCTTAAGACGGTGTCCAGCCTGCTCGATTACATGAGCACCGACCAGGTCAGCAACTTTATCGCCAACCTGTCCTCGACGCTTGGCGATTCGATTGAGGACCTGCGAGACGTTCAGGCAAATGCTTCGTCGCTGGCGGGCATTTTGAGCTCCACGTCCGATTCGCTGACGTCGGCGAGCGGCATGCTCAAGCAGACCGGTGCCGTCGATGAGTCGACAAAGCAGCTCATGGAACATGCCAAAAGCGGCATCGATGATTCCAAAGAAGCGCTTAAGGCGGCAAACGATGCCATCGATGCCGCAATCGATGGAAGTGCGGGTTCGTTCGACAATGTGTCTGCCGAGCTCGCGAAGGCGTTCGACACCGCAAACCAGCATGTCGACCTTACGGTGTCCCAACTCAACGATGCCGCTGCGGCCCTCAATGCGCGCGCCAAGGATATCGATGCGATGGCCGATCAGCTCCGCAGCCTTGCCGACCAGGTGAGCGATGAGAATTTGAAGGACGGCCTCAAGTCCGCCGCGACGTCGCTGGGCAGAATCGCCGTTGAGTACCGCAACAATGCCAAGGATCTGGCGGCTACCGCGAAGTCTCTCTCCGATAGCATGGCCGAGGTCAACAACTCGCGTGCCGAGGTCGATCAGGCCATCGCTGATGCCAAGGCCGGCATCGCGGGTGCCAAATCCGATTACGATTCCACGTTCTCGGTTAAGGCCAAGGAGCTCAAGAAGACGGTTTCGGGCATTCTGGACTCGCTTGATGGCATCTCGGGCGACCTGGATAGCGCCGTAGGCGGCCTGACCGACGCATCCGGTTCGCTGGCAAAGGGCCTCTCCAAGGCTGCAAAGCTGGTCAACAAGGCCTCTGATCAGCTGGGCGAGGCGTCGGACAAGATCAGCGCGTTTAAGGACGAGCTCGACGGCGCCTTGATGTCGGATGACCTCGCTACGATCAAGACGATGATCGGCAATGATCCCGAGGGTCTGGCCGTGTCGCTTTCCGGCCCCGTCGCGCTCGATCGCAAGCCGGTCTATCCGATCCGCAACTACGGTTCGGCCATGGCACCGTTCTACACGATTCTGTCGCTCTGGGTCGGCTCGATCGTGCTGGCGGCCATGATGAAGGTCTCGGTTGACGACGAACTCATCAATGAGCTGATCCCCGTGCGCTTGCACGAGATCTACCTGGGCCGTTACCTGTTCTTTGGCGGTCTGGCCCTGCTGCAGGCAACGCTCGTGTGCGCGGGCGACATCCTGTTCTTTGGCATCCAGTGCGACGACCCGCTGCAGTTTGTGCTGGCGGGCTGGGTCGCGAGTCTCGTGTTCTCCAATATCGTCTACACGCTTACGGTTTCGTTTGGCGATATCGGCAAGGCGCTCGCCGTCGTGCTGCTGGTCATGCAGGTCGGCGGTTCGGGCGGCACGTTCCCCATCGAGATGACCGGCCCCGTGTTCCAAGCGATCTATCCGTTCCTGCCGTTTACTCACGGCATCAACGCCATGCACGCCGCCATGGCCGGTGCCTATCATATGGAGTACTGGGTTGAGCTGGGTATTCTGGCGAGCTATCTGATTCCGTCGCTGGCACTGGGCGTCGTCTTCCGCCGCCCGGTCATCAAAGCCAACGACTGGATCATCGAAAAACTGGAATCAACAAAGCTAATTTAGTGCGGCAACGTTAACGCTGATGCAGCACTAACGCCAGCGAGCGAGCCGCATTTGCGCCAAGGTGACGTGAAATGAGAGGGCGCTGACCTTCTGGTCGCGCCCTTGAAATTGAACGTCAGATTGGTGTGAATGCGGCTCGCGCAGCGTCAAGCGGTCCGCCGTTCGGTAGAACGGCGGAACAAAACGCTTTAGTGGGCTGGATTGCGATGCAACGCTGGTTGTTGCTACAGTAGCGGGGCGTACCGGGGGTCCGGTGCGCCCCGTTTTTATTTGACCATGAGGCGGCACGCAGCCATACGCGTGCGGACACCACGCCCAGATTGAGTGTGAGGATGTTCCATGGCCCAATACGCTGCCAACGAAATCGAGAATATGCCCGATAGCCCTGTAGCCCGCGAAGACCTAGGTGCCGGCGGTGCCTCTCGCGGTGCCGGTGCGCGCTCGCCGCTGTTCTGGAAGGTCTTGCTGCTTTCGGTGGCGGTCATCTGGGGCTATTCCTTCACCACCATGAAGGATGCGCTCGATACCATTCCGGTGTTCGAGCTGCTCTACATTCGTTTTCTTCCGGCGTCGTTGGTCATGCTTGCCATCTTCCACGAGCGCATTGTTGCCCATTTCAACGCTCGAAACCTGATTGTTGGACTTGGCATAGGCGCGCTCATGTGGGGTGCCTACGGTTTGCAGACGATCGGCCTGGCACAGACCACGGCAGGCAAGAGTGCATTTTTGACGGGCACGTACTGCATCTTGGTTCCGTTTGCGAGCTACGTTCTAAGCGGCGAAAAGCTTACCCGTTACAACTTGGGCGCCGCGTTGCTGTGCCTGGCGGGCATTGGTCTGGTGGCGCTCGATAGCGTCGAGTTCAATGTCGGCGATGTCATCACACTGGGCGGTGCGGTCTTCTTTGCCATCCAGATGGCGGTGACCGCCAAGTATGGCCGCAAGATGGACATCAACGTCATCACGTTTTGGATGTTTGTGGGCAACGGCGTGCTGAGCCTGATCTCGTCGCTGCTATTCGAGACCCAAGCGCCGCTGTCCGTTTGGACGCCGAGCTTTATCAGTGTGATGGCGTTTCTCTCGGTGGGCTGCACATGTGTGGCTCTGCTCATCCAAAACGTCGGCCTGGCGCATGTCCCGGCCTCGACGGGCTCGCTGCTCCTTTCGATGGAGTCGCCTTCGGGTGTGCTGTTCTCGGTGCTGCTGATGGGGGAGGCGCTCACCTCGCGCCTGCTTGCCGGCTTCGCGCTCATCTTCCTGTCGATTATCTTGAGCGAGACGCATTTTGATTTCTTGCGCCGAAAATCACGCCCGCAATTGTAAATAACTTGTTGCGCCGCCCTCCCAGGGCGGCATTTTTTATGTCATGCCCTTACAGTTGTACCTTGCACTTTACGCTATCAAAGTGCTTGCTGCAAAAACGTTACTGGAGGGCATCTATGGCACCAGCACTGTCCGATCTTCAACCGCAATCAGCGCCTCAGGCTACCACAGCGGCGCAGACCGCTATCGGTGACGGTCTTGTCGCAGAAGCTCAGGCTTTTGCAGACGAGCTCGCTGCGTGGCGACACGATCTACACCAGATGCCCGAGCTCGGTAACAATCTTCCGCAGACGTCTGCCTATATCCAGGCACGTCTGGACGAGATGGACATCCCCCATACCACGCTCGTCGATGGTTCCTGTGTTGTGGGCCTTGTCGGTGCCGGTGCCACCGCGGCCCAGGGCAATGGCGTCTGCACGGACGAACAGGCCGGAACGGTCATTATGCTGCGTGGCGACATGGATGCCCTGCCCGTTGTCGAGGAATCCGGCGAGCCCTTTGCATCCACCAATGGCTGCATGCATGCTTGCGGTCACGATATGCACGCGACGGCACTGCTTGGTGCGGCGCGCCTGCTCAAGGCCCGCGAGGCCGAGCTTGTGGAGGCCAACGCCACGGTGAAGTTGCTGTTCCAGCCGGGCGAGGAGACCTTTGAAGGGGCGCGCGCTGCCATCGCCGATGGCCTGCTGCAGAACCCGCGCCCCCAGGCTGCCTTTGCCATGCACGTCAACAGCCAATCGCCGCTCGGCCTGGTGCTCTATGGGAGCCCGGCGCTTTCGGGCGTGTACGGTTTCCGCATCACGCTCCAGGGCAAGGGCGGCCATGGCTCGAGCCCCGAGATCTGCATCGACCCCATCACGGCCGGCGTCCATGTGCACCTGGCGCTCCAGGAGCTCATCTCCCGCGAGGTGCCGGCGGCCAAGGAAGTCGCACTTACCGTTGGTAAGTTTGCCGGCGGCTTGGCGGCCAACGTCATCCCCGACACCTGCGTGCTTGAGGGAACGCTGCGCGGCTTTGATGTTGAGCTCATGGAGCACCTAAAGACCCGCATCGCGGAGGTCGTTAACGGCGTTGCCGCAACATATCGTACGCCGGCGACCATCGAGACGCTTTCGGATGTTCCGCCGCTTGTACTCGACAGCGATATGACTCAGGCGTCGCTTGGCTACGTGGGCGCAGTGCTGCCCAAGGTGGCTTTCTTGCCGCTTTTCCATGCCATGGCGAGTGAGGACTTTGCGCTTATCTCGAGCGAGATTCCGAGTGCGTACTTTACCGTGGGCGCGGCCGTAACCGACACGGACGAACACTTTGCCCAGCACCATCCCAAGGCACGTTTTAACGATGCCGAGCTTCCTCTCGGCGCCGCGGCCTATACCGCCGTCGCTTTGGGCTATATCGCCGACCACCGGTAGCACCCAACCTTGCCTTTCAAGCCTGCGGGCATGGCCGTAAGGCCTATGCCCTTGTCTTTCAAGGCAATCTTGGGCACTACCGGCGCCCGGCGCCGGCTATCCGTCTGTTAAATAAGGAGCAGTATGTCCCAGCAGCGTAAGTTCTTCCCAGGTTGGCTCG
The DNA here is from genome assembly GCA_900549135.1 of uncultured Collinsella sp. Taxonomy (GTDB): domain Bacteria; phylum Actinomycetota; class Coriobacteriia; order Coriobacteriales; family Coriobacteriaceae; genus Collinsella. The sequence continues at coordinate 8,259 of URNI01000020.1, forward strand.
TCGTGGCCTCCGGCTTTGTCATCATGGCCACGTGCTACACGATTTTCGTCAACTGCATGAGCCTGTTTCAGCCGCTCATCGTCAGCGACTTGGGCATTTCTCTTGCGCAGTACAACATCTCCAACGCCATCTCCACCGTGGTGAGCGTTATCGGCTCACTTGTGATCGGTCATGTGGCCGATAAAGTGAGCGGTCGCGTTTTGGGCTCCCTCACTGTTATCGCCACCTCTGCCGTTCTTGCCGGCATGAGCTTTGTCGGTGAGCTGTGGCAGGTCTACGTGCTCTTTGCCGTCTCGGGCTCCTTTGCGAGCACCTGGATCGTGTGCCTGGCGTGCTCCGTGGTTATGCTCGTGTTCCTGCTGGCATCCGAGCCCATCGCCGCCAAGCTGCGCGCGAGCGTGGCGGGGGAGTAGACGTCCGTCGCTCTTTTCTGTTCGCCCCGTTCCGCCCGTGGCCGCCTTGGAAGCCGAATGGATGCTCGTACCATCATTCGGTTTCCAAGGCGGCCACGGGCCTACGAAATGATCCCTTTTCCTCCGTCCCCAAGGGATCACGTGATCCGAAGGGGACGGAGGAAAAGGGATCGGCTGCCGCGGCGGCGCGTCTGGCCGAACGAGCCCCCATACCCTCGTTCGGTCAGACGCGCCGCCGCGGTTTGTGTTTGTGCCGTATAATGACCGTTACCTATGACGCGATACAAAAGAAAGGTGTTTGCCCATGCAGGCACAGAAGGCGGAGGGAACCCGCGACCTTATCGGCGCCGAGATGCGCGCCTGGCAAAAGATGCAGCAGATTGCGGCCGGCGTGTTCGAGCCGTTTGGTTTTAAACCCATCGAGACGCCCGCGATCGAGCAGGTTGACGTGTTTGTCCACGGTATCGGCCGGTCGACCGACGTCGTGCGCAAGGAAATGTTCCGCGTGTTCAGCGGTGCCAACCTGGAGCGCGTCTTTGCTGAGGGCACCGACACCAAGCTCAAGCCCAAGCAGCGCCTGGCACTTCGCCCCGAGGGCACGGCCGGCGTGGTGCGCGCCGTCGTCGAGAACAATCTGGTGCCCCAGGGCTCCACGCCGTTTAAGGCTTACTACGCCGAGGCCATGTTCCGCGGCGAGCGTCCCCAGAAGGGCCGCTTGCGTCAGTTCCATCAGGTGGGCATTGAGTGGCTCGGCGCTCCCGATCCGGCGGCAGACGCCGAGTGCATCATCATGCTCATGGAGTTCTACAAGCGCCTGGGCTTCGACCTTTCCAAGCTCCGCCTGCTCATCAACTCGATGGGCGATGCCCAGTGCCGTCCGGCCTATCGCGAGCAGGTCAAGCAGTTCATCCTCGATCACGCCGACGAGATGTGCGACGAGTGCCGCGAGCGCGCCGAGCTCAACCCGCTGCGTGCCTTCGACTGCAAGAACGACCACTGCCGCGAGATCATGGCCGAGGCTCCGCTGATGGGTGACAACCTGTGCGACGAGTGCCGCGAGCACTACGAGCAGGTCAAGCGCTATCTGGATGCCGCCGGTATCGAGTATGTCGAGGATCCCACCCTGGTGCGCGGTCTGGACTACTACACCCGTACCGTCTTTGAGGTCGAGGCCCCCGGTGCCGGCGTCGGCTCCATCGGTGGCGGCGGCCGCTACGATGGCCTGGTCGAGCTCGAGGGTGGCAAGCCCACGGCGGGCGTCGGTTTTGCCGTCGGTTTTGAGCGCGCCCTGCTGGCCCTGCAGGCCTTTGGCAGCGATTTAGGTGCCGATGAGGCCCCGTGCGTCTATGTCGCCAACGCCGGCAAGGAGCTGCGCCAGAACGTCTTTGCCATCACGCAGGAGCTTCGCGCCGCAGGTATCGTGACCGAGGCCGACTATCAGGGCCGTTCGCTCAAGGCTCAGTTTAAGCAGGCCGATAAGGTAGGCGCCAAGCTCATCTTGGTCCTGGGTGGCGACGAACTTGCCGCCGGCAAGGTCAAGGTGCGCGACATGGAGAGCCACGAAGAGGTCCTTGCCGATCTGGCCAACGTCGTCGAGGCGGTTCGCGAGCGCCTGTAGTGCATCTTTTTGAGCTGCGGGCCCGCTAACATGTCCCGCTTGCGCCGAGCGATTGTTACGGGGGTGTTTCGCATTTATGCGGAATGCCCCCGTTTGTGTATGCCGTCCACCGAGAAATACGACCATTTAGAGCAAAAACCCTTGCAATGCAGAAAATACTTTTGTGTGGTAAAGCGCAATCAGTGTCGAAAGTATTTCTCAAGTGCCTATAATGAATACCGCATGTTACGTGCATAGAAGGAGGAATGGGAGGAAACGTGGCTGAGAACCTAAGCAACCAGTCTGTACCCGAAGCCGCGGCGCGCGTCGCTGCCGTGGTCAACCGCCTCGTTAACCGAATCGGCTCGAATGCCGAGTCCAGGGAGCGTCTCGCCGAGATCGAGATCCCCGAGGAGCTGCGCGACAATCTGGCGTTGTTCCTGCGCCTGGAGCGTCGTGTGCTTAGCGAGTATGATCCTGAGATCGCGGACCTGTTCGACAAGATCCTGTCGGCCGAGATTGTGGCCAATGCCGGCAACCCCGGTACCCGCGCTGCCGACGAGGCCGTCGACGAGCAGGGCGTGCCCACCGCCGACGAGCCCACTGCCGTGGCATTTCGTGAGGTCGTCGATCTGATCGACAGCCTGCCGCTCGATAAACAGCAGGTCATTGTCCGCGCCTTTACGAGCTTCTTCCACCTGGCAAACCTGTCGGAGGAGAACTACCGTGTGGCGCAGCTGCGCGAGCGCGAGGCCGGTGCGTCGACCGATACCGAGGTCGATCCCGCCAACGAGCTCACCGTCGCCTATCACCAGCTGGTGAATGAGCTGGGCGTCGAGGGCGCCAACGAGCTGCTCGGCAAGCTTGAGTTCCATCCCGTCTTTACCGCGCATCCCACCGAGGCCCGTCGTAAGGCCGTCGAGGGCAAGATTCGCCGTATCTCCAACCTGCTGGAGGAGCGTCCGCGTCTGGGCGGCTCCGACCTGGTGGAGAACGAGCGCCATATGCTGCAGGAGATCGACGCCCTGGTGCGTACGAGCCCCATCGCGCTCAAGAAGCCCACGCCGGTCGAGGAAGCCGATACCATCATCGACATCTTCGATAACACGCTGTTCGACGTCATCCCCGTCATCTATCGTCGCTTTGACGACTGGGTGCTGGGCGACAAGGCCGGTACCGTGCCGCCGCTGTGCCCGGCGTTCTTCCATCCCGGCAGCTGGATCGGTTCCGACCGCGACGGCAACCCCAACGTCACCGCCAAGGTGAGCCGTGAGGTCGCCGCCAAGTACTTCACCCACATGGTGCTCAAGCTCGAGGACAAGTGCCGCCGCATCGGCCGCAACCTCACGCTCGAAGCCACCTACAGCAAGCCGTCTGCCGAGCTCATCAACCTGTGGAACCATCAGGTCGAGATGAGCCCTCGTTACACGGCCCGCGCCGAGCTGATCTCCGAGCACGAGCCTCATCGCGCCGTCATGCTCGTCATGGCCGACCGCCTGAACGCCACCGTGCGTCGTATCACCGACACCATGTACCACAGCGCCGATGAGTTCCTGGAGGACCTGCGCGTCGTCCAGCGCTCGCTGGCCGCCTGCGGAGCCGTCCGTGCTGCTTACGGCCCGGTCCAGACCATCATCTGGCAGGTCGAGTCCTTCGGCTTCCACATGGTCGAGATGGAGTTCCGTCAGCACTCCGTGGTGCACGCCCGCGCCCTCAAGGATATCCACGAGAACGGTATCCATGGCGATCTGCAGCCTATGACGCGCGAGGTCATCGATACCTTCCGCGCTATCGGCTCCATCCAAAAGCGCTACGGCAAGAAGATGGCGCACCGCTATATCATCTCGTTCACCAAGAGCGCCCAGCATGTGGCTGACGTCTTTGAGCTTGCCCACCTGTCCTTTGCACATGAGGAGGATGTCCCCGAGCTCGACGTGATCCCGCTGTTCGAGCAGCTCGAGGACCTCGAGGGCTGCGTCGACGTGCTCGACCAGATGCTTACGCTGCCCGTGGTACAGAAGCGCCTTGCTCAGACCAACCGTCGCATGGAGGTTATGCTGGGCTATTCCGACTCCTCCAAGGACGCCGGTCCTACCACGGCCATGCTCGCGCTGCATTCTGCGCAGGAGCGCATCGCCAAGTGGGCAGAGAAGAACGATATCGACCTGGTGCTCATGCACGGTCGCGGCGGTGCCGTGGGCCGTGGCGGCGGCCCGGCCAACAAGGCCGTGCTGGCGCAGCCCAAGGGTTCGGTCAATTGCTTCTTTAAGCTTACCGAGCAGGGCGAAGTCATCTTTGCCCGTTACGGCAACCGCACGCTGGCTCAGCGTCATGTTGAGTCCGTTGCCGCCGCAACGCTTTTGCAGTCGGCTCCGAGTGTCGAGAAGACCAACACCGAGACCACGCAGAAGTTCTGGGATATGGCCGAGAAGCTCAACACCGCAAGCCACGAGCGCTATCTGGACCTGCTGAACACCGAGGACTTTACGCCATGGTTCTCGACCGTGACACCGCTGACCGAGGTCGGTCTGCTGCCGATCGGCTCGCGTCCCGCCAAGCGCGGCCTGGGCGCCAAGTCGCTCGACGACCTGCGTACCATCCCGTGGATCTTCAGCTGGAGCCAGGCGCGCATTAACCTGGCCGCTTGGTACGGTCTGGGCACCGCCTGCGAGCAGCTTGGCGATCTTGACCAGCTCAAGGCTGCCTACCAGGAGTGGCCGTTCTTCCGCACCTTTATCGACAACATCGAGATGTCGATCGCCAAGACCGACCAGCGCATCGCCAAGATGTATCTGCACCTGGGCGATCGCCAGGATCTGTCCGAGAAGGTCTTCACCGAGATGCAGCTCACGCGTAAGTGGGTCCTTGCCATCGTCGGCGATGAGTGGCCGCTGCAACGTCGTCGTGTGCTCGGCTGCGCCGTTCGCGTGCGTAACCCCTATGTCGACGCTCTGTCCATCGCCCAGGTCCGCGCCCTTCGCGAGGTGCGTATGAACCAGGACGAGATGGCCGAGGAGAAGAAGGCCGAGTACATGAGCCTGATTCTTTCGACTGTGACCGGCGTCTCGGCAGGTCTGCAGAACACGGGGTAATCGATAGCCCTGTGGCTCTCACCGGGACCCGATGGGTTTCCCTCTGAATGCGTCCTCGCACTTGAAGCCCCCTTATCCTGCTCCTTCGGAGCTGTGGATAAGGGGGCTTCGTGCTGCGGAATGCATTCAGAGGGAAACCCATCGGGTCCCTTCGTCCTCGGTCTTCAGGGATTGGGGCTGAAGGGATTAAAGTGTGCTTCGCGTCCAATGCGGAGTGCGGCGAGGGCTTCTTGCGTCCTGCGGAGTGTGCCTAAAAGTAAACTAATGGCGGGCCCTGCGATGTCCGGTCTTCAGTGGATTACTGCTGGGGGAATAATGGCGCGCTTCGCGCGTTTGGAAAGGGCTTCGTGCTGCGGAGTGCATTCAGAGGGAAACCCATCGAGCCCCTTCGTCCTCGGTTTTCGGCGGATCAGCCGCTGGGTGAGGGTGGTGCTTGGGGCGACGTGCAAAAAACGGAGTTTTCAGCAGCCAAAGATTGATGCATAAGGCCATAGCCGGCTTTCGCTGCCTTTGTTGATGCTTTTGCACGACGATTGGGCTTTGGCGACGATCATATATGGCTGGTTTCTCGCCGCATGCTATCCAGATGGGTCGAGTCATGAGGACTATCTACCTTTTGAAAGATTTTTGGCACCAAAATCTTATCCCGCGATGCTGAATACTCGCAAAAATGCACGCTCCGGAGGGTACTACCCAGTTATGGCCAGAAATCCATGCGCCATCTTATGCAATTAATTAACGAATTTATGCAAAATGGCTTACGTGCGTACGTCTCGGACTAGATGTTTGCCTCGGCGCTGCGTAAATCATCCTGTCTATAGTGTCTTTGACAGGCGGCCGCGGTCCCGTTTGGGATCGCGGCCATTTTGTTGTGGGTCAAATATGAACGTTGTGTTAATGAGTCGGTGGACGGTGGTGTTTTTCGGTGAGCGGCGTATCCTTCCAACGGTTTATCTAGTGTGTCAGTTGAAAGGAAGAGGGCGCTCGTCGTTGTTTGAATGTGAACTACCGTTTGACCACAAGACGTTGCATCTAGAGCTCGAGGATAAGAACTTCGCGGGTGTGATGGAAGGTCATCAAAACGAGTTTAAGACTACGAAATCGCAGGAAGAGCTGGTAGAGGAGTCGCTTGCCAACCCTTATGGCTCGCCTTCGCTCGAGGAGCTTTGTGCTGGCAAGAAGGATATTGTCATCATTAGCTCCGATCATACGCGCCCCGTTCCCTCGCGTGTGACGATGCCTATTCTGCTGCATCACATCCATTCCGCTGCACCCGAGGCTCGCGTGCGTATTTTGGTTGCTACGGGTATGCACCGTCCGTCGACGCACGAGGAACTCGTCAACAAGTTTGGCGAGGAGATCGTTGCCAACGAGGAAATCGTTATGCACGTCGCGACCGATGACAGCATGATGAAAAAGATCGGCACCCTGCCTTCTGGCGGCGAGTGCATCATCAACAAGATTGCTGCCGATTGCGATCTGCTGCTTGCCGAGGGCTTTATTGAGCCGCACTTCTTTGCCGGTTTCTCTGGTAGCCGCAAGTCCGTCCTGCCTGGTATCGCCAGCTACAAGACCATCATGTACAACCACAACGGTCAGTTTGTGAACGATTCCCATTCGCGTGCCGGCAACCTGTGCCACAACCACGTGAGCGAGGACATGTTTGCCGCCGCCGAGATGGCTCACCTTGCCTTTGTGCTCAACGTGGTGCTCAACGGCAAGCACGAGGTCATCGGCTCCTTTGCCGGCGACATCCACAAGGCGCACGAGGCTGGCTGCGAGTTCGTGAAGAGCCTTGCCGGCGTTGAGCCCGTCGAGTGCGAGATTGCCATTACCACCAACGGCGGCTACCCGCTCGACCAGAACATCTATCAGGCCGTGAAGGGCATGTGCTCTGCAGAGGCCACACTTCCCGAGGGCGGCGTGATCATCGATGTCGCCGGTTGTGCCGACGGTCACGGTGGCGAGGGCTTCTATCACAACATCGCCGACAATGATCCGGCAGAGTTTGAGCGCGCCTGCATCGACCGTCCTAAGGACGAGACCCTGCCCGACCAGTGGACGAGCCAGATCTTTGCCCGCATCCTGGCGCATCACCCTGTGATCATGGTTACCGACCTGTGCGATCACCAGATGATCAAGGATATGCACATGACGCCGGTTAACACCCTCGATGAGGCGCTCAAGCTCGCCTTTGAGATGAAGGGTGCCGATGCCAAGGTGGCCGTCATTCCCGATGGCCTGGGCGTTGTCGTCGCACAGCACTAGTACGCGGCCTAAACGAATCGTTTATAACCGACAAGAAAGATAAGGTTTTATGCTTACCAAACTCCTCTGCGAATTCGGCGCAACGGCCCTCATGATCATCTTTGGCGTGGGCGTGCACTGCGATACCGTGCTCAAGGGCACCAAGTATCAGGGCTCCGGCCACATGTTTGCCATCACCACCTGGTCTTTTGGCATTTCGGTCTGCCTGTTTGTCTTTGGCGGCGCCGTGTGCATGAACCCTGCCATGGTGCTTGCCCAGTGCATCGTAGGCCTGGTGCCGTGGAGCAGCTGCATCCCCTTCATGATTGCCGATATGCTCGGCGGCTTTGTGGGCGCCGTAATCGCTTGGTTGATGTATGCCGATGAGTTCAAGGCTTCCGATGGTGTCATCGATCCCATTGCCCAGCGCAATATCTTCTCGACCAACCCCACCACCGAGGGTACGAACTATGCCCGCAACTTCTTCTGCGAGGCTATCTGCACTTTTGTGTTCATCAGCGCCATCCTTGCTGCTGCTAACCGTGCTGGCGAGAACGTCCTGATGCTCGCCATCTGCGTCGGTCTGATCGTTTGGGCTGTTGGCATGGGCATGGGCGGCATCACCGGCTTCGCCATGAACCAGGCTCGTGACCTTGGTCCTCGCATGGCCTATCAGGTGCTGCCGATCAAGAACAAGGCTGACAACAACTGGAAGTACGGCCTGCTCGTTCCTGGCATCGCTCCGTTTGTCGGTGCCGCTCTGGCCGCGCTGTTTGTGCACGGTTTCTTGGGCATGTTCTAGTCTGAGGCTACATAGTTGTTCGCTGGCCGCATGGGGTAACTTCCCAGCGCGTCCTCGGACATGAAAGAACCCCCGCTGCGCACTTCGTGCGGCGGGGGTTCTTTCGTCCTGCGGAATGCGCTGGGAAGTTACCCCATGCGGACAGCTGCGGGATCTTGGCCACGTTGGAACAAGCAGCCCAACATATAAATCTGAATTTGGATTTGGATGGGAGGGGCTTGTTGCTGTTGGGGGCGGTGAAGCGCGAGTGACACTTTGGGATGCGTGGCGCCCTGGGTTGGGGCGATGCTTTGGGATGATGTTCTTACTTAGTTGAAGAGGGGTTTTATGGCCGATAAGTAGTCTTTGGCTACGTCGGCTTTGTCTACTTGAAAGTTGTGCCAGGCCCACCATTGGACGGTGGCTACGAAGCTTGAGGCTATGTGGTGTAGTAGGAAGCTGCGGTCCATGGTGCCGGCGGGGCCTGCGGGGTCGGCGGGGACGGTTTCGGCTGCGCGCGACATGATGGTCTTGCGGAGACAGTCGGCGAAGACGCGCGAGCCGGCTCCGGCTACGAGGGCTCGAACGCCCTGACGGCGTTCCCAGAGGTTGTTGAGGATATGCTCGACTTGCACGAGTGGGTCGTCGAGCGGCGTACCATCGTCGTCGAGGGCGTGGGTGCAGATGTCGCTCACGAGCTCGGACAGTAGGTCGTCTTTGCTCTTAAAGAGGCCGTAGAATGTCGCGCGGCCTACGTGGGCGCGAGCGATGATGTCGCCGACAGTGATCTTGCCGTAGTCCTCCTCGCGAAGGAGCTCGGAAAACGCCGTGACAATAGCGGCGCGGCTTTTTTCTTTGCGGGCATCCATGGTTATGCATCCACTTGAACAAGCAGGCAACGGAGCGTGCCGGAGCAACCCTCGTAGGGACGCTTGCCGGCGCCGTAGCCGACGGCTTCGATGCGGTAGCGTGCCGGCAGGTGCTCGGACGTGCGCAGCGCGGCGACGATGGCGGCGCCCGTGGGCGTCACGAGCTCGCCGGCGACCGGTGCGGGCGTGAGGGCGATATTGCCCGCCTGGCATAGGTTGACAACGGCGGGGACGGGAATGGGCATGAGGCCGTGGGCGCAGCGGATGGTGCCGTGGCCCTCGGAAAGCGACTCGACCACGATGTCCTCAATACCCAGGTCATCGAGGCAGATGGCGACAGCGCAGACGTCGACGATGGAGTCGACGGCGCCCACCTCATGGAACATGACGGTTTCGGGCGTTTTGCCGTGGGCCTTGGCCTCGGCGGCGGCAAGTGCGGTAAAGATGGCGAGCGCACGACGCTTGGCGCCATCGCTTAGCTGTGAGCCGTCGATGATGGCGGTGACGTCCGCCAAAGAACGGTGGTGATGGTGGTGGGCGTGATGATGCCCCTCATGGCCATGGCCGTGGGTCTCATGATCATGCTCATGGCAGTGCTCGTGCTCGCCATGGTCATGATGGTGGTGCTCATGTTCGTGCGTGTGCTCGGCAGTTGCTTCGTTGCCGTAGAGCCAGGCCATATCGTGATCGTGGTTCTCGAGCTCCTCTGCAAGCTGGACGTCGAAATCGCAGGCGTCGATGCCATGCTTGTTTGCACGCGTGACGGCGATCGTAAAGCCGTCGACCGGCAGTGTGGCGAGCTGTTCGCGCAGGTGCTCCTCGCTGGCGCCCAGGTCGAGCAGGGCCGCGACGGTCATATCGCCGCTGATGCCCGAGGTGCCGTCGATGATAAGCGTGTGCTGATGATTGGACATGGAATGCTCCTTAACGGGCGCGGGATGTGCCGGCGCTCAGATGATTGATAAGACTTGCCTGGTAGGCGGCGCCGAAGCCGTTGTCGATGTTGACGACTGAAACGCCGCTGGCGCAGGAGTTGAGCATGGCGAGCAGCGCGGCTACGCCGCCAAAGCTCGCGCCATAGCCCACGCTGGTGGGGACGGCGATGACCGGACAGCTCACCAGACCGCCGATAACGCTCGCCAGCGCGCCCTCCATGCCGGCGATGGCGATGACCACCTGCGCCTGGGCAAGTTCCTCGGCATGCGCGAGCAGGCGGTGCAGGCCGGCGACACCTACGTCGTAGAGGCGGTCGACCTCGTTGCCATAGAACTCGGCCGTCAACGCGGCTTCTTCGGCGACGGGTAAGTCGCTCGTGCCGGCGCAGGCGACGACGATGCGTCCGTTGCCGGTAGGGGAGGTCTTGCCGCCCACGAGGGCGAGCTGCGCGTCCGGGACATATCCCAGGTCAATGCCGTTGCCGAGAAGCTCAGCGGTGCGCGCGGCTTTTTCGGCATCCAGGCGCGTGACCAGGATACGTTCCTGGCCGGCATCGCGCAGCGCTTCGATAATGGCGGCAATCTGCTCGGCGGTTTTACCGGCACCGTAGACAACCTCGCCGGCTCCCTGGCGCACTCCGCGCGAAAGATCGAGCTGCGCAAAACCCAGATCGGCGGTTGGCGCCGTCTGGAGGCGCGTGAGGGCGACTGCCGGGGTGACTACTCCGCCGGCAACATCGCTCAGCAATTGCTCAAGATCTTGCTTATCCATATATGTTCCCTTCGACGGCGCAAAGTCTAGCACTCAAAGGGTATGTTTCCGAACACTAAGACAAAATTGTTCGGAAACTATAGGACAGACTGATTCAATTGTTAGACGGATCGGCTAGTCACGCAGGATGATGTCCATGGCGAGCATCAGGTTGCGCTCGTCGATGGCAAACGGGGCGGCTTCGCGCGTCTTGGGCTTGGCGCAAAACGCGATGCCCGTGCCCGCAGCCTGAATCATGGGGATGTCGTTGGCGCCGTCGCCGATTGCCACGGTATGGGCCATGTCGACACCGCACTCAACTGCCCAGTCCAGCAGCTGGATGAGCTTGGACTCCTTGGTCACAATGTTGGCAGCCAACTTACCGGTGAGCTTGCCGTCCATGACTTCCAGGCGGTTGGCCAGGCAAAAATCGATGCCCGCGGCGGTTACGATCTTGTCAGCGACCTCGTGGAAGCCGCCGCTTACCACGCCGACCTTCCAGCCCTTGCTGTGTGCCGAGCGCACAAGCTCTAACGCGCCGGGGGTAAACGTCACGCGCTCAAAGGTGCGCTCGAACACACTCTCGTCCAAGCCGGCAAGCAGCCCCACGCGTTCCTCGAGCGCCTGCTTAAAGTCGAGCTCGCCGCGCATGGCGCGCTCGGTGATCTTCGCCACTTGCTCGCCTACGCCGGCCTCCTCGCCCAACAGGTCGATGACCTCCTGGTTGATGAGCGTGGAGTCGATATCCATAACAATGAGGCGTGCAGTCATGGTGGGCCTTTCCGAGTGCAGTTGTATTGGGGCACATTGTCGCACGCGGCGCGCCTGGGCGACGGCCAGGCCGCGTCAATTGTTTCGTCTCCGTCAAGTCTTTGGGCAAGAGTTACTTTTTCGCGGTACATCGACGTGGGTGCGATAAGATAGAACGCCATGTCCGGCTGCGCGGTTTACGCAGGCTGGGCAAATCTGTACGACGCCGCCCGGAACGACACGGGGCGGCACAGATCCATAAAGGAGGATCACTGGTATGAGCCAGACCCGTCCCATCGATGAGCATTCCATGCACACCCGTACCTGCGGCGAGCTTCGCTTCGAGAACGTGGGCGAAGAGGTCACCCTCACCGGTTGGGTGAGCCGTCGCCGCGACCACGGCGGCCTTATCTTCTGCGACCTTCGCGACCGCGAGGGCATCACGCAGCTCACCTTCGACCCCGAGCACTCCGATGGCGATGCCTTTAAGATCGCCGAGACCATGCGTCCCGAGTGGCCCATCAAGATCCACGGCGTCGTGCGCGCCCGTGGCGAGGAGACCACCAACACCAAGCTCGCGACCGGCGAGATCGAGGTCCTGACCGACCACGCCGAGGTGCTCAACACGTCCATCACCCCGCCGTTCCAGATCGAGGACGGCATCGAGACCAGCGAGGACACCCGCCTGCGCTATCGCTATCTGGACCTCCGTCGTCCCGAAATGATGGCCAACCTCAAGCTGCGCTCCGACTTCACCTTTGCCATTCGCGAGGCGCTGCACAACCGTGAGTTCATGGAGGTCGAGACGCCCTCCCTGTTCAAGTCCACGCCCGAGGGCGCCCGCGACTTCATCGTCCCCAGCCGCATCCAGCCGGGTAACTTCTACGCCCTGCCGCAGTCCCCGCAGCTCCTGAAGCAGCTGCTCATGGTCGGTGGCGTCGAGCGCTACTACCAGGTTGCCAAGTGCTTCCGCGACGAGGACCTGCGTGCCGACCGCCAGCCCGAGTTCACTCAGGTCGATATCGAGATGTCCTTCGTGGACCAGAACGATGTCATGAGCGCGCTCGAGGAGGTTCTGTCCGATGCCTTCGGCCGCATGGGCGTCGAGATGCCCACGCCGCTGCGTCGCATGAACTACTGGGATGCCATGGACACCTATGGCTCCGACAAGCCCGATACCCGCTATGGCATGCACTTGGTCGACCTGACCGACATCTTCGCCAACTCCAAGTTCAAGGTCTTTGCGACCGCCGCAAACGAGGAGGGCTCTGTCGTCAAGGCCATCAACGCCAAGGGTGCCGGTGCCTGGGCACGTGCCAAGATCGATAAGCTTGCCGGCGTGGCCTCCACGTTTGGCGCCAAGGGTCTGGCTTGGATCGCCTTCCGCGAGGACGGCTCTATCAACAGCCCCATCGTCAAGTTCTTCTCGGACGAGGAGATGGCGGCTCTGCGCGAGCGCATGGACGTCGAGCCCGGCGACCTTGTGATGTTCGCCGCCGGCCCGCGCCTGCTCTCTGACGAGATCCTGGGCGGCATGCGTTCCCACATGGCCAACGCGCTCGAGATCAAGCGCGAGGGCCACGACTTCCTGTGGGTCGTCAACTTCCCGCTGTTCCACTGGGATGAGGACCGTAAGGCCTATGCCGCCGAGCACCAGCCCTTCACCCTGCCGACCGAGACCGACATCGCCAAGATCGAGGCCGACCCGTTGGCAGCCGGTTCTTGCACCTACGACTTTGTCATGGACGGCTTTGAGGCCGGCGGCGGCGGTATGCGTATCCACAACGCCGAGATGCAGATGTCCATGCTCAAGCTCCTGGGCTTTACCGAGGAGCGTGCCGAGTCTCAGTTCGGCTTCCTCATGGAGGCCCTCAAGTTTGGTGCGCCCCCGATGGGCGGTTTCGCTCTGGGCCTGGACCGCGTGTGCATGCTGCTCACCGGTTCCGACTCCATCCGCGACGTCATGGCGTTCCCCAAGACGGCCAGCGGCTCCGACCTTATGTCGGGCGCTCCGAGTGCCGTTAGCGGCGCCCAGCTCAAGGACGTCAGTCTGCGCCTGATGTAGGGAAGCGGCTACATATTGCCTGTAACGAGGGAAGGACACGTGCCTTCCCTCGTTTTTTGTGAGACGGGGGTGCGCCGGTAACGTACAATAGCTACCACGTGGCTGGGTTTTGCCGGCCGAATGTGCGATGCCGCGGG
>URNI01000021.1 GCA_900549135.1 uncultured Collinsella sp.
TCCAATGTGACCGGCAACGCGGTCGACATTGCACGCGTGGCCGCCATGGCCCATGCAGTCGGCGCGCTGGTGATCGTCGATGCCTCGCAGTCTGCCGGCACGGCGCATATCGATATGCAGGCCATGGGCCTCGACATAGTGTGCTTTACCGGCCATAAGGGGCTCATGGGTCCGCAGGGGACCGGCGGCCTGGCCGTGGCGGAGGGCATTGACGTGGCTCCGTGGGCCATGGGCGGCACGGGCGTGCACAGCTTCGATGCGCTGCAGCCGCTTGAGTGGCCCACGCGCCTTGAGGCGGGCACGCTCAACGGTCACGGCATCGCGGGCCTTTCCGCCGGTCTCGACTTTATCGAGGCGCAAGGCGGGGTCGAGGCGATCGCGGCTCGTGAGCGCGCGCTTGCCGAGCGTTTCCTCGCCGGTGTTCGCGAAATCCCCGGCATTGCGCTCTACGGTGCCTTTGACCAACCCGCGCGCTCGGCGATCGTGTCGCTCAACGTGGGTGATATCGACTCTGCCGAGATCTCGGACGCGCTCATGCAAGGGTGGGGGATTGCGACGCGCCCCGGTGCCCATTGCGCTCCGCTCATGCACCGCGCGCTGGGGACCGAGCGTCAGGGTGTCGTTCGTTTCTCGTTTGGGTATTTCAACACGGACGAGGAAGTCGACACCGCGATTGACGCTTTGCGCGATTTAGCCTGCTAGAGCGTATATACTTGCGGGACGGGTCTTTTCCCGTCCCGTTTTTTGTTTCGACCCGAAAGGTGGTCCTATGGCCTCATCCGCTCCGCGCGGTTTGCGCTCCGACCATGTCGTTACAGTCGGCATCGCCCTGTTCTCGATGCTCTTTGGCGCCGGCAACCTTATCATTCCGCCGCTGCTGGCGCTGCAAGCAGGTTCAGCCACGCCGGTTGCCATGTTCGGCTTTCTGATTGCCGCCATCGGCCTGCCCGTTATGGGCTTTATCGCCGTGGCGCTTGCCGGAACGGCGCGCGAGCTTGCCGGCCGCGTGCATCCCAAGTTTGGCGAATTCTTCGTTGCGGCGGTCTATCTGGCCATCGGTCCGTGCCTGGCCATTCCTCGCACAAGCTCTACGGCCTTCGAAATGCTGGTGCCGCTGCTGCCCGAGGGCGTCTCGCTTGGCACGGCTCGCCTGGTGTTTGCCGTTGGCTTCTTTGTCGTCGCGTTTGTGCTCACGCTGCGTCCGGGCGTCATCACGCGCGTGCTCGGCCGCATTACGGGCCCCGCGCTCATTGCGCTCATCGTGCTGGTCGTTGGTGCCGCCGTGGTCTCGCCGTTGGGTCCCGCTGCCGCGCCGCAGGCTCCCTACAATGCCGGTGCTGCCGTGCAGGGCTTTCTGACTGGCTACCAGACCATGGACCTGCTCGCGTCGCTCGCCTTTGGCATCATCATCGCCGAGACCATCCATGAGCTCGGCGTTACCGACGATAGGCGCGTGGCCTTTGAGATTTCGCGTTCCGGTGTGATTGCCGGCGTGCTCATGGCCATCATCTACTGCGGCCTGGCGCTTGCCGGAATGCAGCTCGGCACCGTGATGCCCGACGCCACCAACGGCGCCGCCATCCTTGCCCGCTCTGCCTCCATGCACTTTGGCCTTGCCGGCACGGTCGTGGTCTTCGCCATCTTCTTCCTCGCCTGCATGAACGTGTGCATCGGCCTCATCAGCTGCTGCTCGCGCTACTTCTGCGAGACGTATGTGGTTGAAGGGGGAGCGGAGGCTTCCGAGGAGGCCATGCGCCGCCCCTTTGCGATGCTCGCCTTTGTGTTCGCGGCGTTTTCGTGCGTGCTCTCCAACGTGGGCCTCGACGTGATCCTCATGTTCTCGGTGCCCATGCTCAATGCCTTGTACCCCGTTGCCATCGTGCTGGTACTGATGGGTCTGGTGCACGGCTTTTGCGACGCTCATCCGCAGGTGTGGGTCTGGGTCGGCGGCGTTGTCGCGGTACAGAGCGTAATCACCTCGGTTCGCGACGCGTTCTTTGCGGGCGCGTGGCTGCCGTTTGATGCGCTGCCGCTGGCGGACATTGGAGCCGCGTGGGCGCCGGTCGCTGTGGTTGCCTTTGTGATCGGCCTGCTCCATAGTCGTTTTGTTGCACATTCGAGGAGCTAGGGTTTCTGCGCTTGCACAGGCGGGGAGTCTCCCCTATAATTTCCATCGCTTTGGGACACGCAAGGTTTAGACCTTAGCTGCTCAACACCTTCGGGACGTGGCGCAGTTTGGTAGCGCGCCTGCTTTGGGAGCAGGATGTCGCAGGTTCAAATCCTGTCGTCCCGACCATATCTTGCGGGCGTAGTTCAATGGTAGAACCCCAGCCTTCCAAGCTGATGACGCGGGTTCGATTCCCGTCGCCCGCTCCATAAGATAGATGAATGGCTCTGATTCCTTTTGGGACCAGAGCCATTTTCATATACATGCCGGGACCCCACATCCCCTTCTAAGTTGCGGTGAAATAGTTCCTTGATTAGCCGCAAAAGCTGTTATCCAGGAACTATTTCACCGCAACTTATTGAGGCCGAGCGGGCTGGGTCGATGATGGGTTCTTTTGTCGAGAAGATGAGGGCAGCCGGTCAGGAGTCTGCGTAGGGTTTTGTGGTTGGTATACCGTAGCCGCGCATCATGGAGCCGAACGCTTTGACATCGTAGGTGTCTGATAGCTTGAAATGAATGACGTTGTGGCCCATGGCACGCAGGTTCGCGTCGCGCACGAGGGCAGCTCGATAGGTTTTTGCCGCAGTATGTTCCGGATCATTTTGGGCATCGTCCTCAAACTTGCCTAGTCCATGCAGCTCAGCCAGCATCCAAGAGCCGTTTGGCATCTGCCAGCCGTAATCTGCCAAATAATAGCCGGCGTTTCCTGGTCGAGTGATTTCAACCTGAAGTTCGGGAGCGGCAACTCCCGCCAGAATCATTGCCGCCCGTGCTTCGGATTCTCCACCGTTATCCGATCTGCCATCCATGTGTTCAAAAACGTCAAATGCGCGCGCGATGCCGTGCAGTCCGCGGCAGTTCGCTTGTGCATATGCACGCAATTCTTCACGCTCGACACCGTACTCACGAGCCAACCCGTCGACATAGCCTAGTGCATATCGAAAAGCGCTCGTTCGAGCGATGTCGACCACCGTGCGATATGGATCCGTTAACGTAAACGGGCCGAGCTGCCATACGTCGCCCGGCCGCCAGCGTCGGTATTCAACGAATTCGTACATATCGCGTCTGGTGGAACGCGGCAGCAGCACCTGCACCTTGTCGAGAAGCGAATATGCAGAACCGATGCCATAGAGCAGCGCCGCCGTTGCTCCACAAAACACGGCATCCGGTTCAACGACCGCAATAGCGGATGCCAATTGAAAGATGCGATCTTCGACGCCGAGGTCATTCCAATACGCGGGATCAGCGTAGACATGGTTGTAGAGTCGAATAATCATCTCTTTTTGCATGAGCGCGTAGGCACAGCGTTCATCCCATTTTTTGGTAGCTACAAACAGGTGCCCGCCATGATGGGCCTCGAATAACCGGAAGAACAGCTCTACTTGCGGTTTGGAACAGCGTTTATCATGGCTCATTTTCGACCCCATGGTCTCGAGGGGGAGTGAATGACACTACGCTATCCCATATTTGGTCCGCCAGACCTTGCCATGAACTGACCAAAAGCTTGACGGGGCAGGTCAGAGCCATGAGTCAGAGCCAAACATATCGGCAAACGGTTGATTAGTGCCCCTCGGCGGTATTAAAAACCACCCTTACAGAAAGTTGCGGTGAAATAGTTCCTGAAAAGCTTGAATAAGCCTAAATCCAGGAACTATTTCACCGCAACTTAGGAGGGGATGGGGCTGAGAGGCGGGCGATGCCGTTGCCTGCCGGTTAGCTGCGGGGGCGGTGACGGAGCTTGTCGATGGTGGAGTCGGTGCTGCGGCTGCGGGATTCGGCGGCGCGGTCGTGGGCGTCGGCGGCGGTAATCGATCATGCCTTGGATGATGGGCTTGCCAAAGCTCACGACATCATCGTTGTAGATGGCGGTTCGGGCTGCGAGGAGGCAGTCGGTAAAGTCCATATGGGTCTTGCCAAAGAGTTTGACGGCAAGGGCGACAACGGTGGGCTCGTCGACCATGACGTCATCGAGCAGCCTTCTCATGGCTGTAGCAATCTCAACGCGGGGAACCTTATAGACGTCGCGCAGCGTGACCACGACGCGCGTGATGATCTCGGGGTAGACGCGAGCGGTGCGCGTGGCGATGACCTTGGCGGCGCGCGGTGACAGAACTTCGTCGTCGTCAAGCAGGTAGCGTAGGATGACGGTCTCGTCGATGATGGTGCTACTCATGGATATCTACTTCCTCGGGACCCAAAATCGAATCGTCGCTTTCCGTGGCAAGGTACTCAATCCAGGCATTGCGCTCCTCGGCGCGGCGATTGGGGTCACCATATGCTTTGAGCGATCCATAGGCGGCGGTGCCGTCCTTTGAGCGCACGGCGACCGGCTGAAAGGGGAGCTTGCGCATCAAAATGCTCTGCGCGACAAAGAGACGGACGGCCTCGGCAAGCGATGTGCCCATGGCGTCGTAGAGATGCTCGGCATGCTGCTTGTCTTCCTCGCGAATGCGCACCTGTAGGATGGCTCGTTTTTGAGTCGATGACATCACTGCCCTCCCTTAGCTAACGTGCAATATAGTCGGTCAAATGCGGCATATACCGACATCTTAGAATTTTATAACCTTTACTTTATTTTACTCAAGTAAATAACCATTAACACGAATACAAGCGTAGTACATCCAAAATGAGAGCGCGTAAAAATCTCTGAGGCGTACGCATGTAATACACTCACCTTTATAGCTATCCGAGAATAATTCCAACCTGCCAAAACCCATGCAATACACCCGTATTGCAGGGCCTATGCTCAAGTTTGCCACCTGCAACTGCGTATATTTAACCTGTATATCGTTGGAGGAATTCTATCGAAGTGCCTGTTTCGCCGCATGCACTCGATACGTCGATGCCGGACCACGGGCGGTCCGGGGCAACGTCGACAGGGTCTCTCCGGCATGGGATTCAGGAGGGAGTGAACAACATGGGCAATAAACGAGTCGTGGCTGATTCTTCGCGCTGCATTGGGTGCCAAACCTGTATGGCGGCGTGCATCGAGGCACACGATATTCCCGGCAACATCGCCGCACCTCGCTTGCGCGTAACGCGCACCTACGAGATCTCCGCGCCGGTGGCATGTCACCACTGCGAGGACGCTCCGTGCGCGAAGGCCTGTCCTACGGGCGCCTTGTTCTTTGATCCAAAGAACCATCGCATCGGCGTCAACGAGGACAACTGCATCGGCTGCAAGAGCTGCGTTATGGCCTGCCCCTTTGGCGCCGTGAGCGTGGCTACCACGCAGGTCCCCGTCTTGATGGGCGACGTGCGTGTGGGTTCGCAGACCAAGAGCTTCGTGCTCAAGTGCGACCTGTGCGTGGACCGTCCCGGCGGTCCGGCGTGTGCCGAGGCGTGCCCGACCAAGGGCCTCACCCTGGTAGACGAGGAGCGCCTGGCAGAACTGACTGCCGAGCGCGCCCGCGCCACCATCGTAAACGAGGCGTAAGTGTTGGGGCGACAGGCCCAATGATTGTCAAATAAGTACCGAGCATTCGGTAGCAGAGAAAGGAAGGAGGGTGTCATGGAGAAGCATAAAGTGATCTGCCCGTACTGCGGTGCCGGTTGCCAGTTTAACCTCCTGGTCCAAAACGGCCAGGTCGTGGGCACCGAACCGCTCAACGGCATCACCAACCAGAGCGAGCTGTGCCTTAAGGGCATGAGCGGCTACGACTTCATCAACGACACCAAGATCTTGACTCCTCGCGTACTGCACCCGATGATCCGCCGCACTAAGGGCGTGGATCTTGAGCGCGTAAGCTGGGACGAGGCACTGGATTTCACCGCATCTAAGATGCAGGCCATAATTGACGAATATGGTCCTAACGCTGTCATGACCACCGGCTCTTCGCGAGGCGGCGGCAATGAGGCGAACTACGTCATGCAGAAGTTTACGCGTGCGTGCATCGGCACCCACAGCGTGGACAACTGCGCCCGTACTTGACACGGCCCTACTGTCCTCGGTCTGATGGACACGGTTGGTTCAGGTTGCATGTCATGCTCCATCCCCGGTATGGAGGATGCGGGCTGCATTTTCCTCTTCGGCTATAACCCTGCCGATTCGCACCCCATCGTCGCAAGGCGTATCGTGCGAGCCAAAGAAAAGGGTTGCAAGATCATCGTCGCCGATCCGCGCTATATCGAAACCGCGCGTATCGCCGATCTCTACCTTCCGATCAAGAACGGTTGCAATGTCGCGTTCCTCAACGCCTTTGCCAACTGCTTGGTCAACGATGGCCTCTACGACAAGGAATTCGTCGCCGAGCACACGAACGGCTTTGACGAGTGGTGGGAGACCATCAAGAACTACACTCCCGAATCCGTACAGGACATCACGGGTGTCGAGCCCGCGTTGATCCACCAAGCTGCCGAGATGTACGCCACGGCGAAGCCCTCTGCCATCATTGGCTGGGGTATGGGCGTATGCCAGCAGAAGCAGAACCTGAAGACGGTGCACACCATCGCCTCCATCGCCTGCGTTGCCGGCCAGATCGGCAAACCCAATTCCGGCCTCGCGCCCGTGCGCGGCCAGAATAACGTCCAGGGCTCCTGCGATATGGGCATGCTGCCCAACCTGTACCCTGGCTACCAGAAGGTCACCGACCCGGCAGTGCGTGCCAAGTTTGCCAAGGCTTGGGGCGTGCCCGAGGAAAAGCTCCCGCTCGAGGAAGGCTACAAGCTCACCGACCTGGGCCACCTGGTCGACGAGGGTAAGGTGCACTGCTTCTACAACTACGGCGAGGACCCGGTCCAGACCGAGCCCGATTCGGCCGGCATGCGCAAGACGCTCTCCGAGCTGGATCTGTTCATTTGCCAGGACATCTTTATGACGCAGACGACCATGCTCGCCGACGTCATCCTGCCCGCCACCTCTTGGGGCGAGCACGAAGGTGTCTTTACCGCATCCGACCGTAGCTTCCAGCACTTTGACGCGGCCGTTCCTCCCAAGGGCGAGTGCCGTCACGACTGGGAGATCTTCGCGGACCTGTCTACGCGTATGGGTTACCCCATGCACTACGACAACACCGAGCAGATCTGGAACGAGTGCATTAGCCTGTGCCCCAACTTTGTGGGCGCGACCTACGAGAAGATGGCTCCCGAGGGCGGCTACGCCCAGTGGCCCGTCAAGAGCACCGATGTGAACGACCACGGTACGCCCGACATGTTCGCTGGTGGCAAGTTCACCACCAAGGACGGCCGCGCCAACCTGATGGCACACGACTGGGAGGCGCCCTCCGAGCTTCCCGACGATGAGTACCCGCTCATCCTGTGCACCGTCCGCGAGGTCGGCCACTACAGCTGCCGCTCGATGACCGGCAACTGCAAGACGCTGGCACTGCTTGCCGACGAGCCCGGCTTTGTCCGCATGAATCCCGCGGACGCCCAGGCACGCGGCATCAAGAATGGCGACATCGTCTCGATCCACAGCCGCCGCGGCCAGGTATACAGCCGCGCCGACGTGAGCGACCGCATCAACAAGGGCACGGTCTATATGACCTACCAGTGGTGGATCGGCAAGTGCAACGAGCTGACCATGCACAAGGTCGACCCGGTCTCGCATACGCCCGAGGACAAGTTCTCCGCCTGCCAGGTCGACGCTATCGCCGACCAGGTCTGGGCCGAGGGCGAGGTCGAGCGTCAGTACACCGAGCTCAAGCAGGCTCTGGTGGACGCCGCCGCTCCCCAGGACGTTGAGCCTGGCGCCGCCAAGTTCGATGACGAGACGCATGTGAACCAAATCGTGTAGTCCCGTTCTCGTTGGCTTTTTGGGCCGGGCGTCCCGTACGTTCGGGAGCCCGGCCCGTTATTTTGAAAGGAAGTGGGGATGAACCGCTTCATCGACATCAACCCGGAGAGGTGCATCGGCTGCGGAACATGCCAGTCCGCCTGTGCCGACGCCCACCGGATGCAGGGTCTTCAGGATACGCCGCGCTTGGCGCTCGTGAAGACCGGCGGTATTTCGGCCGCCCTTGCCTGCCACCATTGCGAGGGTGCCCCCTGCGCCGAGGTCTGCCCGGTGAATGCCATCGAGCACGATGGCGATCGCATCCACGTCAAGGAGCAGGAGTGCATCGGGTGCAGGCTGTGCGCCATCGCGTGCCCCTTCGGAGCCATCCATCCCGATGGCACGTCTATCGCCGGTGTCGCAGGCATGTGCGACCCGACGCCTTCGTATCCTAAGTCCCTGAGCAGCCTGCTTACGTGGGCTCCCGGCCAGTACACCTGCGCTGTCAAGTGCGACCTGTGCGCCTTCGATCCGGACGGCCCGCATTGTGTGGCGGCGTGCCCCACCAAGGCGCTGACCGTCATGGGCGGCGCGGCCGATCGCGAGCTCGACGAGGCCAAGCGCCTGCGCTCGATCGAAAACGGTCCGGTCGTCGACGTTACCGCTGTGGCCCAGGGTCTGTCCGAGAAAGCAGAAGGGAGCGTAAACAATGGATAGCATGACGCTGTTTATCGCATCGCTTGCCGTCTCGTGCATCGGTGCGCTCGCCTCGGTTCTGCTGATTAAGGCCGACAACGCCGCCAAGACCGCCGGCTGCCTGATCGGCGCCGTCGCGGCCGTGCTGTCGTTCATCGCGGGCCTCGAGGCCGTGCTTGGCGACGTTTCGTCCCTCAACACGGTCTTCTTCTTCCCGTTCGCCCGTCTCGAGCTCTTGCTCAACGGCCTTGCGGGCCTGATCGTGGTCCTCATCTCGATTCTCGCCTTTGCGGGCTTCATCTACGGTCTGTCCTACTTCGACGAGTACCCGGGCAAGGTCGGGCGCGCCGGCTTCTTTATGAACACCTTCGTCGCCTCGATGATGCTCGTCATCACCGCCGACAACGTGTTCTGGTTCCTGGTCGCCTTTGAGCTCATGTCTCTTACGAGCTACTTCCTTGTCGTTATCGAGGAGAACAAGAACTCCATTAGGGGCGGTTGGCTCTACTTCGTCATCGCGCACGTGGGCTTCGTTCTCATCATGGCGAGCTTCCTGCTCATGACCAACGGCGTGGGCGGTTCCTTCAGCTTCAGTGATTTCCGTACGCATGACTTTGGACCCGCCGTCTCCTCCGCGTGCTTCGTCCTCGCGTTCTTCGGATTTGGCGCGAAGGCCGGTATCATCCCGCTGCACTCCTGGCTGCCCCAGGCGCACCCCGAGGCGCCGTCCAACGTGTCCGCCCTCATGTCCGGCGGCATGATCAAGATCGGCATCCTGGGAATCCTCAAGGTCGGTCTCGACCTGCTCGCGGGTTCGGGCGTCCAGCTCTGGTGGGGCCTCATGGTCCTGGTCTTCGGATCCATCTCGTCGGTCCTGGGCGTCGTCTACGCCCTCCACGAGCACGACATTAAGCGCCTGCTGGCCTACCACTCCGTCGAGAACATCGGCATCATCTTGCTCGGTGTCGGCGCGTCCATGACGGCGCACGCCTTGGGCAACGACGTCATCGCGACGATCGCGCTCATGGCCGCCCTCTACCACACGCTCAACCACGCCATGTTCAAGGGCGAGCTGTTCCTCGGCGCGGGCTCCCTGCTCTATGCCACGGGTACGCGCAACATGGAGAAGATGGGCGGCCTGTTCCGCCGTATGCCGGTCACGGCCGTCTGCTTCCTCATCGGTGCCCTTGCCATCTCGGCTATCCCGCCGCTCAACGGCTTCGTTTCCGAGTGGTTCACCTACCAGTCCCTGTTCAACATCTCGACGCTCTCCGACCCGGTCGTCATGGTGTTCGCCGTCGCCTCCGCGGCCGCCCTCGCCATCACCGGTGCCCTGGCCGTCACGTGCTTCGTGAAGGCCTACGGCGTCTCGTTCGCGAGCAGCCCTCGTTCCCAGGAGGCCGCGAACGCCAAGGAGTCCCCGGCTCCGATGTTGTTCTCGCAGATGCTCCTCGCGGCCATCTGCGTGGTGCTGGGAATCGGCTCTCCCATCATCGCCCCGGTTCTGGGCGACGTCGCCCAGAGCGTGCTTGCCGGCTCTGCCATCACAGCCACCTCGGGCGTGTCTCTGGTGAACGAGATTTCCGGTGCCGCCACCTCCACCCCCGCGATCGCCATCGCGCTCGTGGTCCTCACCGGCCTCGCGTTCGTGTTGAGGTCCTGCCTCGGCACCAAGGCCCCCGCTAAGAAGACCGACCCTTGGGCGTGCGGCTACGAGCCCAACGAGCACATGCCCGTCGTCGCCACGAGCTTCGCGTCAGACGTAGAGCTCTTCATGGGCCCGCTCTACACCCTGCGCGAGGTATGCACCAAGATCTGCTGGTCCATCGCGCACGTGTTCCAGAAGCTCACCGGTGTCGCCCAGGGCGTTGAGCCCCTGCCCGACCGCTTCCTGGTCGATGCACCGAGCGAGGGTGCCGATAAGCTGGCCGGCCTCGCCTCCAAGATCGAGGGCGGCAACTACTCCGTATACATCTGCTACATCGTCGCGGCGCTCGTGGTCTTCCTCGTGCTCGCCGTGGTCATGGTCTAGAGAGGGGAGAGGATATTATGAACATCGTTCTTGCGATGGCGCAGGGCCTCGTGGTCATGCTGGTCGCGCCCTTCTTCTCCGGCCTCGCCCGTGTGATTCGCGCGAAGATGCACAATCGCCGCGGTCCGTCCATCCTTCAGGATTACCGGGACCTCGCGAAGCTCATGGCGCGTCCCGAGTCCGTGAGTTCCGACTCGAGCTTCGTGCTGCGCATCATGCCGCCGCTGTTCCTCGCGGTGTCGTTCATGCTCGCCATGGGCCTGCCCATGTTCACGCTCGAGAGCCCCATGCCCGTCTTTGGTGATGCCATCACCATCATGTACGCGCTCGCGCTGTCCCGCTTCTTCTTCGCGCTGTCCGGCGTGGATTCCTCCAACGCCTACGCGGGCTTCGGCGGTATCCGCGAGCTCCTCATGAGCGTGCTCATCGAGCCGTCCATGCTCATCGCGCTGTTTACCGTCGCCATCGTGTGCGGCTCCACGGACATTGCGACCATGGGTCAGCACATCGTTACGGGCAACGTCTCGAGCGTCGTCGCCGTCATCCTCGCCGGCGTCGCCTTCGCGGCCGCCTGCTATATGGAGCTCGGCAAGCTTCCGTTCGATCAGGCCGAAGCCGAGCAGGAGCTCCAGGAGGGCCCGCTCGCCGAGCTCTCCGGCCCGTCCCTGGCCATGATGAAGCTCGCCATGGGCATGAAGCAGGTCGTGGTCGTCGCTTGGTTCACCTCCATCTTCATCCCCTGGGGAGAGCCCGCGACCATCGGCGTCACCGCTCTCGTGGGCGCCGTCGTCTTCCTCGTCAAGTGCCTGGTCGATTTCGTCGTCTGCGGCGTGCTCGAGAACTCCGTTTCCCGTTCGCGCTTCAAGGTGCTCGGTAACCAGACCTGGGCCGTCGTCGGCATCGCGGTCCTCGCGTTCGTCTTCGTCGTCGTAGGCGTGTAGGGAGAAGGGAGAAACTATGTCAATCGAATCGAGCTTGTCCCTCTTTGCCATGGTGGCGATCGCCGTCCCCATGCTGGGCTCCCTGCTCATCGTCATGCTGCCGCGTCC
Source organism: uncultured Collinsella sp. (assembly GCA_900549135.1). Taxonomy (GTDB): domain Bacteria; phylum Actinomycetota; class Coriobacteriia; order Coriobacteriales; family Coriobacteriaceae; genus Collinsella. The sequence goes on from URNI01000021.1 coordinate 11,658, forward strand.
CTACGCTAAATGGATCTGCGCCTTTGCCGGCGGCATCGCCACGGTCGCTTCCGTTGGCTTGGCCGCGACGTTTGCCGGAAACGGCATGAACGCGGTCGATGTAACCTGGGCGAGTATGGGCCAGACCTTGGTCATGGGCTTCATATTCGACCGGATGAGCACGCTGCTCGCACCCGCGTTCGTCGCTATCGGCCTGCTCGTCGTCATCTATTCGTTCCCGTACATGAGCGATAAGAACAAGGAGCATCCCGACGCGCCCCGTCGCCGCTTCTACGTGTACTTCTCCACGTTCATCGGCGCCATGGCCGGTCTCGCCTACAGCTCCACCATCGTCGGCCAGCTCGTTTTCTTCGAGATCACCGGCGTGTGCTCCTGGGGCCTCATCAGCTACTACATGACGCCCACGGCCAAGAAGGCCGGTATGAAGGCGCTCATCATCACCCATATCGGCGCTCTGGGACTCTACATCGGCGCGGCCTTCCTGTTCGCCGGAACCGGCACGTTCGCGCTGAGCGCGATCTCCCAGCTCGATTCCGGTATGAAGACCGTCGTGCTGCTGCTCATCCTGTTCGCCGCTTGGGCCAAGTCCGCCCAGTTCCCGCTCTACATGTGGCTGCCCTCCGCAATGGAGGCCCCCACGCCCGTTTCCGCCTACCTCCATGGCGCGTCCATGGTGAAGGTCGGCGTGTGCGTGTTCGACCGCGCTCTTGCGAGTGCCGGCGATATCCCCGAGATCGTCGGTTGGGTCGCCATCATCGACGCCGTCGTGACCATGCTCTTCGGCTTCCTCATGTACCTGCCCCAGAAGGATATGAAGCGCCTGCTCGCCTTCTCGACGATCGCGCAGCTCGCCTACGTGTTCTTCGGCCTGGGCCTCTCCGTGTTCGGAAGCCAGATGGCGTTCAACGGCGCCGTCGAGCACATCTTCAACCACGCGTTCACCAAGACCCTGTTCTTCCTCATCGCCGGCTCCCTCAGCTTCACGCTGGGAACCCGTATGTTGCCCAAGATCCAGGGCCTCATGAAGAAGTACCCGGTCACGGGCGTGGGCTTCGCGGTCGCCGCGACCGCTATCGCCGGCGTGCCCCCCATGAGCACGTTCTTCTCCAAGTTCCAGATTATTTCCGGTGGCTTCGCGGTTGGTGCTTCCAACACGGTCATCTTCGTCCTCGTGTGCGTCATGGTCGTCGAGACCGTCGCCACCTTCGCATGGTTCCTGCGTTGGATGGGTAAGGTCCTGCCCGGTGAGCCGAGCGAGACCGTGGCCGCCGGCCAGCCCCTTCCGCGCGCCATGGCGTTCGTGTTCGTCGTCCTCATGATCATGGTCGTCGTCGCCGGTCCTCTGTCCTCTAGTTGGATGGGTTAGGAGGTAGGACATGGGTTATTCGTTAGTCAATATCCTGGGCGGTCTTCTGATCGTGACCTCCACCATGGTGGTCGTCTCGAAGACCATCCCGTCCGCCATTAAGTGGTACGCGATCCAGTCGGTTGTCCTGGTGGGCATGCTGCTCACCCTGGGCCTCACCACCGGTGCCACCGAGCTTCTCATGTGGGCCGCGTCGGCCTTCGTCACCAAGGTGATCCTCGTTCCGTTCATTCTCAACCGTGCCTACAAAAAGATGGGTTCGCCTGCCGATAGCACGCTGAGCTCCTCCTTCAAGCCGGCTTGGACCATCATCCTCACCGGTCTGGAGGTGGCCATCTGCTTCGCGGTGGTCACGCGCCTGAGCCTGCCCACCGCTGAGGTGGCTACTCCGGCCCTCGCCATCAGCTTCGCGCACTTCTTCGTCGGCCTCACGTGCATCATCTCCCAGCGCAACATCCTCAAGCAAATCTTCGGGTACTGCCTTATGGAGAACGGTAGCCACGTGACGCTCGCCCTGCTCGCGCCCACGGCCCCCGAGATCATCGAGATCGGCATCGCCACCGACGCCATTTTCGCCGTCATCATCATGTCCGCCGTCGTCGTGAGGATCTGGAACGACACCAAGTCGCTCGACTCCCACGACCTGACCGAATTGAAGGGGTAGGCCATGGATGTTTCAATGCTGACGGTCGCCCTGCTCGCTTGTCCTCTCGTGTTCTCCCTGATTATGGCTGCGCTCCCCAAGACGACGTCCTACAACGTCTTCGCGGGGCTCAACACCATCTCCGTCGCGGCGACCCTTGTCCTTTCGGTCGTCACCGCGGGAACCATGCTCTCGAGCGGGCAGAATATCGACGCCTTGGGCCTGTGGCTCCATCTCGATTCGCTCTCGTCGATCTTCGTCCTTCTGGTAGGCATCATTGGGTTCATCACCGGCGTGTACTCCATCTCCTATATCAAGATCGATATCGAGGAGAAGACCATGCCGGTCGAGCGCACCAAGCAGTACTACGCGCTGTTTAGCCTGTTCGTCTTCACGATGCTGCTCGCCTGCCTGTCCAACAACATCATCCTCACCTGGGCGGCGGTCGAGGCCACTACGCTGTCGACCGTGTTCCTCGTGGGCATCTACAAGAACAAGCAGGCGCTCGAGGCGTCTTGGAAGTACGCGATGGTCTGCACCGCCGGTGTGGCCTTCGGCCTGTTCGGCACGCTGCTCATCTACGCGAACGCCGCCGATATCATGCCCAACGCGCATGAGGCAGCCTTCCTTACCTCCATCATGCCCTACGCCGACCAGTTCGACCCGATGCTCGTACGCCTCGCGTTCGCGTTTATCGTGATCGGCTTCGGCACCAAGGCGGGCCTGTTCCCCATGCACACCTGGCTGCCCGACGCGCACTCCCAGGCTCCGAGCCCAGTCTCCGCGCTGCTCTCGGGCGTGCTGCTCAAGTGCGCCATGCTGGTGATTATCCGCTTCTACTCCCTGTCCATCATCACGGTGGGCGACACCTATCCGCGAACGCTCCTGCTCATCCTGGGCACGCTGTCCATCCTGGTGGCTGCCCTGTGCATCTTCAAGCAGGACGATATCAAGCGCCGCTTCGCGTACTCCTCCGTCGACAACGTCGGCGTGGTCGCGCTGTGCCTGGGTATCGGTGGTCCGCTCGGTATCGCCGCCTGCCTGCTGCACTGCATCTTCCACGGTTTCACGAAGGCGCTCGCCTTCTGCATGGCCGGTAACATCCAGCACATCTACCACACCCGCGACCTGAACAAGATCAAGGGCGTCGTCGAGATCGCTCCCGTCACGGCAGCGCTCACCATCATCGCCCTGCTCGCGCTCGCCGCCTTCCCGCCGTTCGCCCTGTTCATCTCCGAGTTCCTCACCTTCGTGGCCGGCGTCCAGTCCGGTCCCATCTGGGTGGTCGTGCTCGTGGCCATCGGCCTCACCGGCGTGTACTTCGCCCTTACCGGCATCGCGCTCAAGTCCATCTTCGGCAAGGCGCCCGAGGGCATGAAGCGCCACGAGGTGCCCGCCCTCATGATCATCCCCGAGATCGCCCTCGCGATCGTGGTCATGTGGTTCGGTATCGCCACCCCGGTCGCCATTACGAGCGGCGTCGAGGATGCAACGTCCGTCGTTTTGAACCAGAGCGTCGAAGAGCTCCACGAGGCCCCTCTCTACCGCATGGTGTTCAGTTCCCAGACCAAGACAAGTGAGGTGAATTAGCACCATGGCAGAACCTGAAAAGAAGGACTACGCTCGTCGCTGCGAAAGCCACGTCGAGGCCCTGCGTGCTGCAGTGCCGGGCGCTATCGAGAAGGTCGAATGGCAGTGCGAGGACCAGCTGACGATCACCGTCAAGCTGGACCGTCTGCCCGAGGCCGTCCACTACCTGTATTACGAGCGCTACGGCTGGATTCCTGTGATTGTCGGCAACGACGAGCGCAGCCTGTGCGGCCGTTACGCCGTGTACTACGTCATCTCCATGGAGGGGGAGGACCCCGGCTGGGTTACCGTGCGTGCCGAGGTCGACCCCGCCAAGATGACGTTCCCGTCCGTGACGCCGTTCGTCCCCGCCTGCGTGTGGGGCGAGCGCGAGCTGCGCGATATGTTTGGCCTGATTCCCGAGGGTCTGCCCGACCGCCGTCGCCTGGTGCTTCCCGACGATTGGCCCAGCGGGCTGTACCCGTTGCGCAAGGATTCGATGGATTACCGTTTCCGCCCCGCCCCCGCGAGCGACATGGAAAACTACGAATTCCTGGCCGACACCAAGGGTAAGGAGACTACGCTTGTCCCCATGGGACCGCTGCACATCACCTCCGACGAGCCCGGCCACTTCCGCCTGTTCGTTGAGGGCGAGACGATCGTCGATGCCGACTACCGTCTGTTCTACGTGCACCGCGGCATGGAGAAGGTCGCCGAGACGCGCCTGAACTATGACGCCGTGACGTTCCTCGCCGACCGCATCTGCGGCATCTGCGGCTGCGCCCACTCGGTGGCCTATGCCGAGGCCGTCGAGCGCGCCCAGGGCATTCATGTCCCGCCGCGCGCCCAGTACATCCGCGCCATCATGCTCGAGGTCGAGCGTCTGCACTCACACCTGCTCAATATTGGCCTCGCATCGCACTACACCGGCTTCGACTCCGGCTTCCAGCAGTTCTTCCGCGTCCGCGAGAAGTCCATGGACCTGGCCGAGAAGCTCTCCGGTCACCGCAAGACCTACGGCCTCAACGTGATCGGCGGCGTGCGTCGCGACATTTTGGCCGAGCAGAAGCTCTCCACGCTCACGACCATCCACCAGCTGCGCTCCGAGGTTCAGGAGCTCGTCGACGTCTTGCTCTCCACGCCCAACTTTATTGAGCGTACGAGTGGCATCGGCATCTTGGACCGCAAGATCGCACGCGACTTCTCGCCGGTCGGCCCGCTCATGCGTGGCTCGGGCTATGCCCGCGACGTGCGCTTCGACCATCCCTTCGACGGCTACGCCGATCCGGACGTTCAAAAGATGCACGCCGCCACGGCTGACACCTGCGATGCCTTCGGCCGTACCGCCGTTCGCATCCAGGAGGTCTACGATTCGATCGATATGATCGAGACCATGCTCGAGAACTGCCCGTCGGGCCCCATCCTCACCACGGATTGGAAGTACACCCCGCACAAGTACGCCATCGGCGCCACCGAGGCGCCGCGCGGCGAGGACGTGCACTGGGCCATGCTCGGCAACAACCAGAAGTGCTACCGCTGGCGCGCCAAGGCGGCCACGTACAGCAACTGGCCGGTCCTGCGCTACATGTTCCGCGGCAACACCGTGGGCGATGCGGCGCTGATCGTTGGCTCGCTCGACCCGTGCTATTCCTGCACCGACCGCGTGACGGTGACCGATGTCGCCGCCAAGCGCGACCACGTGCTCGACAAGGAGCAGTTCGAGAACGTCTGGCGCGACAAGTCGCCGCTTGCGGGCGAGGGCACCATGGCCGCTCCGCTCGATGAGGAGGCGCTCTAATATGCTGAAGCTTTGGAAGGTCAACGCCAAGGCCGGCGACGCGACGGTCAAGTACCCGTTTGCGCCGTTCCCCACCAACAAGGACATGCGCGGCAAGCCCGAGCACAATGCCGAGCTCTGCATCGCCTGCGGTGCCTGCGGCGTGGCGTGCCCGGCCGATGCCATTCGCATGGACACCGACCTTGCGGCCGATACCATTACCTGGTCGATCGACTATGGTCGCTGCATCTTCTGCGGCCGCTGCGAGGAAGCCTGCCCCATGGAGGCCATCAAGCTCACCGAGGAGTTTGAGCTGGCCGTCATGAGCAAGGACGACCTCACCAGCAAGAGCGTTTATACGCTCGAGCACTGTTCGCGTTGCGGCAAGCCGTTTGCCCCGCACAAGGAGATCGACTACGCCAAGCGCCTGCTGCAAAAGGCCGGCGGCATGGAGGCCGAGCAGGCTGCCCGTACCGTCGGTATGTGCCAGGAGTGCAAGCGCGAGCTCGACGCCCTGCGCGCCGCTTCGGCCGTAAAGACCGGCAACGCGCGCGGAATGGCTGCCAACGAGACGCTTGCGTCCGGTGAGCCCCAGGGCCCCGGCATGGAGTATCTGGGCGGCCACGGCGTGAACCCGGAGTATATCGACCGCGAGCTCAACCCCGATGCGCCCGAGATTCCCGCCGGTCCGGCGCCGGTCGAGGGCATCATCATGGATTTTGATACGAAGGAGGAGTAACCATGGCCGAACCCACGCTTTTGCCCGAGCGGCTTCAGTACCGCCCGACCAAGATCGAGCTCGACGAGAGCATCGAGAAGGCCAAGGCGACCCTTCTTAAGAAGATCAAGCGCTCGGTGTACGTCTACCGCGTTGACTGCGGCGGCTGCAACGGCTGCGAGATCGAGATCTTCGGTTCCATCACGCCCGTCTTCGACGTCGAGCGCTTTGGCATCAAGGTCGTGCCCTCGCCCCGTCACGCCGACGTGCTGCTGTACACCGGCGCCGTGACGCGTGCCATGCGCATGCCGGCCCTGCGCGCCTTTGAGGCTGCACCCGATCCCAAGATCGTGGTGTCCTATGGCGCGTGCGGCTGCACCGGCGGCATCTTCTATGACAACTACTGCGTCTGGGGCGGCACGGACAAGATTCTGCCGGTCGATGTCTATATCCCCGGCTGCCCGCCCAGCCCCGCGCAGACCATCTACGGCTTTGCCATGGCCCTCGGCCTGCTGGACCAAAAGCTCCATGCCGAGACCACGGTGGAGGCCGCCGGCGAGCAGGCCGATATCCTGCACCCCGGCGTGCCGTACAAGCTGCGCGTTGCCATCGAGCGCGAGGCTCGCGCCATGAGCGGCTACCGTTACGGCCGCGACCTGGCCAACGAGTTTATGGACACGCTCGAGGGTGCGCCCAAGGGCGATATCCGCGGTGCCATGGCACTGCTCATCGACAAGCAGGACGATCCGCGCCGCGTTGAGGTCTACTCGGCGCTGCAGGATCTGGTGCTAGCCGGAGGTCGCTAGATGGAGCTCACGGACCGCTCTGGTTACTTTGCGGGCCCCGGCATGCTCGGCGGCTCCTTTGGCGATGCCTCGCGCGCAAGCGACGAGGCCGCCGAGGGCGTCGCCGACCCCTGCCTGGGCCATGCGCCCGACCAGGTGGTCTTCTATGAGCTCACGCGTAAGTTTGTGGAGACCGAGGAAGACGTTCCCCAGGAGGCCTGCGACGTGCTGTACTACACGCTCGCCGTGGGCCACCACACCGGCGTGCTCGATTGCTTTGAGCCGCGCCTGTCGGTGCCGGTGGATGTGTTCTATTCACTCGTCAACGCGTTGCCGGAGGGGGAGGCCAAGACCAAGTTCGAGGCCATCCGCTCCTTTGGCGAGTGCCAGCTCGACAAGGCGGCGGTGCCGTCGCTGCTCGAGGCCTGCGACACGCTGCTCGACGAGCGCGGTTTTCGCGGATCTGCCAAGGCCGGCATCTCGGTGTTCGACGACGACTTTGGCCTGCATGCCCAGCAGGTCGCGTTTCTGATGAAGTTCCGCGATCTGGTTGAGCGCGTGCGCGATGTGTCGGGCGTGTACCTGACGGGAAGGTTGCAGTAATGGGTCGCGTTGTGGATGGTCGTGTGAACGGCGCCCCGTTTGCGGGTATCGTGCTCACGGCGGGAAGCGTGCTGCGTGCCGACGATGCCGCCGGCCCCGTGCTCTCCAAAAAGATGGAGGACGCGCCTCTTGCCGGCTGGTACACCATCGATGGCGGTCAGACGCCCGAGGATGACATCATCGAGGTCAAGCGCGAGCGTCCGCCTCGCCTGGTCTTGGTCGATGCCGCCGACATGGCACTGCCCGTCGGGTCCATCCGTTTGCTCGACAAGCGCGATGTGGCCCGCAAGTCGATGTTCAGCACGCATTCGCTTCCTTTGTCGATTTTGATCGAAGAGATTGAACAATCGTGTGATGATATCGTCTTCGTTGGGATTCAGCCGGGCGACACGGAGTTCTACAACCCCATGTCCCCGGAGGTCTTTGAGGCCGTCGACGCCGTATACGACGCCGTGGCCGCCAACGACTTTTCCCACTTTGTCCGCTTGGGACAAGAGAAATAGGAGCGCTTGTCCCTGCTGATTAGGAAAGAAGTGATTGACATGGCAGATTCCAAGGCAGAATATCCCGCTCCCGATTGCCTTGCGCCCGCCGCGATCGAGGCCAAGACCGAGGCCGCCGGCGTGACCAAGGCCAACCTGCCGGTCGCAAAGGCCTTTGTTTTGGCGATGTTCGCCGGTGCGTTCATTGCCTTCGGCGGCCTGTTCTTTACCGTGTTCTTGAGCGATAGCACGCTGGGCTGGGGCGCCCAACGCGTCGTGGGCGGCCTGTGCTTTTGCCTGGGCCTGGTGCTGGTGCTGGTGTGCGGCGCCGAGCTGTTTACCGGCAATTCGCTTATGGTCTGCGCGCTCAAGAGCAAAAAGATCACCCTGGCTCAGATGCTCAAGGCTTGGGTCGTCGTGTGGGTCGGCAATTTTGTCGGTGCCTTGTTCATCGTCTTTTTGGTGTATATGGCCGGCATTTACAAGCTCAACGGCGAGGCGGTCGCCAATTCCATGGTGAGCGTCGCCGCCGGCAAGGTGACGATCGACTGGGTGACGATCTTCTTCCGCGGCATCCTGTGCAATATCTTTGTGTGCCTTGCCGTGTGGATCGGTACCGCCGGCAAGACCGTGGTCGATAAGGTCGTGGGCATTCTGCTGCCTATCGCCGCCTTTGTGGCCTGCGGTTTTGAGCACTGCGTCGCCAACATGTACTTTTTGCCCATGGGCGCCGTGATGCATGCATGCGGCTATGGTGCCAAGGTCGCCGGCGCCGATGCGCTCAACGCCGCGGGCATTGCGTTTAACCTGTCCGCCGCCACGCTGGGCAACATCGTGGGCGGTGCGGTTCTGGTCGCGCTCGGCTACTGGTTTATCTACGCTAAGAAGTCCGAGGCGTAAGGTGCCGCCTGTTTGACGTTGGGCCTCCCGCGGGGCGTTGCCGTGCGGGAGGCTTTTTGGGTCTGGGGCTCGTTGCCGGGCTTTTGGCCTGTTGTGTTTGGCTGATGAAAGGGGTAATCGAGATGGCATCTGCTATGAAGCGTGACGGTCGCGCCGTGGTGACCACATGCGGGGGATGCTATGCCGATTGCGCCTTTGCGGCACGCGTTGAGGACGGTCGCGTGGTGGCCGAGTTGCCGGTTGTGGGGCATCCTTGCGCGGCGCGTGCCCTGTGCGCCCGCGGACGCCATCGCCTGGCAATGCCGTTTGACGAGCGCGACCGCATCGTGCACCCTATGCGTCGCCGCCAGGATGGCTCGGGGTTCGATGCGATTTCCTGGGACGAGGCGTTTACGCAGATCGCTGCGCGCCTTGGGGGGATTGTTGACGGGCATGGTCCGCGCGCGCTGGGCATGACGCTCGGCGTGCCCTCGTTCGACCGCTACTGGGCGTGTCGTTTTATGCATGCGCTGGGCTCGCCCAACGTATACGGTGCAGACGGTGCCTGCGAGGTAAGCCGACTTACCGGTTGGGAGCACAGCCTGGGCTATAGTCCCGCCCCCGACCTGGCGCATACCGATTGCATCATGTACCTGGGGCGTTCCATCGTCGATTCATCGACGATGGGGGCCGTTGATGCGCTCAACGATGCCCGTCGCCGTGGGGCGAAGATTATCGTGGTCGACCCCCGGCGCAGCGGCTCGGCTGCTATTGCCGATCGCTGGCTGCGCGTGCGCCCGGGCTGTGACTTGGCGCTGCTGTTGGGTATTGCCCATGTGTTGATTGCCGAGGGCCTGTACGACCACGAGTTCGTTGCCCGCTACACCACAGGTTTTGACGAGCTGGCGCAGGCGGCCGCTGCTTGGACGCCCGAGTGGGCCGAGTCGATGTGCGACGTGCCGGCCGCAGAGATTGCCGCCACGGCGCGTGATCTGGCTGCCGCCGCGCCTGCTGCCGTGGTGGACGCCGGCTTTCATGGCGGCATTGGCATTGCGTATGCCAATAGCACCCAGACCGCACGCGCTATCTGCTTGGTCGATGTGCTGCTGGGCTGTATTGGACATGCGGGTGGCGCGCTCAATCCGCCCACACCGCTTTCACTGGGCGACCTCGATCCTGCACGCTTTGCGACGCCGCCGGTGCCGCGCCGGCCCAAGCTAGGGTCCGATCGCTATCCACTGGTCGATCCGGTGCGCGGCCTGTGCACGACCATCGGTCAGTCGATTCTTGCCGGCGATTTGCGTGGGCTCATCGTCTATGCCAGTAA
>URNI01000022.1 GCA_900549135.1 uncultured Collinsella sp.
GACATGGGCCCAGACGTGAACAGTGCTACGTCCCCTGTTCACGGGGCGCGAAACCGCAAAGGTTGCACAGAGGTTGCAAAATAAGAAGCCCCCGACCTGTTTTCGCAGGTCAGAGGCTTGAAATCAACGAATATCGTTTATTCCCACTCGATCGTCGCAGGCGGCTTGGACGTGATGTCGTAGCACACGCGGTTGGCGCCGGGAACCTCGGCAACGATGCGGCCAGAGATGCGGGCCAGGACATCGTAGGGTAGCTTGGCCCAGTCGGCGGTCATGGCATCGCTGGACTCGACGGCGCGCAGGATGATCGGGCGCTGGTAGGTGCGCTCGTCACCCATAACGCCAACGGACTTGATGTCGGGCAGGACCGCAAAGTACTGCCAGCAGCTGTGCTCGGAGTTGCGCTCGCCGGTCTGCTCAAACAGACGCTGGTTGTAGGCATCCAGCTCCTCGCGCACGATAGCGTCGGCGTTCTTGAGGATCTCGAGCTTCTCCTTATCGACCGCACCGATGATGCGGATGGCCAGACCCGGGCCCGGGAAGGGCTGGCGGAACACGATGTGACCCGGCAGGCCGAGCGCCAGACCAAGCGCGCGGACCTCGTCCTTAAAGAAATGATCGAGCGGCTCAATGAGGTCGAAGTGCACGCCCTTGGGGAACGGGATCAGGTTGTGGTGGCTCTTGATGGTGGCCGTCTTGCCGCCCGTCTTGCGAGCGCCGGACTCGATGATGTCGGGATAGATGGTGCCCTGAGCCAGGTACTTGACCGGCTTGCCATCGGTCTCGAGCTGCTGCGCCACGGCAAAGAACTCTTTCCAGAACTGCGTGCCGATGATGCGGCGCTTCTCCTCGGGCTCGGTCACGCCGGCCAGAAGCTCGGCATAGCGGTCCTCGGCGTGAACGTGAATAAAGTCGACGTCAAACTGCTTGGTGAAGACCTCCTCCACCTGCTCGGGCTCGCCCTTGCGCAGCAGGCCGTGGTTGATGAACACGCAGGTCATCTGCTTGCCCACGGCGCGGGCGCCCAGCGCAGCCACGACGGAGGAGTCGACGCCACCGGACAGGGCCAGAATCACGCGGTCGTCGCCGACCTTCTCGCGAAACTCGGCCGTCATGGTCTCGACCAGGTTGTCCATGCTCCAGTTGGGCTCCAGGCCGCAGATCTCAAACAGGAAGTTGCTCAGCAGCTGCTGACCGTACTCGGAGTGCTTGACCTCGGGGTGGAACTGCGTGGTGAAGATCTTGCGCTCGACGCACTCCATGGCGGCAACCGGGCACACGTCGGTGCTGGCGGTAACGGTAAAGCCCTCGGGCACCTCGGACACGGCGTCGCGGTGGCTCATCCACACGGTCTGCTCCATAGGCGTGGAGTTAAAGAGCTTGGCGCCGGCCGTGCGCGTGATGGTGGCGCGGCCGTACTCGCCCACCTCGGAGTGGCCGACCTTGCCGCCGAGCGTCACGGCCGTGATCTGATGGCCGTAGCAGAAGCCCAGGACGGGAAGACCCAGGTCAAAGATAGCAGGATCGATGGACGGAGCGTCCTCGGCATACACGGAGGCCGGGCCACCAGAAAGGATGAGCGCAGAGGCATTCATCTCGCGAATCTCATCGGCCGAGATGTCGCAGGGCACAATCTCGGAATACACGTTGAGGTCGCGGACACGACGGGCAATGAGCTGACCGTACTGCGCACCAAAGTCGAGTACGAGGACCTTTGCGGAAGCCTTTTGATCCATGGTTTCCCCCTCTTGTTGGCGGGGAGCCGGTGCCCACCCGCGTGAATGAACGAAAATATCTTTCATAGTGTACACGTTATATGGGGTTTCTCGTCCCTCGCAGCCATCAGCGCACGGCAAACGCACGACCTGCACCCTTTTTTGGTGGCGATTGAAATGTTGCTAAACGTCACGGATGATGTAATACGTTTGAACATTGGACGCCCTGTGCCACAATACTGCCGAACGACTCCGCCCTTGCGGCGGCAAATACGATAGGAATACCAGCATGAAGCGCATCCTTCTCATCGCCACGGGCGGCACCATCGCATCGACCGAGGACGGCAACGGCCTCTCCCCCGCCCTGACCGGTGAGGAGCTCGCCCAGAGCGTCCCCGAGATCTCGGGCCTCTGCGAGCTCAACATCGTGCAGCCCATGAACATCGACAGCACCAATATGCGCCCGAGCGACTGGATGCGCATCCGCGATGTCATCGTCGAAGGCTATGCCGATCACGACGGCTTCGTAGTCCTTCACGGCACCGACACCATGAGCTACACCGCGGCAGCACTTTCGTATCTGATCCAGGACAGCCCCAAGCCCATCGTGCTCACCGGCTCGCAAAAGCCCATGGGCAATCCCTTTACCGACGCCAAGCTCAACCTGTACCAGAGCCTGCTCTATGCGCTCGACGAGCATTCGCACGATGTTTCAATCGTGTTTGGCGGCGTCGCTATTGCTGGTACGCGCGCCCGCAAGCAGCGCACCATGAGCTTTAACGCGTTTATTAGCGTCAACTATCCGCCCATCGCCTATATCCGCAACGACCGCATCGTGCGCAATGGGCTTCACGGCACGCATCAGGGCGAAAACCTGGTGCGTTTCTACGACAGCATCGACCCGCGCGTATTTGTACTCAAGCTTACGCCCGGCGTAAACCCGGGCATCCTCGACGCCCTTGCCGATAGCTACGATGCTGTAATCCTTGAGACCTTTGGCATTGGCGGTATCCCCGAGTTTGGTGAGTCGGGCGAGTCGTTCCAGGAGGCTATTTTCCGCTGGGTCGATTCGGGCCGCACTGTCGTTATGACCACGCAGGTCCCCGAAGAGGGCCTCGATCTGGGCGTTTATGAGGTCGGCCGCGCTTACGCCGATCATCCGGGCATTCTGCGCGGCGATGACATGACCACCGAGACGCTCGTGGCCAAAACCATGTGGGCACTCGGCCAGTCACGTGATGCGGCCGAGATTCAGCGCCTGTTCTACAGCCAAGTCAACCACGACCGCATCCCGATGGCGTAATCCCTAAGGCAGTTCCGCTTATCGCAGCCTTAAACGACAGGTGGTCCCCCTCGGGCCGTGCAAAAATCGGAGTATTCTGCAATTTCTCCTCCGGACGCATAGAATCGGCCGATTATTAGACGAACTTTTAGGACGAAGGGTCCGTTTAGTAAATATTTATTCCTCATTTTTATTTAGCGTGTGGATTATCTACTGTCAAAAAGGCAAAGCCAGCCGCTCGAGCTACCATCTACGGCCGAACTGGTGCTGAATACTCGCGATTTTGCACATCGCAACCAGGGGGACCCGCCCAAAGAGCGTCAAATACAGCGGGGGAACGCCCTATTCGATACCCTCGAGAAGTTCTGACACCGTCATGCCGAGTGCGGGTGCGATCTTAAATAGAACCTTGAGCGTGAAATTTGCCGTCCCATCTTCGATTCGGTCGAGGTAGGGTCGGCTGATTCCTGTCGCCACACAAAAATCAACCTTGGAGATACCAAGGTTCCTGCGTGTCTCTTCGACCCGCCTGCCAAGAATCTGTTTCGCACGTTCGTCCATGCAGCCGAGTTTGAAATGGAGCCGAACATAAACGTAAACTATAGTTTACGTTTTGCCGAATACACAGGAGTTTTCTATGTCGGGTTCTTCGGTCCGCATGTACCGAGCCACGCTTCGCACAAACAGCGCGCCGCCCAAGCTCGTCGTCGTTGAAGCTGAATGCCTTTCGCCCGATGAGCGCACAGCATTTGCATTGCTATCAAGTCGCGTCGCCGCCGTTCTGGTCCCTTGCCCGGCGCAAGGTGAACTTGCCATCCAATGCCAAGCGCACAGCTGCTCGCTCAATCAGGCTGCCGTAATCGCAACCAGCCAACGCGGTCTGCCCCTTCTCCTGGAAGCCAGTATCGCACTTGCCCTTCGCGGCGCCGGATACGAAAACGAGGCCGCCGCCGATATGGTCTTTAAACCACGATCGAGCGGCGGCCTCGCAGCAGCCATTGAATATGCGTGCAGGCTCGTTGCCTAAAAGGACAAGCTAGAAACCAAAGCCAAAGCCCGTTCCAGTAATCGCCGAATACATAAAGTAGACGTTGATCACGTTGAGGAACACGCCCGTGATGCAGCCGTTGCGCAGGTAGCGCTCGCACGCAAGACGTGCCATCACAGCGGAGTCCTCGTTGTTCTTTGCCTGGCGTCCCGCCGTAAAGTACGTCGCCACGCTCAGCAGCAGGTTGAGCACTGGCAGTGCCAGCAGCTCGTAGCTCTTACCCCAGCGCGTCACCTCGCCGGCGGCGTTAAACTTCGTTGCCACCTCGGGGCCAATGTTGGGGATAACACACGCTGCAACCACCAGCGGAATCACCGCAAGTACGAGCAGCGCCATGCCCATGTAGCCGGCTTTTTTGCCATATTTAAACATGCGCGTCGCCCTTACACGTTAAAGCGGAAGTGCACGACGTCGCCATCGGCCATGACATAGTCCTTGCCCTCAATACGCAGCTTGCCGGCGGCCTTGGCGCCCTGCTCGCCGCCGAGCTCGATGTAGTCGTCATAGCCAATGACCTCGGCCTTAATAAAGCCGCGCTCAAAGTCGGTGTGGATGACACCGGCGGCCTGCGGGGCGGTCGCACCCTGACGAACCGTCCAGGCCTTGACCTCCATCTCGCCGGCCGTAAAGAACGACTGCAGGCCGAGCAGCTTGTAGGCAGCCTGAGCGAGCACGTCCAGGCCGGGCTGCTCCAAGCCCAGGCTCTCCAGGTAGTCGACGGCGTCCTCGGGATCGAGCTCGGAAAGCTCGGCCTCGATCTTGGCGCAGATAGGCAGCGGCTTGACGCCGTCGATGGGGGCCAGATCGTCGTTGAGCATATCCTCGTCCACGTTGGCCACATACAGGATGGGCTTCATGGTGAGCAGGAACAGGCCCTTGGCGGCGGCACGCTCCTCATCGGTCATCTCCATGGACGCGGCGCGCTTGCCTTCGTTGAGCCAGGCAAGCAGGCGCTTGGCCACCTCGAACTTGGGCATGAGCTCCTTGTCGCGCTTGGCCTCCTTCTCGAGCTTGGGCAGCTGCTTCTCGAGCGTGCCCATATCGGCCAGAATGAGCTCGGTCATGATGGTGTCGGCATCGCCGGCGGGGTCGACGAACTCGCCCGTGCGGCCCACCTCACGCATGACGTTGGGGTCCTTAAAGTAGCGCACGACCTCGCAGATGGCGTCGGTCTCGCGGATGTTTGCCAAGAACTGGTTGCCCAGGCCCTCGCCCTCGTTGGCACCCTTCACCAGGCCAGCGATATCGACGAACTCGACCGTAGCCGGCACAATGCGGCCGGGGTTGACGATGTCGGCGAGCTTTTGCAGGCGGCTATCGGGCACATCGACGATGCCCACATTGGGGTCGATCGTGGCAAACGGGTAGTTGGCGGCAAGGCCGGTCTTTTTGGTAAGCGCGGTGAACAGCGTCGACTTGCCCACGTTGGGCAGGCCCACGATACCGATGGAAAGGGACACGACAGCTCCTTTTGGTACAGGTACTTCAAACTGCATAAGTATAGCGCCGCCGCAGCATCCGGGCGAATCCGGACACCACGACGGCGCAAATGAAGCAGAGATGCGTGAGGGTTCGAGACAGTAGTCCTTACTTAAGCTCGGGCCAGAAATCCTTGTTGGCCTCGATGAGCTCGTCCAGGATCTGCTTGGCAACGCTTGCCGAAGGAATGGTCTTGGAGAGCGTGAGCGCCTGCCAGAGCTTCTGGTAGCTGCCCTCGACCCAAGCCTGGACAACGAGCTTCTCGACGGAAACCTGCTGCTCCATCAGGCCCTTCTGGAACTGCGGAATCGGGCCCTGGCAGATCTTCTCAAAGCCGTTGGAACCGACGATGCAAGGCACCTCGACCATGGCCGTCGGGTCGAAGTTGGGCACAGCGCCATCGTTGGGGACGATCAGCAGGAAGCGCTCGAGCGTATTCTCGGCCAGTGCGCAGGCAAGGTCGACGATGTAGTTGGCATGTACATCTGGCTCAAAGCCGCCGTCTTTGGCCGTACCCTTGGCGATGATGTCGCGGCAAGCGCCAAAGACCTTCTTCTCGCGGCCGTCCATAACCTCATTGGCGCGAGTGTAGTTGGGGTCGGACGTCTCGACGACATAGTCCGGGTACAGGTAATACTTGAGGTAGGTATTGGGAATCGTCTCGGGATCGACAGCATAGACATCCTTGGCCTTGCCGAAGGTGTGAATCCAGCTCTCCTCGACATGCTGCTCCTTACCGGCCTCGTGCTCGATGCCGTCCAGGTAGCCGTTCTTAGCCATGTGCTCCTTAATCTGCGGCATAAGGTCGTTGCCGTCCTTGTCGTAGATTTTGCTCCACCAACCAAAGTGGTTGAGGCCGTAGTAGCTATACTGCAGCTCGCGACGATCCTTGATGCCGCACATACGGCTCATCTTATCCATAAGGTCGATCGGCATGTCGCAGATGTTGATGATGCGGCTGTTGGGGCGCAGCACGCGGCAGGCCTCGGCGACGATGGCCGCGGGGTTGGAGTAGTTGAGCATCCAGGCGTTGGGGCTGTACTTCTCCATGTAGTCGAGGATCTCGATGACACCACCGATGGAGCGCATGCCGTAGGCGATACCGCCGGCACCGCAGGTCTCTTGGCCAACGCAGCCGTACTTGAGAGGAATCTTCTCGTCGAGCTCACGCATGGCGTACAGGCCGACGCGGATGTGAGCAAGGACGAAATCGGTCCCGGTGAATGCGGTCTCGGGGTCGGTGGTGTAGCTAAACTCAACCTCGGGGGCGTTCTCGTGGAAGTAGATCTCGCAGGCCTTGGCCACGGTCTCCTGGCGCTCGGCGTTGTTATCGTAGAAGGTCACCTTGTTGACCGGAAAGCGGTCGCGCTCCTCAAGCAGCATCAGAGCGATGCCCGGGGTGAAGGTAGAGCCACCGCCGGCAATGGTCACGGCATAGTTTTTCTTGGACATGATGTCCTCCTCATTCTGGCCGCTTGCTCAATCCATCCCCGCACGCGGCCTGTACGGTTTGGAATTGTTACCTAGAAGTGGAGTTTTTTATCTCTAGAATCGGCCTTGCGGTGCATACCGGCTCTGCAAGGCCGATTGTTTCGATGGACGATGGTTTACAGAAGACTCTCGAACTTCAGAAGACTCTCGAACTTCTCGCGAACCTGCGGGACGGTAAGGCCGATGATGACCTGGATTGACTGACCTTGGACCACCAAGCCATGCGTACCGATCGCCTTGAAGGAAGCCTCGGGTGCAACGACGCTCTTGTCCTTGACGTTAACGCGCAGACGGGTAGCACAGTTAGTTACATCGATGATGTTATCCGCGCCACCGAGCAGATCGAGGATGTTCTCGGCAAGCACCAAGCGCTCATCGTCTTTACTCTGGGCGACCGATTTGCCAGCAGCAGCACCGCCCTGCTTTTGCTTGTAGTCGGCCTTGGACTTGAGCTCGACCTCAACATCGTCATCCTCGCGACCGGGGGTCTTAAAGTCGAACTTGACGATCAGGAAACGGAAGACCACAACCCAAAGAGCGGTAAAGCACAGACCGACAAGGATGGAGATGGCGTACTGCAGACCGTGTGCGGCCCAAAGGGGCAGCCAGTCCCACGAGAGCATCGAGATGATGCCGCCGTCGAAGATACCCACGACGCCAAGGAGGTTTTGAGCCATGCAGCCAAGCGCTCCGAGCACGCAGTGGACGACGAACAGGCCGGGCGCGATGAACAGGAAGGTGAAGTCAAGCGGCTCGGTAATACCGCAAAGCATAGCGGTAAGGGTGACCGGGATCAGCAGAGCCTTGACGCGCTGCTTGCGCTCGGGTTTGGCGGTCATATAGAACGCAATGGCGACGCCAAGCGAGCCGAAGACTTTAGTCCAACCAGGGCAGGTATAGGCAGCCCAGGGTGCGGCATCCTTAAGAGCAATGCTCGGATCGGCAGCCAGTTGGGGCAGGATGTTGGCCCAAGCAGCAAAGATGCCGCCGTTGACCGCCGCGTTGTCGTAATAGAACGGCGTATAGATAAAGTGGTGCAGGCCTGTAGGGATCAGCACGCGCTCGAAGAAAGCAAAGACACCCACGCCAAACGTACCGGCGGAAAGGATGAATCCCTGGAAGGCGGAGATAGCAGCCTGAACATGCGGCCACACCAGGCAGGCGATAAGAGCGACCGGAACCATAACGAAGAAACCGATCATATAGATGAACACGGAGCCCGAGAACACGCCCAGCCACTCAGGAAGTTCGGTGTCGAAGAACTTGTTATGCAGCATCGTGGCGATACCAGAGATAATGAGCGCGCCCATGATGCCCATATCAAGCGTTTTGATGCTTGCGATAGTGGCAAGACCAGTACCGCTGCCCGCCTCGACAGAGTAGTCGACACCAAAGACAGGGCCCCACTGCCCCAAGATTGTGCTTACAAAGTAGTTGAAGGTAAGGTAGATGGCCAAAGCCTCCATGCAGCAGCGAGCGTTCTGCTTGTTCGCGAGCGAGATTGGCAACGCTACGCAAAACAGCAACGGCATCTGGTTAAAGAGCGTCCAACCACCCTGGAGCAGCACATTCCAGCAATCAAACCAAAGATGGCCCGCAGTGGCCATCTCGCCAAAGATCGCCTCGGTGGTAAACAGCGTACCCAGGCCGACGACGATTCCGGAAAATACGAAAAGAATTGCAGGCGTGTACATTGCACCGCCGAAACGTTGTATCTTTTGCATCATGACGGGGAATCCCCCTCTCTTCATTCGGAGCGACTGCGGTTTTGGCTTCACTCGAGACCGCAGACGCGCCGTTTGCGTGTACCTCGTGCAATAGGACGGGTGGGCCCGCTTCCCTGACTTCTTGCACTTACGTTTTATCACATCACTTATCTATACAAGTTAGCATTAATACTACGGTCGGTAAACGGTTGATTATTGGCCGTAAACGGTATAAGTCCAGTATTTTGCCTGCTAAATCTGACATAGCTGATGGCGGCAATTTATATTTCTTTTCAACTTGTCTAGATGTGCTTGTCTGTACCTGTAGACATGCCTATACTTCATTACAATATCCACCGCCACGTTAAGGAGTCACCATGAAAAGCGCGGTCTTCTATGGAAAGCACGACCTCAGAGTCGAGGAATCGGCAAAGCCGGTCGTGGGCAAGCGCGACGTTCTGATCAACGTCAAAGCTTGCGGCGTCTGCGGTACCGACGTTCATATCTACGAAGGCGACAAGGGTGCAGCCGACGTTACCCCGCCCACGATCCTTGGTCATGAGTTTGCGGGCGTTGTCGAGGCCGTGGGCAGCGACGTCGCTGGCTTTAAACCGGGCGATCGCGTGTGCATCGACCCAAACCATCCCTGCGGCTGCTGCGAACCCTGCCGCGACGGAATCAACCACTACTGCGAGCATATGACCGGTTACGGCACCACCGTTAACGGCGGCTTTGCCGAGTACTGCTCCGTCGATATGCAGCAAGTCTACAAGTTGGGCGATCACACCAGCTTTGAGCAGGGTGCTATGACCGAGCCCGTCGCCTGCTGCCTGCACGGCATCGATATGTGCAACATCAAGCCCGGCAGCACAGTTGTCGTTATCGGCGGTGGCATGATCGGTCTGCTCATGATGCAGCTTGCTAAAAACGCCGGCGCCACCAAGGTTGTCTTGCTCGAGCCCGTCGAAGGCAAGCGCGAGGTTGCGCTCAAACTCGGCGCCGACCTGGCAATTGATTCCATCCACGAGGACGTCCAGGCCCGCCTGAAGCAGGAGGGCGTCGGCAACGTCGATGTCGTTATCGAGTGTGTTGGCAAGCCCGTCACCATCGAGCAGGCCATCCAGATCGCCGGCCACAAGGCTACGGTCATGATGTTCGGCCTCACCAAGCCCGATGAGACAATCACCGTCAAGCCCTTCGAGGTCTTCCAGAAGGAGCTTGTGCTTACCTCGTCCTACATCAACCCTTATACGCAGCGTCGCGCGCTCGAGCTCATCGACTCTGGCAGGCTCGACGTATCCTCGATGGTCGCCAAGGTGGCTTCCCTCGACGAACTCGGCGCCATCCTGTCAGACCCAGCTCTGCGTGCCATGGGTAAATATATAATCGACCCCAGCAAGTAAATCGATCGACACCTGCGCGAGCGGTCCTCATCCACCGCTCGCGCACTCAACTCTAGGAGACCGTCGTGGCGCGAGCCATCTTCCAAACCATTTATGACAACGTGAAGCAGTCGATTGACGACGGCACATACGCCTATCAGAGTTATCTGCCTTCGGAGACTGAGCTCACGCAGCTGTTTGACTGTTCGCGCATGACGGTCCGTCGCGCCATCTCGATGCTTGCGGCAGATGGTTACGTGCTCCCCCAGCAAGGCAAAGGCATGCGCGTCATTCGCAACATCAGTGACGAGAAGAGTCGTGGCGGCGGCGGACTCGAGACCTTTAAGGAAATCGCGGTCAACCGAGGCTTTGAGCTCAAGACTGTCACCACCGTCTTTGAGCTCCTCATCTGCAGCAAGGCGCTCTCCAAGATTACCGGGTTTCCCGAAGGCTGTGAGCTCACACGCGCCAAACGCATCCGTTATGCAGACGGACGGGCCGTGTGCTCCGACGACTCCTATTACCTAAGCTCACAAGTACCGGGGCTGACACCCGAGATTGTCAACGACTCGATCTATCGTTACCTCGAAGAAGGCCTTGGCATTAAGATTGCCACGGGCAAGCGCGATGTAACGATTGAGCATCCCACGCCCGAGGATGCACGCGTACTCGATCTCGACGACTTTAACGCACTCGCTGTTGTACGCGGACAGACCTACAACGCCGACGGTATCCTTATGGAATACACCGAGACCAAACAGGTTCCCAGCTTCTTTTTACTCCACGAGACGGTCACCCGCCGCAATAACGGCAGCGAGACCCATCAGAGCAGTATGAGCTAACCATCTATTAGTTGCGGTGGAATAGTTCCTAGAATGGCCAGCTTAAGGGCAAAACAGGAACTATTCCACCGCAACTTTTTTGGCCGGTGGGGCAGCACCTGCCCCACCGGCCATCATTTACGCTCTTTTAGCTAGTCCGCGAGCTTCTCCACCTGGTCGAGCATCTTGTCCAGCTTGGCCTTTGCCTCGGCCTTGACCTTCTCAGCTTCTTCGTGAGCCTTGGCCTTCTTGGCAGCCTTTTCCTCGGCTTCGGGATCGACGACGACCAGATTGGACGCGTCATGCTCAACCAACTTGAGCGCATGCTCGGGACACACCTTGGCGCAGGCACCGCAGCCCAAGCAATACGTGGACTCCAACGCAAAGCGGCCGCTTCCCACCAAATCGCAGGCGAACGTGGGGCATACATTGACACACTCGCCACACGACGTGCACTTGTCAAAATCGCACTCCGGCGTGCTCACCTGCATGTTCTGGGCAAGCTCGGGATGGTTCTGCAGCGTCGAGAGCACCAGCTGCCGCCCATGGGTGAGCGAACGGCGGCGCTTGGTCGTCGTGGTGCCGCACATGGTGTTGAGCGTGCGCTCCAGCTGGGTAATCTGATGGCGATGGGCCTTGAGCTTTTGCGTCACCGAGGCCAGCGCCGCCGTCGCCGGGTTGAGCTTGGTCACCGTCAGGCCCGTGGTGCGGGCAATCTTTTCCATGTACTCCTTGCGCTCGTACTCGCGAAGCTTATGGCACTTGAGGCTCTTGGGGTCGACCTCCAGGCCCATACCCGTGCCAGACCACTCCTCGGCCTTCGCAATTGCCTCGCCCAGAATGTCCTCACCGCCGGTGTTGCGGCATTTATCGCACACGCCCAACGGCAGGTACACACTCACGTTAGGATAGTCGGCCAGTACCGAGAACCAGGTCTCGGCAGTAATATCGCCCACGCAGGCGACGACGACCTCGTTCTCGCGCGGCATGCGCTTGAGGGCACGCGTACAGGTGACGTAGGCGGTCTCGTGGCTCGTAGCCGCCGAGACAATATCGTCATACAGGTTTTTGGGCGCCAGGCGCGGCGAGATGATCGCCTCGGTCGGACAGGCAGCGGCGCACAGTCCGCACTTGCGACAGGAGTCGAGGATCTCGATGGCGTCCTCCTCGACCTCGATGGCGTTGACCGGGCACACGTCCATGCACGCGGTGCAGCCGCTCTTTTCGTTTTTGCAGGTCAGGCACGGAATGGTATTGCCGCGCGGACGCTCCTTGTAGTCGGCAGGATTCCACTGCGGCGCCGATGGATCGAGTGCATCGGTCACGCCGCCAAGCGGGTTTTTAAGAAAGTCGAAACCCTTGCTGATCTCGATAATGTCATCAAACAGATCGTGTTCCTGCGCCATGCGCGGCCCCTCCCTGAGCAGTGCAAACAAGCAAGAGATAATGATACGCTATCGGCCCACGCCTCGGGCAAATTACACGCGGAGCATCTTTGAGGCAAATAGTCTATGGCCTATCGCCGCCTCGATTGCACAAGGTCAATCAAGCGCCAAACTATGCCTCGCACATGAGCTGCACGAGCTTTTGTTTGGTCACCTTGACCTGCTCGTTGGCCATGTTACGCTCGTTTCTAAAGACCGCATTTGCAACACTCTGCAGATCGGCATCGGAAATCTCGCCAAGGCCCAGCTCCTCGAGCGTCGTCGGCAGACCGATGCGCTGGCAAAACTCGAGCACCTGATCAAGCTCGGGCGCACGCTCCAGGCGCAGCTGCACCACCAGGCCAAATGCCACGGTCTCGCCGTGCATAGCCCTGCACTCGGGCAGAATCGTCAGACCGTTGGCGATGGCATGCGCCAACGCCAAGCCACCGCTCTCAAAGCCGACGCCCGAGAGCAGAATATTGCACTCGATCAGGCGCTCAACCGCCGGCGATGTACGCCCCTTTTTGAGATCGCGCCTGGCAGCGATACCGCACTCCATGAGCGTGTCATAGCAGGCACGCGCCGCGACCAGGGCCAAGTGCCCCGGCGCGCCGCCGTGCTCGTTGGCGCCGTGCACCGCGGCGCACGAACGCGCCTCGAAGTACGTTGCCAGTGCATCGCCCATACCAGCAACCGTCATGCGCAGTGGGGCCGCCGCGACCACGTTGGTATCGACCACGACCAGGTCTGGATTCTTCTCGAGCATCAGGTAGTGGTCGAACGACCCATCCTCGTGATACAGCACCGAAATCGCGCTACACGGACCGTCCATCGAAGCCGCCGTGGGACATACGCACAACGGCAACTCGGCATAAAACGCAACGGCTTTGGCGATATCGAGCATCCTGCCGCCGCCAATACCCACCACCATGTCGCAATACTCGGCCTGAGCTTCCTTAGCCATTTCGACAACGGCGTCTTCCGTACACGGACCGTTGTAAATCTTGAAGAACGGCTCGCTTAGATCGTCGTCCAGAAATCCATCGACGATCTGCTTGCACAGCCGATCCTCAGTGCCCTGGTCAAACAAGACATAGGCAGCGCAGCCCAACCATGACAAATACCTGCCCTGACGCGAAAGTTCGCCCGGCCCCTGAACATACCGGCCGGGACCGCCATAAACCATGGGAAGCGCCATACGAGAATCCGCCCTTCATCAAACAACGATTGGTGCAAAGTAACCTGCCCCCTGCACCAACTTGTGCATTGGAGACAGGCCGCTTTGCACCACAGCAAAAAGGGGCAAAGCCATCTGTCGGCTCTGCCCCTTCCTTAGATATGTTTTACTCATCCATAAGGTAATAATGACCCAGCGCGTCGGCACCCAGGATGGCGTTTGCGACCATCTCGGGCGTCACCTCAAACGGCATGTTGCACATGGTGTCATCGGGCGCGCAGGCGGCCTCGGCAACAATCATGGCCTGCTCGCGCGTAAGCTCGGCAACGCCAAGTTCCTTCATCGTGACCGGCAGGCCTAGCTCAATGCAGAAGCCCAAGACTTCCTCGAGTTTCTCAGTCGGGGCATCCTCGAGTACCAGCTGGACGATGGTGCCAAAGG
This sequence comes from uncultured Collinsella sp., assembly GCA_900549135.1. Taxonomy (GTDB): domain Bacteria; phylum Actinomycetota; class Coriobacteriia; order Coriobacteriales; family Coriobacteriaceae; genus Collinsella. The sequence continues at coordinate 13,970 of URNI01000022.1, forward strand.
CGACCTTCTCGCCGTGATACATGCCATGGCACTCGGGCAGCATCGTCAGGCCATTGTGGATGGCATGAGCAGCAGCAAGGCCCGAGCTCTCAAAGCCAATGCCCGAAAGCAGCGTATTGGCCTCGATGATATGCTCGACGGCAGGCGTCAGTGCACCCTTCTCCAGCGCGACCTTGGCCTTGACGCCATCGGCCATAAGCGTCTCGTAGCAGAGCTTAGCGAGCGCCAGACCGGCCATGCCGCCCTTGCCGCCGGCGCAAGTGCCACCGTCGGCATCATGCGTCGCCTGGGCCTCAAAGTAGGTTGCGAGCGCATCACCCATACCGGAAACCGTCAGGCGCACCGGGCTCGCCGCGATAACCGTCGTATCCATCAGGACAATGTTGGGGTTTGCCTTAAGGAAGAGGTATTTATCAAACTGGCCGTCGTCGGTGTAGAGCACCGAAAGCGCCGAGCACGGTGCGTCGGTCGAAGCGATGGTGGGACAAATGATAACCGGGGACTCCAGGTAGTAGGCGACGGCCTTCGCGGTGTCGAGGATCTTGCCGCCACCGACACCGACGATGATGTCGCAACCGTTGTCGCGAGCGAGCGCAACCAGGCGATCGACCTCGCCCTTGGAGCACTCGCCGTTAAAGTCCTCAAACAGCAGCTCGGCCTTAGCCTCAGCAAAACCGCCCTCAATCTTGGCACCGACGCGCTTCTTGCCCGAAGGCGTCACGATGACGAGGGCCTTAGCGCCGAGCGGCTCGACATAGGAACCGAGCTTGGCCAGCTCGTCCGGGCCCTGGATGTACTTGCTGGGGCTATTGAAAATTGCAGCCATAACTATCCCATTCTCTAAAAAAAAGAAAGGGGCTCCGTACAGATACGTGCGGAGCCCCTCGTTACGATAACAAGAGTCGATTAGAAATCGATGTCGGTGTCGTAGTAGCAGGCCTTGAGGATCTTCTCGAAGTCGGCAGCCTTGGTCTCACGCGGGTTCTCGGGCGTGCAGGCGTCCTGCTCGGCGTTCGCGGCGATCTCGGGCAGCTTGGCGAGGAACTCCTCCTCGGAGACCATCTGCGGGTTCTCGGCGTCGACCTTCACGCCACCATTCGCGTAATCCTTGATGGACTGCGGAATGTTGAGCTGGTCGTTGAGGTCGCGAATCTTCTGGACGAGCGCGGCGATGAGCTCCTCGTTGGTCTCGCCGGGAAGGTGCAGAATCTCCTTGGCCACGTAAGCATAACGCTCGGCAGCACGGGGATCCTTGGAGTTCCACTGGATGACCTTGCCCAGGTACATGGCGTTAGCAGCACCGTGGATGATGTGGCCGTTCTCGAAGGCAGCACCGGTCTTGTGAGCCATGGAGTGAACGATGCCGAGCAGGCCCGAGGAGAAGGCAATACCGGCGATGCACTGAGCCTCGTGCATGTGCTGACGGGCCTCATGGTCGCCAGCATAGGACTTGGGCAGCCACTCGACGATCTCGCGGATGCCGTGCAGAGCGTTGGCGTCGGTGAACATGGAAGCGCAGGTGGAAACGTAGGCCTCCATGCAGTGGGTCAGAGCGTCCATGCCGGTATGAGCGCACAGCTTGGCGGGCATGGTGTAGGTAAGCTCGGGGTCGACGATGGCGACATCAGGGGTGATGTTGAAGTCGGCCAGCGGGTACTTGATGCCCTTGGCGTAGTCGGTAATGACGGAGAAGGCAGTGACCTCGGTAGCGGTACCGGAGGTAGAGGAGATGGCGCAGAAGTGAGCCTTCTGACGCAGCTCAGGGAAGCTGAACGGCTGGATGATGTTGTCGAAGGACTCCTCGGGATACTCGTAGAAGACCCACATGGCCTTAGCGGCATCGATGGGAGAGCCGCCGCCGATGGCGATAATCCAGTCGGGCTCGAACTCGCGCATGGCCTCGGCGCCCTTCATGACCGTCTCGATGGACGGATCGGACTCGACGCCCTCGAACAGCTTGACCTCGAAGCCGCCCTCTTTGAGGTCGGCCTCAACGTCCTGCAGGAACCCGCCGCGGCGCATAGAGCTGCCGCCAGAAACGATGATGGCCTTCTTGCCCTTGAGGTTCTTCACCTCGTGGCGAGCGCCCTCACCAAAGTACAGATCGCGAGGATTGGTAAAACGTCCCATACTGTGCCTCCTAAACAAGCCCCTCTTAGACTTGCGTATATAACGGAGCACCCGATTGGCTCCGTTAGGACCGTTTTGCGCGTTGCCGGCGATGACAATGCGCGATGTCTAAACGTCTCAACGCTCAGACAAACACTATTTTACCGTTCTGGTTGGTCGGTTATTCACCTAAAGCCAACAATGATGAAACGTTTTTTCTATCCCTGAAGACCCTTGTGCGGCATCCATACTCCCAAGCTGGGCAAACGTTTTATCAAGGTTGACCACATATCCCGGGCAGGACTGTGCCACTCCAAAATGCGCCCCGTTCGCCGCCAAAAATCGACCGTTTGCGGCACCGTGATACCACTCAGTCGTCCAAGGTGCCGACATTTGTGCGACATCCGTCTGACATCCGTCTTCGTGGTGCAAAGGTGCATGTCCAAGTGCGGCACCCCCGGTGTGCCACATGCGGGTAAACTAGAGCCTTATATAGAGAAATTTGAACCCTAACCGCAGCAAAGGAGGCCCCATGGCATTCGATCCCATTCAAGAGGATTGCCATCGCCTCGTTCTTGAGGCCTTGCGCCGCGACAATATCCCGCTCACCGACGGTGCCGCCGTAGAGCGTCTGATGGAACAATTCACCCGCAACCCCGCGCCGCTCATCGTGCACGACCGCGACCGCGCCGGGCACCTTATTGCCAAGGTAGTCGAGGCTGTCGACTACCGCATTCCCTTTATCCCTGACGATACCCAGGCAGAGCAAGAAGAGGCCGCTGCCGAGAACATGCTTCGCGAGGCAGCCGCGCTCGACCCCACCAACTGGGATGCCCAGCGCATGCTGACCGCCCTCACCGCCGAATCCAACGAGGAATACGTACAGTATCTGGTGTCCAAGTGCGACGAGGTGGAGCACGACCTGGCGCTCAAGATCGCCTCGGCGCAGGACCCCTACGAGCGCGAGGCCGCTGGCGACCTTATGCGCCGCCCCTACCTGCGCTGGCTTGCCGCCCTTGCGTCGCGCGCCCTCATTAGCGGCCGCTATCGCATGTCGCTCGAAGCCGCAAACCGCAGCCTGGACTTTGCACCCAACGACCCCGCCGGCGTCCGCCATACTGCGATGCTTGCCATGGCAAAGCTCGAATACCCTGCCGAGGAGCTCAAACGCTTTCGCTCTGCCCACTCCGTGCCCTATCTTGCCAACACGCCGCTGCGCCGTCGTCCCAAGGACGCGGAGCGCGACTTGGACCCGTGGACGCTCATCGCGCTGATGAGCGCTGCCTGGCGCGAGCTGGACTACGAGGGTGCCGAGCGCTACTTGCGCATCCTTGCACGCTCGTGCCCGCACGCAGCCGAGGCGCTCTACTTCCAAACCGAGTTTCCCGATGGCGTCTATGCCCGCGTCAACGTGGGCGTGGGCTCCACCGACGAGCTTGTCCTTGCGCTGTCCGAGGCGACGCCGGTACTGCAGGAGGGCTTGGGCGCCCCCGACAACGCCAGCTTTGCCGCCTGGGTCGCCACCAACGATATCGTGCGTTCCCAGATCGACGAGCGCATCCTGCGGGCGGCCGAGCAGGGCTTGCCGTTTAAGGGAGGAGACCTCTAATGGATCCGAGCGTCTACATCCCCGCCTACCTGGAGCGCGCCTACGTTGCGTCGCATCCCGAACTCACCGATGCAGCACGCGAGCTTGTCCATAACGACGTGAGCGTCAACCCTCATAAGTATGCGCAGACCAAGCATGCCCAGGCGCTGCTGTCCTATGCCGGCGTTCACCGCCACCTGCTTGACGAACTCCATCGCATCGAAGACATGGGCAGCGACGAGGAGTTTGAGCAGACGCGCAACCGCTTGTTCGACGATATGCGCGATGAGCTGCTCAAGATCGTCCGCATCGATGCGTATGTCCTCGATGCCCAGCTGCTCGCCATCATTTTGGCGGACACGCCCGTTGATGCCTGCCTGGGCGACCTGCTGAAGCTCGAAGCGACCGCGGCCGATTACCTGCAGCAAAGCGTGCCCGGGTTCGATATGGAAGCCCCACACTACTGGGCCAACAAGGTGCTGGCAGACGGCGTGACGGCGGCCGATCTCACCGCAAGCGAGCCGGCGCTTATCGGGTGGCTCCACACGCTCGAGGCCATCTCGCAGCTGTGCATGGCGAGCGCTCGCTACCGTGCTGCCGTCAACTATTCTCGCCGTGTTCTTAAGGCGGAAGGCTATCCCACCCGAGCGGCAGGCACCGTGTTACTCGCCCTCGCTCGCCTGGAAGACGAGGACGGCTTTTTTGCCCTGGCCCACCAGCTCGAGGAGCAGATGGGGGCCGATACCCTCGAGAACTCCCCCTGGTACTTGCTCGCCCGCACGATCTTGCTGTTCAAAACGAACAAGATGCGCCCGGCGACACGCGCGCTGCGTGAGTTTGCCAACCGCTGCGAGGGCGGCGCGTTCTTTTTGCTGAACCCCATGTATCAGACGCCGTACCTTCCCTGCCGGCCCGAACCGCACGACCCCTGGGACCTTTCGCATCAGGCAGTTTGGGAGGCCGACGGTATCATCTCGGATACTCCCGACTTTGCCCCCTGGGCCAACGCTTGCGAAGACGTATCGCAGCTTGCCCAGGAATTTGCGCGCCGTTACGGCTTTTAACGGCGCAAACGCCACGACCATGTCATTCACGTTAGGAACGGCTTCATGAACTTCCGCTCATCTCTCGCCTGCACCTCGAGCGATATCGCCCGCTGGGGGCTGCGCTCCGTCCTTAAGCGCCAGGGTGGCGTACTCCCCGGCCGCATCGCCATGAAGATCGACCCCGAGCTGCTAAGCGACCTCGCGGGCCTTGTCGACCGCAGCGTGGTGATCACCGGCACCAACGGCAAGACCACCACCTCCAACCTCATCGCCGACGCCGTTGCCGCCAGCGGCGCTACCGTGGTATGCAACCGCGCTGGCAACAACATGGAGCCGGGCGTAGTAGGTGCCCTGCTCGAAGCCCGCAGCAATCTTAAGCGTGCCGGCAACGGCAAGCGCGTAGGCGTCTTTGAGTGCGACGAGCTCTACACGGTGCGCGTCCTGCCCAAGCTCAAGCCGACGTACTTTGTGCTGCTCAACCTGTTCCGCGACCAGCTGGACCGCTACGGCGAGATCGACCACACCCAGGACGTCATCGCCCACGCGTTGGAGCTTTCGCCGGCAACGACGCTCATCTATGACGCCGACGATCCGCTGTGCGCCTCGATCGCCGCGCGCGTCCCCAATACGAGCATCGCCTTTGGCATCGACGGCGCCACGGGCACCGAGTCCGATCGCATTAGCGACTCGCGTTTTTGCTCGCAGTGCAACGCGCCGCTGGAGTACGACTATGTGCAGTACGGCCAGCTCGGAGCCTATCATTGTCCTTCGTGCGGTTGGGCCCGCCCTGAGCTTGTCCGTCGCGTGACGGGCGTGGAGCTCGGCTGCGACGGCTACGGCTTTGAACTGAACTTTGGACCCGACGCCGACGCACCAGCAACGCACATCGCCACGCGCTACAACGGCCTGTACATGATCTATAACGTTGCCGCCGCCTTCTTTGCGGCGCGCGAGTTGGGCGTGGACGCGGCGCATCTGCAGCCCACGCTCGATGCCTACGTCCCCGCCGGCGGACGCATGGGTCGCTGGGAGATCGCCGGCCGTACCGTCGAGGCAAACCTGGCCAAAAATCCCGTGGGCTTCGATCGCCAGATCCAGTCCATTAAAACGGCGGGCGGCAGACTCTGCGCCTTCTTCCTGAACGACAACGACGCCGACGGCCACGATGTCTCGTGGATCTACGACGTTGACTTCGAGCGCATCGCCGATACCCCAGGGCTTGTCGCCTTTGCCGGCGGTACGCGCGCGCACGATATGCAGGTACGCCTGAAGTACGCCGGCATCGACGCCGCCATCATCTCGGATATCGAGCAGGCGATCGGCGCCGTGGCAGACGAGGCCGCCAATGACACCTTCTACGCCGTCGCCAACTACACGGCCTTCCCGCCGCTGGTCAAGGAACTCGACGAGCTTAAGGGCACCGATGCGAGCTCGGTTGCCTCCCACGCCGTAACGCGCGCCGATGGCAGCGCTGTCCCCACCGACATTGTGCCGGTCGAGCTTTCGCGCCCGCTGCGCATCGTCTACCTGTATCCCGATGCCCTCAACCTCTATGGCGACGGCGGCAACGTCATCGCCCTCGAACGCCGCTGCGCCTGGCGTGGCATTCCCGTGCGCGTGGACGAGGTCCGCATGGGCGAGACGCTCGATCTCACCGACGCCGATATCGTCATGATGGGCGGTGGATCCGACCGCGACCAGTTGGCTGTGGCACACGAGCTGCTCGCTCAAAAAGACAAGGTCGCGGCCTATGTTGAGGATGGCGGCTCGCTGCTCGCAATCTGCGGCAGCTATCAGCTGCTCGGCCGTTCGTACTACATGGGCGACAATCGCATTGAGGGTCTGGGCGTCATTGCCGCCGAGACCGTGCGCGGCTCCGACCGTCTGATCGGCAACGTCGCCGTCAAAACCGACCTGGCACCCGAGCCCTTTGTGGGGTTCGAGAACCACGGCGGCCGCACCCTGCTCGATGCAGAGGCCACGCCGCTCGGAACGTCCGTCGTCACGGGCACCGGCAACAACGGCGATGATGGTCTTGAGGGCCTCATCTACAAGGGCGTCATCGGCACGTACCTGCACGGACCGGCACTGCCCAAGAACCCCGAACTCGCCGACTGGCTCATTACCCACGCCCTCGAGCGCCGTGGCGACGCCCAGGCCACAGCCCTGCTGCCGCTCAAGCCCCTCGACGACACCTACGAGCGCGCCGCCCACGACGCAGCCATGAAGCTCCTCCCCTAGCACCCCACCACCACAAAGGGGACAGGCACCTTTGTGGTGGTTTTGACCCATCCCAGCGGTTTGTCTCAATCTGTAACATCTAGACCGTTAAAAGTCGTCTTACTGTTACAGAATGAGATGTTCGTCCCGACGCCTGCCTTTTGTCTCAATCTGTAACAGATAGAGCCGATTTGCCAGCCCAGATGTTACAGATTGAGATATTTGAAAATCGGAATAGAAGCCTACTCCTTTGTGGTGGTTGATTTCCGATCTCAACCGAACACATTGAGCGAATAGGCCGTTCCCGCAGCTAGCCGAACGCCCCCGCGGCCCCTCACGGGCCCCCGGGGGCGCCGTTTTCCCAGTTGAAGG
>URNI01000023.1 GCA_900549135.1 uncultured Collinsella sp.
ACCTGTCGCCCTCGACGATCTACCGCTGGGTCTCGGCGGGCTACGACGGCATGACCAACATGGAGCTCAGACGCAAGGTCGGCTACAGGCCGAGGAAGCGCGCCGCCGGCCGGGCGGCCACGCGCCACTCCGCCCGCAGGTCGCATGCCGCGTTCCTCGCCCTCGGGGAGGACGCGTGCGCCGCGGCCTGGGAGATGGACACCGTCGAGGGCGCCCGGGAGGACTCCGCCTGCCTGCTCACGCTGCTGCACCGCCCCAGCAGGCTGCAGCTCGCGCTGCCGCTGGCGGAGAAGACCGCCGGGCGCGTCGCGGCCGCCCTGGGCGATATCAGGGAGGTCCTCGGCGCCGACGGCATGGGCAGGGTCTTCCGCGCCGTGCTCACCGACAACGGCACGGAGTTCTCCGACGAGCGGGCGATCGCGGACCTCGTCGGCGAGGGGCCGGGCGAGACGAGGCTGTTCTACTGCGACCCGAGGCGCAGCGACCAGAAGGGCGCCTGCGAGCGAAACCACGTCGAGATAAGGAGGCTGCTGCCCAAGGGCTCCGGACTCAGGTTCGACCGGCTCGCCCCGGCGGACCTGGCGCTGGCCATGTCGCACGTGAACTCCGAGCCCCGCGGCGCGCTCGGCTTCTCGACGCCCGCCAGGGCCTTCAGGGCGATGCTCGGGGAGGACGCGGCGGCGCTGCTGGACGCCTACGGCGTGGAGGACGTGGCGCTCGGCGATCTCGACCTGACGCCGGGGCTCATCGAGAGGGCGCGCGCCGAGAGGGGCGATGCCCCGCTGGCCTAGGCTAGAAGGAAAAACGGAATAGACGGACCGACCGTCCGGCTGAGTCTGGGAAGAGGTGCCGGGCGGCGGGCGGAGCATGGCCACCGGACCTATCGAAACACATCTCCACCGTTCCTTCAACTGGGAAAACGGCGCCCCCGGACCCCAGGAGGGGCCGCGGGGGCGTTCAGCTAACTGCGGGAACGGCCTATCCGCTCAAAGTGTTCGGCTGAGATCGGAAATCAACCTTTGTTTCAAATGGGGTGGTTTTGCAACCGTCATACGCGCGCTGTGCGAACGTGCCCCGGCTCGGATAAGATAGTGCGCGATAAAAACGATGCAAGGAGGCACATATGGCAATTAAAGCCATCGCAATGGATATCGACGGTACGCTTACCAACGATCAGAAGGTGATCAGCCCGCGTACGCGCGAGAAGCTGCTCGCGGCGCAGGAATCGGGTATTAAGCTCATCTTGGCTTCGGGCCGTCCCGCATGGGGGCTACATGCTCTGGCACAGGAGCTCGACCTCCAAAACCATGACGGTCTGCTAGTCGCTTTCAATGGCGCGCATGTGGTCGACGCTCAGACCGATGAGGTCCTTTTTGACCAGGCCATGCCGGCTGACGAACTGCACCGTCTGATTGATCATCTGCGTAATTTTGACGTGATCCCTATGATTTCGCTCGGTCGCGATCTGCACGTCGAGGACTCGTACCATTGCATGATCACGCTGCCTGACGGCTCGCAGAAGAATATCGTCAAGTATGAGCGCGATGCGTGCGATCTTAAGATCCGCGAGGTGGAGAGCCTGCATGAGGTTGCTGATGCTTATCCCGTGGACAAGCTGCTGACGGCGGGCGATCCGGCATACCTGCAGGCGCATTACGAGGAGATGTATGCGCCCTTTAAGCAGACGCTTTCGGGCATGTTTACGGCCGACTGGTACTTTGAGTACACGGCGCCCGGTATCGACAAGGCCCGCGCGCTCGAGGGTGCCCTGCCCAAGCTCGGCATCGATGCCAGCGAGGTCGTCTCGTTTGGCGACGGCCAGAATGACAAGTCTATGATTGAGTGGGCGGGTACCGGTGTTGCCATGGGTAACGCCGTCGACGAGGTCAAGGCTGTGGCCCAGATGGTGACCGCCAATAATAACGAAGACGGCATTGCAGTGGCGCTGGATAAGCTGCTGGGTTAGAATCGCCGATAGTGCATGGCTCGGGCGTCCGCTTGCGGGCGCCCTTTTGTTAGGGAGGGTGCCGTGTCCGCATTTCCGTTCGACGCCGTTATCTTTGACATGGACGGCGTGATTGTCGATACCGAGTATTACTACCTGGGCGAGACCGCCGCGTTTGCCAAGGAGCTTGGGCTTAATCTGACTCAAGAGGAGTTAAATGGGCAGGTCGGTACTTCGCATCAGTTCTTCCTGCGTATGCTGGTCGATTGGTTTGAGCGCGCCGGTAAGGGGCATTTAACTGGCGAGGAAGCGTTGACCCGTTGGGACGAGTGGGCTCATAAGCGTCCGCGCGACTATCAGGCTTTGATTAACCCAGGCGCCGTGGATACGATTCGAGAGCTGCCGCGCCGCGGCGTTCGCGTGGCGCTTGCCAGCTCGTCTCCCATGGATAGCATCGAGGAGGTACTCAATGCGTGCGGGCTGTCGGATGCCTTTGAGTATGTGGTGAGCGGCGAGCAGTTTAAGGAGAGCAAGCCCGAGCCCGACATCTACCTGCATGCGCTGGATCTGCTGGGGCTGCCCGCGAATCGCTGCTGCTGCGTTGAGGATTCGGTGCCTGGCATCACCGCCGGCAAGCGAGCCGGCCTGACAGTCATTGCCAAGCGCGAGGAGCGCTTTGGCTTTAGCCAGGATGCCGCGGACAAGATCATCGACCAGCTGCCGGAACTGCTCACGCTTTCTTAGGAGCGCGGTAGTTGCGCGTTTTTCTGGTCTGATGAGTAAATAGCCAACATTTTGGTGCGACACCTAGCATACTTTAAGCTAATGCGGGCTTAAGGGCTTGTTGAATGCCCTTAAGCCCGTTTTAGAATTAATTGTGCTGGGAGAGGGTATATGCCACCGACTGAAGGGCCAACTGACGGTAAAGCAGCGATACCGCTGTACCAACAGGTCATTGATATCATTAAAAACGAAATCAACTCCGGCGCCTACAAGGCAGGCGCGCGGATACCCAACGAATTCGAATTGGCTGAGAGCTATAAAGTTGGCCGCGTTACCGTGCGACGCGCTATTGAGGAGCTCGTCCAGCAGGGCTATCTAACGAAGCGACAGGGGAAAGGCACGTTTGTCAATGCCCCCAAGCTCAAGCGCAAGATTCGCCAGAAGGATGACGTTCAGAGTTTTTCGGACGCATGCCGCGTTAACGGAATGGAACCGGGGGCGTGTGTCATTTCGAGAAAGATACTGCCGGCGGATTCCACCGAAGCACAGTTCTTTGGTGTTCCCGTTGGAACTGACTTGATTTGCGTTGAGCGCGTGCGCACTGCCGATGGCGTCCCTGTCATGCTCGAGAACAACATATACGTTTACGAGGACAACGCCTATCTATCAACGGCACCTCTATCTAACCAATCCATTTTTGAGTTCGTGCGCAACCGGACGGGCCGCACGCCCGCGTTTACCGACCCGTGCACGCTCGAGATCGCGTGCGCGTCGCCCGAGGTCGCTCGGCTGTTGGCAGTTCCCGTTGGCGAACCCTTGTTTTATATGGAAGCCTTCTTTTTCGATGAGCAGCGACGGCCGTTTATCATCGGTCGTCAGCGGATCGTTGGGTCTCGCTACGTTTTTGACATCTAGGACATTGCGAATGGAAACGCCCGGTGGATCATCTCACCGGGCGTTTCCATACCGTTCACGGCGCAAACGCGACCGTTCAACCGCGTTGCGGCAATCAGTTTGAAATTATCTTGATGACGAGAAAAGCTGCTGGTAATCTATGGGACGTCATAGAACGTTTGCATTGTGCAAGCGTTGAAGCGAGATGCGATGCAGTCTCGAGTTCTTTGGAGGTATCTATGTCAGATACGAAGGCGAAGAAGACAAACAGACGTTTTAAGTTCAAATTACCGCATGTCTATACGATCATGTTCTTGCTGATCGTTGTCTTTGCGGTCCTGACTTGGATCGTTCCCTCTGGTCAGTATCAGCGCAAAACGATTTCGACAGCAGCGGGCGAGCGTGAAGTCGCCGTTGCTGGAACCTATGAACAGGTCGATAAGAACTACACCGATTCCGAGACCGGCGAGACCATCAATCTGGGCCAGGATATCTTCGCGGTCCTGCAAGCGCCCACTAAGGGCATCCAGGAGGCTGCCGACGTCGTTGCGTTCGTCTTATTGATTGGCGGATCGTTCGCAATCATCACCAAGACCAACGCTTTGAATGCCGGCATGAGCCGTGTGATTAAAAAGCTCAAGAACAAGGACATCCTCATCATTCCCATCACGATGACGTTGCTGTCCATTTGCGGCACTACGTTTGGTATGTCTGAGGAAGCCCTGCCGTTCTATGCCATCTTCATTCCCATCATGATGGGTATCGGTTATGACTCGATGACGGCATTCATCATCTGCTTCCTTGGTCCTAACCTGGGATATTGTGCTTCGACCATCGACCCGTTTAATGTTTTGATCGCCCAAGGCATCATTGGCATCGAGGGCAATCCGCAACTATGGCTGCGCGCCGTTTCTTGGGTCATCTTCACTGCCGTCGGTATCGCGTGGGCCATGCGCTACGCCATGCGCGTCAAGAAAAACCCCGAGTCGTCCATTGTGTACGAGGACGATAAGCTCAAGCGTATTGAGTTTTCCGTGACCGATGCCTCCATCGAGGAAGAGTTCACTATCCGTCAGAAGCTCGTGCTTATCGATTTTGCTTGCGGTATGGGCATTATCGTCTGGGGTCTTGTTACCCAGGGCTGGTACATGAATGAGATTTCCGCCGTGTTCCTTGGCATGGGCTTGCTTGCCGGTATCCTGGGCGGCCTTGACCAGCAGACGATCGCAGAGGAGTTCGTTAAGGGTCTCGCCGACTTTGCGTACGCTGCCATCGTTATCGGTATCGCTCGCGGTATTCTGGTCATCGCCGAGGGCGGCATGATCATCGACACCATCCTCCAGGCGCTCGCTACCGCGCTCGCCGGTGCACCCGCCGCCGTCTACACCACGTTTATGTATATCGTCCTTGGCCTGCTCTCTTTGCTGGTTCCCTCGAGTTCTGGCCTGGCGGCGCTCACCATGCCCGTTATGGGCCCCCTGACCGAGCTCATGGGCCTCAATCCCGAGGCGGCCGTCACCGCGCTCCAGTTTGCCAACCAGACCATCAACACCATCAGCCCCGTAGCGGGCATGACGGTCGCCGGTCTTGCCGTGGCTAGGATTTCGTTTGGCCAATGGTGGAAGACCATTTGGAAGTTCTTCATTTTCATGGTCGTCTTTGGCGTGATTGTAACGGCAATCTCTGGCATGCTTCCGGTGTAGGTGGTTGTGATGTCTGATCGTTTGACGGTCCTGACGTCTAAGAGCGTCTTTACCGGTACGGGGGACCTGCCGTTTGAAGGTTTCGTAGCGGTCCGTGGCAATCGAATTGAGGCTGTCGGCACCAAGTGTGAGGTAGCTTCGTATTTGACCCAGGCGGACGAGGTAGTTGACCTGGGCGACCGCACTGTCATGCCTGGCCTGATCGATGTGCATACCTTCTATACAGGTTGGGCGCTGCGGACGTTGGGTTCTGATCTGTCCGGCATCGCTGATGCCAAAGAGGCTGTGTCGCTCTTGCGTGCGTGGAAAGAAGATCATCCGGATTGCGCGGCGGTTTTTGGCCACAACCTACCCGAAACGTTGGCATCGGATGCCGAGAACGCAAATACGGCAGCTGTGTTTGACGATTGTTTTGGCGATATCCCTGTCGTCTGCTTTACGCCGGGCGCGGAGACCTGCGTTCTCAATGCTGCCGCCAGTGCGCGATATGGCTTTACACCCCAGGCGTGCTATGCCGAGAAGATCTGGCGCATGATGAGCGATTTCCTTGCGCTGCCCGAGGTGCGTGCCGGGTATTCGGACTACATGAGCATGCTTAACGAGCGCGGCGTTACCGCCATCAAGGAAATGGCGTTTGATGACTACTACGGCTTTGCCGACGAAATGGCTCGCCGTGAGGAATCTGGTGAGCTGACGGTTCGCGTCTCTATGATGTCGCAGCCGGTGGGCGCCGGTGCAAATCTGGCATATGCCCGCGAGGCGCGAGAGCGCTTCCGGGGACCGTTCGTTCGTTTTTCTGGCTTCAACCGTATGACCGATCGCGGCGTATGGGCGGGGCTTGCCGAGATGATTGACCCCTATGAGGACACGGCCGATGCGGGCGCTGCCGGCAAGACGGTCGTCGAGGAGCCAGAGTGGGATCTGATTGAGAACGAGCTGCGTGCAATTGATGCTGAGGGCTTCCGATACTCCTTGCATTGCCAGGGCGATGGCGCCGTTCGCCGCACCGTGGCGCTCTATGCCTCGCTGCCTCGAGGCGAGCATGGACGGATGCTTCGCCGCCATGCGATTACCGATCTCGAGAACTCTGACCCGACCGATCTTGTCGAGTTTGGCAAGTTAGGTGGAATTTGCGAGGTCTATCCGCAGATTCTAACGCTGGACCGGCGCGAGGATTGCCTGTCGATGATGCGTCGACAAATTGGCGAGACGCGACTTTTGCACAGCTGGAATCGCCGCGGCATGGAAGATTCCGGATGCACAGTGTGCTGTGGCACGGATCTGCCGCTGCTGATTCCGAGCCTGGGCGAGTCAATCTACAGCGCGTGCGGCGGATTCTTCGCCGACGGACTGCCCGTGAATGAGGTCAACACGCTGACGCTTGTCGAGCTCTTGCGCGCTTGGACTGCCGGGGGCGCGTACGATCTGATTCGCGAAGACGAGCTGGGTACGCTTGAGGTTGGCAAGCTTGCCGATATCTGCGTGCTCGATCGGGATGTGTTCGACCTCGATTATCGCGACGCACGCGATCTTGCGGTTGATATGACGATGTCGGATGGACAAATCGTGTTCGATCGAAATAAGGAGGCATAAGATGTCTGAATCCAAACCGACGCTGCACCGCGAACAGATTGCGGGCATGAATATCCACTACATCATGTGGTCGCTCGATTACTTCCTTGATGTGCAGCAGCGCTTGGGCTTTGAGTCCATTGAGCTGTGGTGCGCAGAGCCGCATGTGACGCTCGACCACACGGGCTACTTTGAGGCTGAGGTCCTGGCGAAAAAGGCTGCAGACCGTGGGCTTAGGTATCGTACTCTGTGCCCCGAGAATGTTGTCTATCCTTGGCAGTATTGCGCACGCAAACCGCTGCATGAGCAGCGCAGCCTGGCGTACTTTAAGCACGGCATTGAGCTTGCTGAGGTGCTTGGGTGCGACCGCATGTCCATCAACTCGGGCTGGGGCGACTGGGACGAGGACCGCGAGGAAGCCTGGAAGCGCAGCCGCGAGCACTTGTCCATTCTGGCGGAGTATGCCGGCGAGCACGGTCTGGTGCTCACGATGGAAAGTCTGCGTCCCGAGGAGAGCAACCTTGTGACGACGGTTTCCGATGCGAAGCGCATGATTGACGAGGTCGCGAGCCCGTACTTACAGCCCATGGTTGATACAACCGCGATGGGCGTTGCAGGCGAGACGCTCGAGGACTGGTTTGCCGCCTTTGGTGATGGGGCAATTCACGAGATGCACTTTATCGACGGTGACCCGTATGGCCATCTGGTGTGGGGCGATGGCAAGCACGATATGGACGCCTTCGTCGCCACGCTCAACGCCCATGGTTTCGACGGCATGCTGGGCCAGGAAATCACGGACGGTCGTTACTACGATGATCCGGCGGCGGCAGATGCCAAGAACATGGCCGCATTCGAGAAATATGTGATTGACTAAAACAACTATCGGCCACGCAGCCAACGTCATTGATTGCGGCCAAACAAGAAAGGAACTGGATATGAACGCACACGATCTGATCAAAGAGGCAATTGCCGAGAAGGGCAAGTTCGACAGCGTCTACTGGATTGCTTGCGGTGGCTCCATGATCGATTTGATCCCGGCCCATGAGCTTCTGCAGCGCGAGGCAACCACCTTCACTTCGTATATCTATACGGCTCGCGAGTTCGATATCATGCGTCCGCGTCGTCTGGGCGAGAAGTCCCTGGTCATCGCTTGTAGCCACAGTGGCAACACCCCTGAGGTCGTCGAGGGCTGCGAGATTGCCCTTGCTGCCGGCGCTACGGTGATCGCCCAGACCGACAACGCTGGATCTAAGATCGACACCGGTAAATGGACCACGTGGGTCTACCCGTGGGGCGAGGGCGTGCCGCAGGCCGAGGTCCCCGCTGGCATTTCGCTGTCGCTTGCGGCAGAGCTGCTCGATCAGCAGGAGGGTTACGCTGATCTTGCCGATATGTATGCCGGTATCGCCGAGATGGATAAGATTCTTCCCCCGGCACGCGAGAAGGTAAATGCCGAGCTGGGCGATCGCTTTGCCAAGCTTTGCCAGGAGCACGAGTTCTTCTATATTCTGGGCAGCGGTCCCAACTTTAGCCAGACCTACGGTTTCGCTATCTGCTCTCTTATGGAGATGCAGTGGCAGCACTGCAGCTACATCCACTCTGCCGAGTACTTCCATGGCCCCTTCGAGGCTACTCAGGATGGCGTTTTTTACTTCCTGCAGATGGGCTCCAGCGAGTGCCGTGCTATGGACGAGCGCGCCCTGGCGTTCCTTAAGACGCATACCGATACGCTGATGGTGCTCGATGCCAAGGAGTACGGTATGGAAGCCGTGCCGGCGAGCGTCCGTGCCTATCTGGACCCGGTGCTGTTCTACGCCATGAACTGCGAGCTGCGTGCTGCACGCGGCAAGGTGTTTGATCACGATCCCGATTTCCGTCGCTATATGGGTGTTGTCGAGTACTAGAAGGGGTAAAGGCCATGGCATTTAACGTTAACGCGCTCGGATTTGGCGACAACGTCGTCGATCGCTACGAGCATATCCACACCATGTATCCTGGCGGCAACGCGGTTAACTTCGCCGTTTATGCCAAGAAATGCGGTGCCGCACGTTCTGCATACATGGGCATTTTTGGCAATGACGCCGCTGCCGAGCATGTCATTGCAAGCCTCGAGGATGAGGGTATCGAGCTTGACAAGTGCGAGCAGATGATTGGCGAGAACGGAGCGGCTCGCGTGACCGTCGTTGACGGTGACCGTGTCTTCCTCGGCTCCAACGAGGGCGGTATCCGTGGCGATGCGCGCTATGTCCTCGATCGCTTTGACCTTTCGTACATGAAGCAGTTCGATGTGGTTCATTCGGGAAACTATTGCTTTACCGAGCGCGAGCTGCCCAAGTTGAAGGCTGCGGGCGTCACGGTCTCTTTTGACTTTTCAGACGACTCTACCGACGAGTACTACGAGCAGATTGCGCCCTACGTCGATTTTGCTTTCTTTAGTGCGGCGGATGCTGCGAGTGAGGACGAGATTCGCGAGCGTCTGGCATGGGTGAAGGGCCTGGGTCCGCGTTTTGTGTCGGCTACGGCGGGCGCCGAGGGCTGCATTGCTTACGACGGCGAGCGTTATTACCGCCAGCTGGCTAAACCGGTAACGGACATGAAGGACACCATGGGGGCGGGCGACTCGTTCCTCACCTCGTTTTTGATGTGCTATCTCGATTCCGCCAAGCGCGGTGAGGATGGCGCCGAGGCCATCGAGCGCGCGCTCGACTTTGCTGCCGGGTTTGCCTCGACCGTGTGCGGCATGGAAGGTTCTTGGGGCCACGGAGCGCCAATCGTCGAATAGCTTAAGAAAGCGTACGGCGGTCTGGCTATGAGGCCTTGGACAGCCGATGCAAAACAATAAGCGAAACGCGAAAAGGGGGCTCGCCATGTGGCGGGTCCCCTTTTGAACATTGGAGAAGACCATGGGTATTAAAGCGTGTGCGGCTGGTTTTTGCTGCGCGGACGTCTATCAAAACATCGGCGTGTTCTATCCGACTGGTAATGGCATTGACTGGGGTATCCATCTTGCACGAATGGGCGTTTCGGTATCCGCCGTGTCGGTTGTCGGCAAGGACGAGTACGGAGACAAGATGAGAGAGGCGCTGGCCGCTGAGGGGTTCGATATCTCACATCTGCGGGTGGAAGATGGCGACACCTCGGTGATGCTCATGGCATTGAAAGACGGCGTCGATCGCGTGCATCTCGAGGCAATCGATGGCGTAATGGAGACATATCGACCGAATGAAGACGACCGGGCGTTTATCCTAGAGCATGACATCATCCATACCGACCTGTTTGGTAATTGTTTGGACCTCCTGCCCGAATGGCATGATGCGGGCAAGACGGTGGTTATGGACTTCTCGGTGTTCAGCCAGGATCCCGAATATGCATGTGAGGCTCATTTTCCTTACGTTGACTACGCATTCATGTCGTTTGAAGAGGACACTCCGGAGCTACGGGACTGGGTACGCCACGTGCAGGGATTGGGACCGCGCGTTGCGGTTGCCACGCTTGGCGAGAAGGGAAGCATTGCCTATGACGGTGAGCGCTTCTATGAGTGCGGGATCGTACCGGCGGAGAAGGTCGTTAATACCGTGGGTGCCGGCGACTCGTATATTGCCGGGTTTACCAAGGGCGTGATCGATGGCCTTAATATTCCGGCGTGTATGAAGGCGGGCGCTGAGCTGTCGTCCCGAGTGATTGGTTCGTTTGAGCCGTACTAGGGTCAAATGCCTGGAAAGGAGTACGAAATGGTTATCGACATGTTGGTCCATCCTATGCTCTACGGCGAGATCTGTACGCCGGGTGATGAGCCTGATGGATTCGGCTTTTGGTCACGAGAATTTGGTATGGGGCATATGGGCCCCATGGATTGGGATGAGCTTCAAGTTGAGATGGACGTCTGCGACGTGCAGAAGAGCGTGCTCATGCCGCTCGATGTAACCACGGCATGCGGAGGGCACTTTGGCACCAATGACCAGATTGCCATGCTGGTTGCCGCGCATCCCGATCGTCTGTGGGGATTTGCGAGCGTAGACCCGCAGGTGAGCGGTGCCGCAGACGAATTGGAGCGCGCCTTTACCGAGCTGGGGGCAAAGGGGCTTTGCCTGCATCCTGCAAAGCAGGGTTTTGCCCCCGATGATGCTGTGGCCGAGCCGCTTTACGAGCTGTGCGAGCGCTATAACAAGCCGGTGGTTTTCCATGCCGGTATGTCTTGGGAGCCTGGCGCAGAGCTCTCGCGCAGTAACCCGCTTGCATTTGAGCACACAATCGCAACGCATCCAAATGTGCGCTTTAGTTTGGCCCACTTTGGCTGGCCCTGGGTGCGCGAGACCGTGGCGATGCTGCTCAAGTATCCCAACTGCTACACGGACACCTCTATCACTTACATCGATTCGCCCGAGGAGATGATGCAGCGTCTTTTCACGGTCGATATGGGGCCGCTGTGGTATGAGCGCGCGCTATCGCACCAAGTGATGTTCGCCAGCAATACGCCGCGCTTCCGTGCATTCAAACTCAAGCGGGCGCTCGATACCGTGCCCATGCGCGATGATGCGCGAGAAAGGCTCTACTGGGGTAATGCCCTGCGTTTTCTTGAAGGGGATGAGTGAACATGGTGACGCTCGAGACATTGAGCTATCTATCGACTGCTCCGGACCAGTTCATCGATATTACCGAGGACGTGCACGCCGCCATCGAACGCAGCTCGGTGACCAATGGCTTGGCAGCGATTATTTTGTCGCATACGACCTGTGGAATCGTGGTAAACGAGGGGCTGCCCTGCGTGGAGACGGATCTTATGGAAACGCTTGATCGCATCGCCCCACTCGATGCCCCCTATGCGCATGCACACTTCCTGCCGAGCTATGGAGCCACCGGCAACAACTCCTGTGGGCATATCAAGAGCATGATTTGTGGAAACAGCTGCTTCTTTCCCGTCCAAGATGGCCACATCGTGTGCGGAAGTGCCCAGAACATCTATCTTGCGGAGTTTGACGGTCCGCAGAAGCGAAAAGTGTACGTCGAGGTGCTGGGGGAGTAACGTCCCTGCAATAACCCTATGAAGGAGCACGTTATGTCGTTTCTAACCTCGATGTTCAAGACCGAAAAGCCGGTTATCGGAATGCTGCACCTGCGTCCTCTGCCGGGCGATCCACTGTATTACCCGGGCGGAAGCGTGTCGCAGGTCGTGGAAGCCGCCAAGCGCGATCTCGAGGCATTGCAGCAGGGCGGTGTCGATGGCATTTTGATTACCAATGAGCTCTCGATGCCCTATGAGCAGCACGTTTCTTCCTCAACCCTTGCATCGATGGGCTATGTTATCGGGGCTCTATCCCATGATCTGTCGACTCCTTGGGGAGCTGAGGCTATTTACGATGGTGATGCCACAATCGAGCTGTGCGCTGCCGTCGACGCGCAGTTCACACGCTGCAATTTTTGCGGTGCCTGGGCCGGTGATCTTGGACTGATTAACCGAGATTTCGCTCACACCATGCGTCGCAAGGCGGCGCTGCGCCTGGACGATCTCAAGCTTTTTCACTTCATCACGAGCGAGGGGGAGGTTTATCTCAACGACCGCACGACTGCGGACATTGCCGATTCACTTCTCTTTAATTGCCTTCCGGATGCAATGGTCATCGGCGGTTCGGCTGCCGGTCGTGGCGCTTCGGGCGAGCTTGCCGATGAAGTCCGCGAGCGTGTTGGCCAAGTGCCTGTGGTATGTGGCACCGGTTGTCGCGAAAATACCGTGGCTGACGTATTTGCTCACTACGATGGCGCGTTTGTCGGCACCTGCTTAAAGCGCGACGGAAAGCTGGATGCCCCGGTTGATGTTGAGCGGGTAGCTCGTTTTATGGCTGCCGCTCGTACGGCGCGAGGGGAGTAGGCACCTATGGCGCTCTATCTGGGTATTGATATTGGGACAAGCGCCTCTAAAGGCGTTTTAATCGATGATCGATGCAACATCGTTTGCCAAGCCTCTTGTGGACACGAGACGGACAACCCGCGTGATGGATGGTACCAGCATGATGCGGAGGCAGTTTGGTGGGGCGATTTTTGCCGCTTGTCGCGCGAGCTGGTGGCGCGATCGGGGGTTAACGCGGCACAGATCGGATGCGTGGGCCTTTCCGCATTGGGTTGCGACTGTGTGCCGGTCGATACCGAGTGCAACGCGCTGGCGCCCGCGATTTTGTATGGAGTCGATGCACGTTCGAAGCCGCAGATTGACGAGCTCCTTTCCGAATATGGGTCAGATCGCGCACGCGAACTTTTCGGGCATGATCCCTGTTCGTCAGATATTGCTCCCAAGATCTTGTGGTTTAAGGAGAATATGCCCGAGGTGCACGAACGTGCCGCGAAGTTCCTGACGGCGTCATCGTTTCTATGCGCAAAGTTGACGGGGCGTTTTACGGTGGACCGTTATTTGGCGGAGGATTTTCTTCCCCTATACGACCGCTACACCTGGAAGGTTGATGCTCGGGAATGTGCTCGTTTCTGCCGGCCTGACCAGATGGCGGAGGTAATGTCGGCTACCGATATTGCCGGGGTGATTACGCGGTGTGCGGCTGAGGCGACGGGGCTCGCGGCAGGGACACCTGTCTTAGTGGGAACGGGCGACTCTGGTGCCGAGGCCATTTCGACGGGTGTATTCCGTCCCGGCGATATGATGGTTCAGTTGGGGAGTACGGCGTATTTCATCTACCTAGCTGATCATATGATCGATGATGCCCGCCTGTGGCCGGGGACGTTTATCATTCCCGGAACTTACGGGATCTGCGCGGGGACCAATACGGCGGGCGCACTCACATCGTGGCTGCGCCAAGAGCTGTATCGCGACGCCGTAGAGGCCGAGGGCCACGGTGGTCCCGATGCCTATTCGGTTATGGCGCATGATGCCGCCGATGTGGCGCCGGGTGCCGATGGGCTCCTGTGTCTGCCGTACTTTGCGGGGGAGCGTACTCCGCTCAACGATCCCGAGGCGCGTGGCGTCTTCTTTGGCCTGACCGGAAGGCATACGCGAGCCCATATGGTTCGCGCCGCCTTGGAAGGCGTCGCGTATACCGTTGCATCCCATGTCGACATTATCGAGCGAGAGCATGGACTGCCAATTGGGCGCATTATGCTTGTCGGAGGTGGAACCAAGAATCCAGTTTGGATGCAGGCCATCGCCGACGTATGCGGGCGCGAGGTCTCGGTTGCCAAGGTTACGGTGGGTGCATGCTTCGGTGATGCCATCATGGCAGCTCTCGCAGGCGGCGCCTATGCATCATGGGATGAACTCGCCCGAGTCCTTGGCGTTGCGCAAACAATCGAGCCCGATATGGCTGCCCACGAGTTATATGCGTCGCGTCGTCATATCTTTGACGAATTGTATGCACGCAACCGTGATCTCATGCACGAATTGGTGTAATGCTGCCGAATTGTACTGCCTACCAATAGGGACTGCGTTGTGCGATTCGCATGTCCCTTGGCATTTTTGCCCACAGGGGTTAGTGAAGGTCAAAAACAGAGTGCGCATTTGCTGAAACTACCGACTCGATGCGCTTTGCGTCACAGTTTTTGAGTGAGGCAATGCGCATCGAGGTCCTTGTGAGCGATTTGATGAGCGACTGCGCGCTTGTCTCTATGTTTGGTTCGGCTGGCGCATCGGTCTCGAGCAGTAGACGGTCGAGTGGAATCTGTCGTGTGTATTCGCGACCGCGCTTGGTGGCGAGCATACGCTCGTTCACGGAAAAATAGCAGCCTGCGTTTCGCGCGCGGACGAGTTCGTCCGAAGTACCGCTAAACCAGTGGAAGATGATAACGGGGGAGTCGGGGTTTGGGATGAGTAGTCCATGCGATTCGAGGACGTCCAGTACGGCTCCTGCCGAACGAACGGCGTGAATTGATATCACGCGCCCGGTAAGAGGATGCTGCATGAGCGCATCGCAGAGCCGGTTAAGTGCCTGTATTTGTAGCGGCTCACTTCCAGCAAAGCGCGCGGAAAAGTCGAGTCCGACTTCGCCGATGTAGCGTTCTTGGGCAGCAACTTCGCAAAGCAGATTGACTTCGACAAAACCGCAGTGGCCATCGGCGAGCCACCAGGGGTGAAGCCCAACGCCGGCGATGATGCCTGGTTGGCGACAGGCGCGCTCGTTTGCGGCCGAAAAGTCGCGCGGATTGACGCCGCAGTCAAATAGACCCAAGCCCAGCGCCGTCGCCTCATCGGCAACGGCGTCCGGGTGAGCCATTAAATCAAGATGACAGTGTGCATCAAATAACCGGGGCTCCATCTCGGTGCGCTCCGCTAGTCCAGACGTTGGCCATCGGAGCGTACGCGCTCAGTGCCGCGGCCGCTGATCTGGCGGATAACCTCGCCGGCAATCATCTGGCCCATGATGGGCGGCATAAAGCTGGCGGTTCCCAGCTCGGTGCGCTCGTGGATGTTGGAAGGGTCGCGGGGCTGTGTCTTAACCGATTCCTCGCAGCTAAACAGTACGTGTAGGCTCTTGATTCCGCGCTTCTTGCATTCTTTGCGCATAATGCGGCTCATGGGGTCACGTACCGTATCGAAGATGTCGGCAAAGCGGAGGCACTCGGGATGGAGCTTGTTGGCCCCGCCCATGGAGCTAACCAAACGAATGTCGTGGTCCTGAGCATATTTGGCAATGGTGAGCTTGGCCGAGATGGTGTCGATGGCGTCGACGACGTAGTCGAGCTTGCCGTCCGTCTGCTCCAAAACGCTCGCGAAGAAATCATCGATGTTGTCGCTCAGCAGGTATTCGGTGCGCTTGATGACGGTAGCGGTAGGGTTGATGTCGTGAATCATAGCCTCCATGACGTCGACTTTGCGCTTGCCGACGGTGCTGTGAAAGGCGATGGCCTGGCGATTGATATTGCTGGGCGCGATGATGTCCTTATCCAGAATGACGAAATGACCGATGCCGCCGCGGGCGAGTGCCTCGCAGCAGTTGGAGCCCACGCCTCCGCAGCCGAGCACTAACACCGTAGCATCGGCGAGCTTATCGAGTGCCTCGCGGCCCATGATAATCTCGAGCTTGGTGTCGCGTGTCTCGATGGCGGCTGCGGCAGCGGTTTCGGTCATAAATATCCTCCGATGGGGAAGCAGGTCGTGTTTTAGCTATCGCCATTATAGGTAATCGCCCATAGGTTGCGATGGCGTTTGCTTTGATGTGGTTTGAAGCATTGCGATTAGATAGTTAGACAAACATCTAAATATCGAGTATAGTGTGCACGTCATGAGAGATGATGAGAGGAGGTCTTATGCCGGGAGAGGGTTTTAAGGCGCTTGCCGACCCAACGCGACGGCGCATTTTGGAGTTGCTGCGCGAGGGCAATTGCACGGCGGGGGAGCTTGCCGAGCATTTCGATATCAGTAAGCCGTCGCTGAGCCATCACTTGGCGACGCTCAAAAACGCCGGGTTGGTGACCGACGAACGTCATGGCCAAAACATCGTTTACAGCTTAAACACCACCGTCATGCAGGACTTGATCGGTTGGTTTATGGGCTTTACAAACACGGAAGGTGATAAGGATGAATAACGAAAACAAGGGCATTCACCCCACGGGGGTATCGTCGCGCGTGTGGATTGCGCTGGTCGCTCTGTGCGTCGCCAATGTCGTAGCGCACCTCATGGTGATGCCGAGCTTGCCTGGGCAGATCCCCACGCACTGGGGCGCGAACGGCGCCGTCGACGGTTGGGGTCCTAGTTGGATGGCCTCCGCGCTCGGCGTGCTGCCTCTGGCGCTTCTCGCAATGTTCTGCATGGTGCCGCGCATCGACCCCAAAGGTGAGGCATATCGAACCTCGGGCAAGTTCTACCAGGGCTTCGTAATCGCCTTCACCTTGTTCATGTGCGCCATAAGCTGGCTGGGAGAGCTTACGGTCTGGGGCGTAGTGCCGGCGGTCGGTTCGGTTAACGTGCTGATTTCCGGTGTTGTCGGTTTGCTGTTCATCGGCGTAGGCAACTACTTGCCGCGTGTGAAGCAGAACTATACGCTCGGTATCAAGACACCCTGGGCGCTTGCCGATCCCGAGAACTGGCGCCGTACGCAGCGTTTTGGCGGCGCCTGCTTTATGGTGCTGGGTATTGGCCTGATTGTGATGGGCGTGGCAGGCAGCGTGCTTTCGAGTGAAGTCGTCGCCGCGGTGATTGCGGTTCTGGCGTTTGGTTCGGTTGGAGCCGTCTACGTCTACTCGTATCTGCTGTGGCGCAAATCGCAGCGAGCCGCTCGCTAAGGTTGCGGAAAACTAGCGTACGCAGTTCATAGTATGTTCCGGGGGAACTTTTCCCAGGTAGTATTAGGGGGTATGGGCAACCATGCCCCTATTTCGTTACGTTTCAGAGCTGGTTTTTCCATTTCGTTTCCACTAAAGCGAAACAAGAATAGGAAAACAGCAGGTAGAAAGGATAAAACAGGCACATGGCGGAGTTTATCTACCAGATGTATCAGGCTCGCAAGGCTCATGGCGACAAGGTGATCCTTGACGACGTGACCCTGAGCTTCTACCCCGGTGCCAAGATCGGCGTCGTGGGCCCCAACGGTATGGGCAAGTCGACCCTGCTCAAGATCATGGCCGGCATCGAGGAGGTCTCCAACGGCGATGCCAGGCTCACTCCCGGCTACACCGTGGGCATCCTGCAGCAGGAGCCGCCGCTCGACGACGACAAGACCGTCATCGAGAACGTGCGCATGGCGTTTGGCGACATGATTGCCAAGGTCGATCGCTTCAACAAGATCGGCGAGGAGATGTGCGACCCGGATTGCGACATGGACGCCCTCATGGCCGAGATGGGCAAGCTCCAGGACGAGATCGACGCCGCTGACGGCTGGGATATCGATTCCAAGCTCGGCCAGGCCATGGACGCCCTGCAGCTGCCCGATTCTGACATGCCGGTTAATGTGCTTTCCGGCGGCGAGCGCCGCCGCGTGGCCCTGTGCAAGCTGCTGCTCGAGGCTCCCGACCTGCTGCTGCTCGACGAGCCCACGAACCACCTGGACGCCGAATCGATCCTGTGGCTCGAGCACTTCCTGCACAACTACCAGGGCGCGGTGCTTGCCGTTACGCACGACCGCTACTTCCTGGATAACGTTGCCGAGTGGATCTGCGAGGTCGACCGTGGCCACCTTTATCCCTACAAGGGCAACTACTCAACGTATCTGGAGACCAAGGCCGCGCGTATCGAGGCTCAGGGCAACCGTGACGCCAAGCTCGCCAAGCGCATGGAGGCCGAGCTCGAGTGGGTACGCAGCTCGCCCAAGGCTCGCCAGGCAAAGAACAAGGCCCGTCTGGCTCGCTACGAGGAGATGGAGGCCGAGGCGCGCGTCAGCCAGAAGCTCGACTGGACCGACATCCGCATCCCTGTGGGCCCGCGTTTGGGCAACAAGGTGCTCGAGGCCCATCACCTGCACAAGGAGTTCGATGGCCGTGTACTCATCGACGACCTTTCGTTCACCCTGCCGCGCAACGGCATCGTGGGCGTCATCGGTCCCAACGGTGTCGGTAAGACCACGCTGTTCAAGACGATTGTGGGTCTGGAGCCGCTGACCTCGGGTGAGCTCGAGGTGGGCGAGACCGTCAAGATTTCTTACGTCGACCAGAACCGTTCCGGCATCGACCCCGATAAGAACCTATGGGAGGTCGTCTCGGACGGCCTGGACCACATGATGGTCGGCGAGACCGAGGTTCCGAGCCGCGCTTATGTGGCGAGCTTTGGCTTTAAGGGCCAGGACCAGCAGAAGCGCGCTGGCGTACTCTCCGGTGGCGAGCGCAACCGTCTGAACTTGGCGCTTACGCTCAAGCAGGGCGGCAACCTGCTGCTCCTCGACGAGCCCACGAACGACCTCGACGTCGAGACGCTGTCCTCGCTCGAAGCGGCGCTGCTCGAGTTCCCGGGCTGCTCGGTGGTCATTAGCCACGACCGTATGTTCCTTGACCGCGTCGCCACGCACATTCTGGCGTGGGAGGGCACCGACGAGAATCCGGGCAACTGGTATTGGTTCGAGGGCAACTTCGAGGCCTATCAGGCCAACCGCATCGAGCGCCTTGGCGAGGACGCAGCCCAGCCGCATCGTATTCACCGCAAGCTGACGCGCGATTAGTCGAGCTCAGGTGACCTAACGAGAAAGGGACGATAACCTTGGGGTTATCGTCCCTTTTTGTTACTTGGTAGAAGGCTCGACTTTATCGATGGCCCAGGTGGATCCGAGGCCACCGGTGGTATTGCGGCGGATGCGCACGGCAACCTCGCGGCGCTCGCCGGCCTGCGTGTAGCGCAGGGGGAAGCTTGCGCGGTTTCGCGCGGCCTCGATGGTACCGCGCTCGCGGGCGATCCAGTAGTACTCGCCGACGATGCCGAGCGTGTCGGCGCCGTAGGGGAGATAGGTCGACAGCTGGTGTAGCAATGGGCCGGGGCAGAAGACCTCGGTTGCGAAATCGATGGGGAAGTCCTCGGGGATGGCGGGCGCTACGGGTGCGGGGGCCGGTACCATCGCCGGTGCGAAGGCCTGCTCATTGACGGGCGTCACCTCGACGACGGGCACGGGTTCGGTGCCGAGCACTGATTCGATGCCCACTTTCGGCATCGCCGCGGAATCTGCAGTCTCGACGATAGTGGGTGCGTCTGCGGTCGCGGTGTCGAGCTCAACTTGCGGAGCGTTCTCGTTCTCGACGCTCGACTTTGCCTCGATGGGCGTGGATGCCATGGTGGTGATGCCGGCGTTTGCGTTCTCGGGGTCATAGACGACCGTGAGCGAGATGGCGGGCTGCGGCGTCTCGGGCCCCGGCGCCGACTCGGTAGCGCCTTGATCGGCGGGCTCGTCGGACTGATCGTCCTCGGCCTCGTTGCCAAAGACATCGCTGTTTTGGAACGCAGGCGTCTCGGGTTGGTCAGCAGCTTCTTCGGTTGTCGACTCGGGCGCTTCGTTGAACTCCGCAGCGGCTTCCTGCTCGGATATGACTTTGGGATCGGTCGTGGCGGCGATTTCGGTTTCGGCTTCTGCCGTTACCTCAATAGCGACTTCGATCTCTGTCTCGGGCTCGGGTTCCGGCGCGGCTTCAACCATGGCTTCGGGCTTGGGCTCGGCGCGCTTAACGTGCTTGGGGCGCACCGCCTTGAGTTCCTTCTCGCCTCGCTTCTTCTTTTTGTAGGACTGCTTGGCGCCCTTGGTGGCCTTGGGCTTGTCCTCGCCCTTGGCAAGCGCTGCGTCCCATGCCTCGTTGGCGATGACGGTGGCGTACAGGCGGCCGCCCTTAAAGACAGTCAGTTTAATGCAGTCGTCGAGTTCCTCGAGCAACTCGCGCGTGGACTCGAAGCCCAGGTCATAAGCGGTCATGTCGCCAGCGGCGAGCGCCTCTTCGACCTGCGTCATAAACGTTTGCTTGCCGCATCCAATCGCATCGCGCAGCAGGCGATACAGATAGATGTGGTTGCCCAGCGAAAGCGTGGGCCTAACTATTATCTTGCTCATGGCAAATCTCCTCTTTACACACGTAAAGCATCTTACCATCGCATAGCGTTTGCCATGGCGGCGCCCAAGGCAAACGGGCGCGAACCGCTGTCGATTCGCGCCCGTTGTACAGGTTGCCTATCTGGGGATGCAGCGCCTAGTTGCCCGATGTCGTGTCTTGGCTTGAACTGTCAGATGTCGTGCCGGACGCGGTTCCGCTCGAGCTGTTGGTGTTGCTACTGTCTGCTGCACCCGTTCCCGACGTGGTGTCGCTCGTCTGGCCTCCTGTGTTCGGCTGTGAACCGTCAGTTGTTTGGCTTGAGTCGGTCGTGTCGGACGGCGTGCCACTGTTTGCCGTAGAGGAATCGGTGCCCTGCGATTGGTTTTGGGTGTTCGAGGACGAATTGGCAGCGGTAGAACTGTCTTGCGTGCCGTCCGCCTGTGCCTGCTCCAGTTTTGCGCGGGTGCGCATATATGCCATGATCCGGGCATCCGGGCAGGCGCGCTTAATGCCTTTGGCAATGGAACCGCCGATCAGCCCCAGACCGATAAAACCAAATGTGGTGTCTTTCATATCAGAATTCTCCTGTCATAGGTTACTTTCAATGCTATCTGCTATTCTATGCTAATCTGAAAATGTTGTCAATGCTTTATTGCTTTAAACTGCGATAGTATAAATGCCAAAAAGCATTACCGAAAACATGGACGTATCAGACGATACGAAAAAATACAGAAAAATAATTTGTGCAAATCGTATATTCTACTTGAAATTTTCAAACTTTTTTAGTAGAATATCTTCATAGACTAAATTTGATGTACAGGAGGGAATTATATGAACGTTTATGGTACAAAACAGATCCGAAACGTCGTTTTACTTGGTCACGGCGGGGCCGGCAAGACGACGGTTGCAGAAGCGCTTGCCCTGGTAACCGGAGTCACCAAGCGCATGGGCAAGGTTGCTGACGGTAACACCATCAGTGACTATGACAAGGAAGAAATCAAACGTCAGTTTTC
>URNI01000024.1 GCA_900549135.1 uncultured Collinsella sp.
GCACCGGCATGGACAGAACCATGGGGAGCACGGTGGAGGAATAGTTGTTCAGCTGGGCCGGCAGTACGCCGTAGACCATGGTGGTCGTTACGCCCGAATCCGCCGCAGCGTTGACCAACGTCATGAACTCAGGAGCAATGAGCACACCGCCGAGCATCATGCCGAGTGGCTGGCTGCAGCCAAGCTGCTTCGCAGCAGCCCAACCCAAATAAACGGGAAGGAAATAATAGCCAGCGTTATAAATCCAGTTGTAGAAGAAGTTGTAGATGTCGGAGTCGGCAGACCAAATACCGAACATGCCGTCACCGCAAACCAAGGCGATGGTACGGAACATGGCAGCGCCCATGATGATGGGGATCGTCATGACCATGGTCTTGGAGAGATAGTTGAGGATCTTGTTGCCCGCAGTCTTGAGCGTCAGCGGCTCCTTGGTGCCGCCATCGAGGTTCTCGTCAATGGAGCCTTCGCCTTTAACTCCCAGCGCAATGGCGGCGTCGTAGACCTTCGGTACGTTCTGGCCAATGATGACCTGATACTGGCCGCCAGACCACTGTGCGCCCAGTACATCCTTGATCTTCTTAACTTCATCGTCATTGGGGATGGACTGATCCTTGAGGTTCAGACGCAAGCGGGTCATGCAGTGCGTCACGTTCGTCACATTGGAGGCGCCGCCGACGGCAGCAAGCACATCCTCGGCAATCTTCTTGTTATCGACAGCCATGTCGAATCCCTTCTCTTCCAACTAAAGGTCTGTGGGCCTTCACAGCATCAAGACGCACGATTCCGCTCGCGCCTGCGCAGCGCGCGACGCCCGTTGGCAAGAGATTTCATTGCATGTGATTCCCGGGTGGATCGACATGAAAAAAGCCCCACGCACAACCGACGGAGACCCAATAATGGCCTCGGCAGAATCGGTAGTGCCTCTCGGAGCTGCACCGTGAGTAACACCCAACACACGGCGAGTATATGCGGCAGATACGTTTACTGTGGCTCAGATTGCCGACAAACGGTAGGAAACGACCCGCGAACGGTCACTATGACGGAAATAAAACGCCAGAGAACCTATTTATTCAAGCTTGCAGGAGCCACGCGATTCACGTGCATGATCAGATAGACGAGCTCTTCTTGGGCCAATGGCTCGCCAAAGGCCTCTTGAATCAGAGCGTCAATACGATGAGCGCAGCGCGATGCCGCAGGATATTGCTCCACGAGCACGTCGTAAAGACCTGAGTTCTCGGTGTCAATCGGCTCTTTCTTTGCCACGCGATCGAGCAGATAGCGCACATGGGTGGCAAAGCGAGTAAAAGCAAACGACGAGCGATCGACCGTCACGCCCAACTCTTCCTGAATAATCGCAACCGTCATATCGAGAAGATGTTCCTCGTGCTGCTCGGCAAGTACACGCCGCTCGCTCGGCTTAATCGCCGCATTGATAATCGACATGGCGATACCCGCGGCCTCACTCTGGGGCATGCGAACGGCAAAAATTTTCTTAATGCCGCGAACGGCTAGCTCGCCCAATCGATACTCAATAGGATGCAGCTGCTCCAGATCGCGCTTGAGCGGCAACGACACCACCATATGTTCACGGGCGCGCTTAATGGCAAACTGGATATGATCTGCCAGCGTAATGGGCAGATTAGGACTCAATTCGTACGAAAGCTGTCCGGTCGCAATATCTGCCAGCTGAGCAGAAAACTCAAGCACCTCGGGGTCGACCTCGTCGATGAACGCCAGATACTTTGAATCGATGCCGTAAAAGGTGCGCGTGACGACGTCCAGGTCGACCTCGTGCGGCATGTCGCCAAAGCCGATGCCGCGACCCAACGCGATGAGCTGGCGCCCCGCTCCGTCTTCGCAGATGGCAGCGTTGTGGTTAATGCGCTGGATAGCCCTCATGGAATCATCGCTCCTACTAAAACGCACCGTGTAGACCATCCACACGGCGCGTTTATTCTACCTGCACTTGCAGCTACAGTCCAAAGAAGCTCAAGGTCTGGTCTCGGCTTACGGGCTTGTAGTCATTGGCGTCGAGGCCGACATCGTAGCGAAAGATAGGGCGCTCGCGATCGCGGTTGCGTGCGTTGGCGCGGTCACCCCTGCTGTGGATATGCCCATGCAGCATAATGGCGCCACGTGCCTTGCCGTTCCAGCTGAGCATGGGGTAGTGGCTCATAACCAGACGATGGCCCTTGGCATAGCCGGGAGCAATCTCCAGGTAATCGCGCACGTCTTCCCAAATCTGCGGGGTGTCGGGATCTTCCCAGTCGCCGTCATGGTTACCGCGGATGAGCGTCACGTTCTGGCATTCGATACGCTCGCGCAGGCGCACCGCCTCCGCCAGGGGCAAACGATAGGTAAAGTCACCCAGAATATAGAGGCGGTCGTCCGCAGCCACGCACTCATTGATGGCATCGATGACCTTGCGGTTCATCTCCTCGACCGAATCAAACGGCCGATCCATGTCGTGCAAGATATTCGTATCGCCCAGGTGCAGGTCGGCGGTAAACCACATCATCGTCTGTGTCCTCATTTCGCAACGCGTCTAACACGTGCCTAGTATACAGACGCTCTGGCGCGTCGGTTAGCCAAAGAGCCCGCCGAACAGACCTCGACGGCGTTTGTCTTGCTTTTTCGAAGCGTCACCCTGGGCGTTCTTGCCCTGCCGCTTCTTACGATCCTGCTCCAACTCATCGTCATCGAGTAGCATATCCCACTCAAACGGATCATCTGTCAGATCGAACAGGTCGTCGTCATCAAACATGGCCGCCTCCATTGCCGACTAGCGAGCATCCACCACATAGAGCCCAACGCGCACCTGATGCCACGGGCTGCGCTCGGGAGCAACCTGTTGCACGCGAACCTCAAATACGTCCTCATGGCCGTAATACATCATCAAGGACAGCGGGCCGACCTCGTTTCCCGGAACATACCCAAGCTTGGTGTTGCCGTAATAGATCGCAACCGCCTCGGGGTCATGGGGATTATCGCGCTCGGCACACAGCGTCAACTTATCGCCCACTTTTAGATCTCCTAGGACCAAAGCGCCGTCGGCATATTGAAATCCTGCGATGTGAAACGACAGAAGAACACGTGAAGGCTCGTACATGGCAACTCCCCTAACGGCCGGATAAACCGGCGCTTAACCTTACTGAGAAGTTTACGAGCCCGTGCGGACACAAATACATCCTGTCTGCGTCCTTCAATCGTTTGCCTCAACGCTTGCGCGACAGAACGCTTGCAGATAAGATAGGAACACGGATGGCACCCGTTGCCGCGGGTCTTGCCAACTCCGATACACGTTTTCATCGTGAGAAGTGGCCGTCTTCGCTTACGCGGGGGCGGCTATTTCATTCGGCCGATAAATAGGCCGAGTTCGATAGCCGCGATCAACAACGCTAATAACGAAATAACATCGCTTACGTTCATACCAAATCCCTTCTAAAGGGAGTTGGCCCATCCGTGCTCCATAACAGTAGTCTAACGCAAAATGCAGGTAATAGGAACACTTGTTCGTATTACCTGCGCCCTTTTCTAATGCACAAACATGCGCACGAATTTGTGCTTCCAGCTTGCGTAAGGAGCGTAGCGGAATGGCACGTCCAGCCAGGTTGCCTTGTTCACGATGCTCTTCTTGTGGCTAAACGTATCGAAGCTTTCGCGGCCATGGTACTGCCCCATGCCGCTCGCGCCCATGCCGCCAAAGCCCATATGGCTCGTAGCCAAGTGCATGATCGTGTCGTTGACACAGCCGCCGCCAAAGGGCACATAGCGCACAAAGCGCTGCTGGACCTCGCGGTCCTGGCTAAAGATATACAGGGCCAGCGGCGTCGGACGATCCGTAATAAACGTCTCGGCCTCGTCTAGGCTCTCAAACGTCAGCACCGGCAAGATAGGGCCGAAAATCTCCTCCTGCATCACGGCGTCATCGGGGGTCACGCCGTCCAAAATCGTCGGCTCGATCTTGAGCGAAGTCTCGCGCGCGGTACCTCCAAGCACAACCTTATCGGGATCGATCAGCCCACGCACGCGCGCAAAATGCTTGGCGTTGACGATATGCCCGTAGTCCTCGTTGTCGAGCGGATGCTCGCCAAACATACGGCGGACTTCCTCCTTGATGAGGCCCAGCAGCTCGTCATGCACGCGCGTATCGACCAGCAGGTAGTCGGGCGCCACGCAAGTCTGCCCCACGTTGAGCCATTTACCAAAGGCGATACGCCGTGCCGCGACCTTCAAGTTTGCCGTCGCATCCACGATGCAGGGACTCTTTCCGCCCAGCTCAAGCGTCACGGGCGTAAGGTTTTTACTTGCGCGCTCCATGACGAGCTTGCCGACCGGAACGCTACCGGTAAAGAAGATCTTGTCCCAGCACTCATCGAGCAACGCTTCGTTCTCGGCGCGCCCGCCCTCGACAACCGTCACCAGACGCGGATCAAATGCCTCTTCACAGATTTGCTTGAGCACCGCGCTCGATGCCGGAGCATAGGCGCTCGGCTTGATGACCACAGTATTGCCAGCGGCAAGGGCGCCGGCGAGCGGCTCGAGCGTCAGCAAAAACGGATAATTCCAGGGCGCCATGATGAGCGTGACGCCATAGGGCACGGCTTGCGTCTTGCACACACTCACGGCATTGGCAAGGTCGCACGGACGCAGGCGCGGACGACTCCATCGAGCCACATGAGCGATCTGATGACGAATCTCGGAAAGCGACGTGCCGATCTCGCACATATACGCCTCGTCATGAGACTTTCCCAAATCGGTCTTGAGCGCATGGGCAATATCGGCCTCGTGCGCCCGTACCGCATCGCGTAAACTCACGAGCGCGCGACGTAGGGCATCAACATCAAACGTAGCGTGCGTTTTAAAGTAAGTGCGCTGATCGCCGACGATGCGCGCAATTTCCTCGGTGTTCATGGCACCCTCCTAGTTCTCGTCCTCAAACATACCACCCGCGACGACCTCGTACATACGCTCGAGCTCCAAGCGGTCCATTAGGAGCGGAACGGGGTACAGGGGATTGGCCTCGGCATCGGCATGCGCCGCCATCTCGGGAATGTCGGAGCGGCGAATGCCCAAGACATATTTGGGGATTCCCAGGATCTCGTTCATGCGGTCGACCCAATCGATAAAGGCCTCGGCCGCAAGACTATCCTGCGCGGTAGCCGGCGCAATGCCCGCCATGCGAGCAAGATCGGCAAGCTTGGGGGCGGCGGCGTCACCATAAGCGCGAAGCATGTGCGGCAGGATGATCGCGTTGGCCAAACCGTGCGGAATTCCGTATCGGCCGCCCAGACTGTGCGCGATGGCATGCACATATCCGACATAGGAGCGGGTAAACGCAACGCCCGCCTTATACGCCGCCGAAAGCATATTGCGACGAGCGCGCATGTCGTCACCATGCTCATAGGCCTCGAGCAAATTGTCGTGGATGAGCTGCACCGCCTGTCGCGCCATCTTGCGCGTATAGGGCGTGGTGCTTCGCCCGATAAAGGCCTCAACGGCATGCGTCAGGGCGTCCATGCCCGTCTGCCCCGTAATGGAAGCGGGCAAGCCGCACGTAAACTCGGGGTCGTGGACTGCAAAACGCGGGATGAGCACAAAGTCGTTAATGGGGTATTTGTAGTGCGTCCCGTCATCGGTAATTACCGCCGCAAGCGTGACTTCGCTTCCCGTACCGGCGGTAGTGGGAACGGCGATGAGCAGCGGCAGGCGACGATGAATCCGCAGCAGGCCACGCATCTTGTTGATGGGCTTGTTTGGCTGCGCAATGCGTGCGCCCACGCCCTTGGCACAGTCCATGGCCGAGCCACCGCCAAAGCCGATAATGGCCTGGCAGGCGCTCTCTCGATACAGGGACGCCGCTTCTTCCACGTTTGAAACCGTGGGGTTTGCACGCGTTTCGGCATAGACCGTAACGCCAATCCCCCTGGATGCGAGCGCCGTCTCGAGCGGTGCCGTGAGCCCCAGACGGGCAATGCCGGGATCCGTCACGATAAGGACCTTCTGGATCGAGCGCTTTTGAAGCACCGCGGGCACATCCTCGTCATGCTCTAAAATGCGCGGCTCGGTATAGGGCAGGATCGGCAATGCAATGCGAAAAACCGTCTGATATGTTCGGCACCAGGCACGACGGGCTAGATGCATAAAGGAAACTCCTTCATTTGTTGATAGGTCAACATTTGCTCGCCCGATTGTACTCAGCAAAGATCGCAGACGGCCTCCCAATCGTTAATCAATCAACATCTTCATATCTCGAAATTGTTTTATTAAAAATCATTCCTAATAGGCTTCACATTTGGTTGCATTTATGGATAATAGAACTCGTCAAGACGCACGTCCGGAGAGGGCCCTTACGGGACCGGACGAGCGCACAATCGCCATCGATCGAAAGGATCGAATCATGAAGTTTGTTTGCCCCGTTTGCGGTTATGTGGAAGAGTTCGACGGCGACCAGCTGCCCGAGGATTTTAAGTGCCCCCAGTGCGGCGTTCCCGGTTCTCGTTTCCTGAAGCAGGAGGAGGGCCAGCTCGAGTGGGCCGCCGAGCACGTCGTGGGCGTCGCCAAGATGGAGGGTGTCTCTGAGGACATCGTTGCCGACCTGCGCGCCAACTTTGAGGGCGAGTGCTCCGAGGTCGGTATGTACCTGGCCATGGCTCGCGTCGCTCATCGCGAGGGCTATCCCGAGATCGGCCTGTACTGGGAGAAGGCTGCCCACGAGGAGGCCGAGCATGCCGCCAAGTTCGCCGAGCTCCTGGGCGAGGTCGTGACCGACTCCACCAAGAAGAACCTCGAGATGCGCGTTGAGGCCGAGAACGGCGCCACCGCCGGCAAGACCGATCTTGCCAAG
The DNA here is from genome assembly GCA_900549135.1 of uncultured Collinsella sp. Lineage (GTDB taxonomy): Bacteria > Actinomycetota > Coriobacteriia > Coriobacteriales > Coriobacteriaceae > Collinsella. The sequence goes on from URNI01000024.1 coordinate 6,848, forward strand.
CGTGCCAAGGCCGCCGGCCTCGATGCCATCCACGACACCGTGCACGAGATGGCTCGCGACGAGGCCCGCCACGGCAAGGCTTTCGCCGGCCTGCTCAAGCGCTACTTTGGCTAAGCCAACCGCCTGAGACATAACCTCAAGCTCGATGAGGCCCGGACCGTATTGGTTCGGGCCTTTTTCGTGCCTCACGAACTTGTTAACGCCCTGAAATAGGACCGCCTTCGGCATCGGCTTCTCGTCAAAAACTAAGTGAGTAGACTTTTTGGAACTTGCCGAGCACGCCATCCATATTGCTTTATAAAGCCGCAGGTAAATGACTTGTTGCAAAACGGCTTGGTCGCCAAAGTGCCAAAAGTCTACTCACTTAGAACCGCAGCCGTCCACGATCGAGCCATTTTGTGTCTAGCGGGCATCTTTCCGTCGATTACTCCCAATTTTGTCCAGTCAATGAATAGTTCAGACCGGAGTAATGCCTCAGCCCTTTGCTCATCCGAGCTTTTATCACGATATTCAGCATCGAGCATCCTGCATACGGCCTTAACGATCGCGCGGAATCTATCCTCATCCGATATCTGTCTGTGTGTAAGGAGAAGCACATCGTAGCCCATGGCCTGAAGGGCCGTCATGCGGTCAGCGTCACGCAAGCCATCCCCTGCGCGTCCGTGCGAGGCCTTTCCCTGACATTCAATGGCCACCTGTCGCCTACCGTCCGGCGAAGAAAGAAGTAGGTCGATATATACACGGGACTTTCCCACAATCGCTCGAGCACTTGTGCTTAGTATCACTTCGACATTGAGCTCTATGCCGCAAAACCCTTCGCCTCCCAGGGCTCGCGGCAGTCCAAGCAACAAATACGCCTCGACCTCAAAAGGCGACGCGGCACCCAATGGAACGAGTTGCGATACCGCCATAAATCTATTGCCGTAACGCATCCCGCAAACATCTGAACAAAAACGGTCAAGGTCTCCGCCCAAAACCAAAGCGTCTCGACGCCATAAATTTGAGGCGGTGCCGTCCTCGGACGGGCAGCGCACCCAACCGAACGTTGTCGAAATCGCGCCCGAATCAATTGCACGCGAAAGCTCCGCCTCAAGTGCCGCTGGCAGGGCACACACCGCAAACAAGCCGCACATCTCTGCCAACACAAAAAGAAGCTGGAGATCCGTCAGATGCCGCGACATGATGAATGTCGTCAGTAGAGGAGACGTAACCAAAAACCCATGCTCCGTTTCCAGCACGGATTCCCTGGGGAGCTCACCAAGAAACAGCCGCTGCCTAATGCTGGCAGGACAAGTCCGTTTGTTTCTCGTCCGAACCAATGTATACAACGGAAAACCGAGCGCGACCGCAGCCGTCGGGTTGCGGGCGAGATCATATCGCTGCCGGTCTTCTTCCGGTCGTGGAAGCGGCGGACACAAAGCGCGGACTTGAGGAGGCAAACGCCAGTACCTAAAAGCCGATATGTCACAAAGTAGATCCTTCATAGGCACAGGAAAACACGAATTTCAACCCAATCAGTCACGCATTGGCGCGAACGCAGCAAAAATGGCGCCGAACGGACTGCCAAGTTTTCAACAGCCCTCCCCAACTGGCCAAAAGCTTGCCGTGAGCTGGACGAAGCCCTGTTGAAAACCCCATTTTTTCTCATGCGGAAACTTTGTGCGGCAAGTGAGTAGACTTTTTCGAACTTGCCGCGCAGACCATCCATATTGCTTTATAAAGTCGCAGGTAGATAGCTTGTTTCAAAACGGCCTGGTCGCCAAAGTGCCAAAAGTCTACTCACTTAGATTGCAGAGCGCCCCCATTAGCTGCAATTCCAAGGTATTAAGCACTTTTGGACTCAGATCATCATACTGAACAAGAATTTGACTTGAGTTTTCAGGGACAGATGCGCCATCGGCACACCAATAACAGTCACTGATATCGATAAACGGGATACTCGAGCGCGTGAGGGCCCGTGCAAAAGTGCCTCTGCCCGTTCCACGCTCCGCAACCACGATACAGTAAAGGCCCGCGTCTGCATGCTCGATCGAGACCTCTCCTGCCGGAAATACCTTCCGCACAAGCGCCATCAGGCCATCACGCGCCTCGCGAGCACGAACGCGCACGCGGTTCACATGTCGCTCGTAATCACCAGATTCCAGCAAACGCGCCAAAGCGACCTGGTCAACAGAGCTCACCGACGAGGCGTAGAAACCAAGGTTGCGCCTAAACCGCTCCATTAGCTCATCGGGCAGCACCATGTACGCTAGACGCAACGCCGATGACAGGCTCTTCGAAAACGTGTTGGTGTAGATAACCGACTGGGCGGCATCAATCGACGCGAGCGCGGGAATCGGCTTCCCGGCAAGGCGAAACTCACAATCAAAGTCATCTTCGATGAGATACCGACCTGGTCGCTCGGCGGCCCAGCTCAGAAGCGCATAGCGACGCGCAATGCTCGTCACAAGGCCGGTCGGATACTGATGGGACGGCATCAGGTGAAGGACATCGGTCCCGCTTTTCTGCAGAGTGCTCAAGTCCACGCCCTCATCATCCAACGGGATATGTCGAACTTTGCAGCCCATAGCCTGATAGATACGCGTCAGACGCAAATAGCCCGGATCCTCAACCGCATACACCTTGTCCGCGCCAAGCAACTGAACCAACATGGTATCGAGCAGCTGGGCGCCCGCACCGATAACGATGTTGTTGGGGTCGACATTCATACCCCTTGTCCCGTGCAGATGGTGAGCAATTGCGCGTCGCAGCCGAGCAGTGCCCTGCGCCGGTGCGGGCGAAAAGATTTCGCGCTCGTCTTCGGATGCCAGCGTCGCCCGTAGCGCGCTTTGCCAAAGCCGCGCCGCCTCCAAAGCAGAAGGAGAAAGCGCATCGAATCGCTCGACCTGTCCGTTGACATCATGCACGCTGGGGCCCACAGAGACGGCATCTCGGTCGATGCCCTCCGCAGCCGAAGCCAAAACCGGTGCATCCGGAAGCTCGCAAGCGTAGTAGCCACGACGTGGTATTGAGCAAATATAGCCCTCAGCGAGTAACTGGCTATATGCATTCTCGATGGTAATAACACTGATTCCCAGATGACTGGCAAAGGCGCGCTTAGACGGCAAATGCTCCCCCGCCACAATGCGTCCAGCTACGATATCATCTCGAATTTGCTGGTAAACATACTCATAGAGCGATGCTTCGCCGCGTTTTTCCAAATTGTAGTCAAGCATGAGCCTATCACCTGACCTTATTAAGTCATTCAATCTGGTATTAGTCTGACCTTGTAATTATCTCGAAAACTGAGTATTTTGTCATACCCAGCTCCCCGATAGGATGTTCCGTCAAGCAATGCACATGCCAACCAAGGGAGCAACCATGGCAGAACAGAACAGCAAGGCCGACCGCGTCAAACTCAATCGCGAGCTCGCGCAGATGCTCAAGGGCGGCGTCATCATGGACGTCACCACGCCCGAGCAGGCACGCATCGCCGAAGAGGCAGGCGCCTGCGCCGTCATGGCACTCGAGCGCATCCCGGCCGACATCCGTGCCGCAGGCGGCGTCTCGCGCATGAGCGACCCCAAGATGATCAAGGGCATCCAGGAGGCCGTCTCCACCCCCGTCATGGCCAAGTGCCGCATCGGTCACATCGTCGAGGCGCAGGTCCTGCAGGCCATCGAGATCGACTACATCGACGAGTCCGAGGTTCTCTCCCCTGCCGATGACGTCTATCACATCGACAAGACCCAGTTTGACGTGCCGTTTGTCTGCGGCGCCCGTGATCTGGGCGAGGCGCTGCGCCGTGTTGCCGAAGGCGCCACGATGATTCGCACCAAGGGTGAGCCGGGTACGGGCGACGTCGTTCAGGCCGTGCGTCACATGCGCAAGATCCAAAAGCAGATCCGTGACGTTGTTGCCCTGCGCAACGACGAGCTCTTTGAGGCAGCCAAGCAACTGCAGGTTCCGGTCGAGCTGGTGCGCGAGGTCCATGCCACGGGCAAGCTTCCCGTTGTGAACTTTGCCGCCGGCGGCGTAGCGACCCCCGCCGACGCCGCGCTGATGATGCAGCTGGGCGCCGAAGGCGTCTTTGTCGGCTCGGGCATCTTTAAGAGCGGCGACCCCGCCAAGCGCGCAGCCGCCATCGTCAAGGCCGTGGCAAACTTCACCGATGCCAAGCTCATCGCCGAGCTTTCGGAGGACCTGGGCGAGGCCATGGTGGGCATCAACGCCGACGAGATTGAAATCATCATGGAGGAGCGCGGGCGCTAGTCCAGCAGAAAGGATCGCACATGAGCGATTATGCAGACCAAACGGTCGCCGTGCTGGCGGTCCAAGGCGCTTTTGTCGAGCACGAGACAAGACTATCCGAGCTGGGCGTACACTGTATTGAGCTGAGGCAGGCGGCTGATTTGAAGCAGGACTTTGACCGTCTGGTACTTCCCGGCGGCGAGTCTACCGTTCAAGGGAAGCTGCTTGATGAGTTGGGCATGCTCGAGGAGCTTCGTGCCCGCATCTCTGAAGGCATGCCCGTCCTGGGCACCTGTGCCGGCCTAATTCTGCTGGCTCACGACCTTGCCGCCCATGACGATAAGGGCACGCCGCGTTTGGCAACCATGGATGTACTTGTCGAGCGCAATGCCTACGGCAGGCAGCTCGGCAGCTTTCGAACCAAGGGGCAGCTAGCCGGCATCGACGGTGAAGTGCCACTGACGTTTATCCGCGCGCCCCGCATCGTCGAGGTCCACGGCGACGCAAAGGCCTTAGCGAAAGTCGACGGCCGTATCGTCGCCGCGCGCCAGGGCAACCAGCTCGGCGTAACCTTCCACCCCGAACTCGACGAAGACACCCGCCTCCACGAACTGTTCCTACAAATGTAGGCATCGAAATCAACAAACGAAACGAGAGTGGATAATCTCCCACCTTGAGCATGAATATGGGCTCATACCGGGAGATTATCCACTCTCATGCTACGTAGTCGTTGGGGACGTTCTTAAATGACCAGTCAAACAAGAACGTCCCCAACGACTATCTTTTAGCAGGTCTGGATCATGGCAATGTCGATGTTTTGGCACCGACAGCGAGCGCCCACCAGAGCGAACAAATTGGCATGAAAAGAGGACGGCATAGACCTTCTGGTCATGCCGTCCTCTTTGAATGACAAGTTGTCGCTCTGGTGGGCACGCAGCGTCAACTAGTTACGCGGTTTGGTAAAACCGCGTAACCCAACTAGAAGCGGTTGCCGCGGAAGCCGCCGCCGTTGCGGCCGCCACGGTCGCCACCGCGACCGCCACGGTCGTTACCACGGTTGCCGCCAAAGCCGCTACGGTTGCCACCGCGATCGCCATAGCCACCACGGTTGCCGCCAAAGCCGCCGCGACCGCCACGGTCGCCGCCACGGCCACCACGGTCGTCACGGCCGCCGCGAGGACCGCGGTCCTCGTCCAGGCCCATGGCGACGAGCGGAGCGATAACCTTATCGAGAGCGGCCATCAGCTCGGTGGCCTCCTCGTAAGAAAGCTCGGGCAGGAGCTTCTCCTTCTTGTTGGCAAGCTCGACCAGGCCCTCAGCGGCATCCTCGGCAGCGAAGACAACAATCTTGCGCATATCGCCCTCGGCGTCGTCGATGCGGCCGACCAGATCGGCAGCCTCGGCCTCGGCCATCAGGCCATCGAGCTCACGGAGGCGCATGCCCAGCAGGTCGGACATTTCCTTCTGCTCCATCTTGGGCTTGAGGTCAAGAAGCTTGATGGCGCGCTCGATGTTCGCCATGCGCTCGGCCTTGGCCTCCTCCTCCTTGGAAATAGCAAAGCGACGGCTACGCAGCAGGCGGGCGGCCTTCTGCATCTTGTCCATCAGCTCTTCGTCATCGTAATCAACGGCGGCCTCGACAACCTCGGCCTCCTCCTCGGCGGAAACCTCGTCAGCAGCCTCAACCTCGGCAGCTTCGGTCTCCACGGTCTCGACTGCCTCGACCTCGGCAGCCATGGTCTCGTTCTCGGTCTCGTTCATGATCTCTTCGTTCTCGGACATGAGACTCCTTCTTGGCCCTCTCGGGCATCATCGCCCCATTCGCGGGGCCCGTCGCGCACTCTTTGCGCTTTAAACATTCATGCCTCTCGGCAAAACGTCCATTAGTTTATGGTGTCGCCATCCAATCTAGCTGCAGAATCTATGTGCACACATTAATGCGACATGTGCGACTCACGACGAGCGTACACCAGCGACACCGCGAACCCGACCACGGCAATTACAGCCGCCACACGCACGGCAGTTACAAATCCAATCGCCTGGGCAACGTCGGTCGCAGCGCCAGCGGCGCCGGCGGTCGCAGCAGAACTCGAGAGCAGACCGATAAACAGCGACGGGCCAAACGATGCGGCAATCATGTTCCACGTGTTGAGCAATGCCGTTCCGTGAGGATGCTCAGCGGCAGGTAGCGTCTCCAAGCCGGCCGTCTGCGAGGGGCTTAGCACCAAACCGACTCCGGCATACACCACAACGGTCAGCGCCACAACGACGCCGATGTTCATGCTTGCCGCCGTCATCGATATGGCAGTCTGCCCCACGGCAATCAGAGCAAAGCCAATCGGTAGCAGCGGCCATGCGCCACGGGCGTCCATCACTCGTCCGCCCACAATCGAGGTCACTGCGTTGCAGGCAATCGCCGGCAAAATGAGCAAGCCCGCAATAAGTGCGGTCATGCCGTATGCGCCCTCAAAATAGAGCGGCAACAAAACGCTCATCGAGAATGTCGTCATCATCGACACCACCACAAGCAGACACGCAGGCCAAAAACGAACGCTCGCCATGGGACGCACGTTAAGCACCGGATGCTCGAGCTTGAGCTGACGGGCCGCAAACAGGCCGAGCAGCACAACAGCGGCGAAGAACGTCACGATGCCGGCAATCAGATTGGTCGAGAACTCGCCTACGGAATACACAAATGCCGTAATGCCGGCGGCGAGTAAAACAACCGACAGAATATCGAGCGTGGTGTTCGAGCGCTCCCCGACATTCTGAACATGCTTTACGCCCGCCGCAGCGACCACAATGCCGCCCACCAGCGGCACTATGAACACCGCCCTCCAGCCAAACAACGTGCACATAAGACCGCTGATCACGGGTCCAAACGCCGGCCCCAGCGTAATGCAGGCACCGCCCAAGCTCAGATACAGACCGAGCTTCTCGGGCGGAGCGCAAGACAGCACAACGTTCATCATGAGCGGGAACAAGACGCCCGATCCCGCAGCCTGCAAAATACGACTTGGCAGCAAAACGCTAAACGACGGAGCGACCAGACACAGAACTTCGCCGGCGACCATGCATCCGCATGCGAAAAACAGCAGCTTGCGCGTCGAGAAACGGCCGGACAGGAAGGCCATGATGGCCGTAAAGATCGACGTCACGATCATGTAGCCCGAGACGAGCCACTGCGCCGTGGTGGCACTCACCGAAAAGGCTGCCATAATGTCGTGCAACGCCACGTTAATGATGTTCTCGTTAAACGCGGCAACAAAGGCTGCAATATACATAACGACGAGAATCGCCGCAGTGGCCGATGGCGTTGCTTGAACTTGTTGCTGAGATTTGCTCCCCATGCATTTCCTTCCTCTTGGAACGACAGTCGCATCGCCCCAGAGGAACAGTCCAGGGCGAAAAATGAGCCCTAGACTTACGCCAGACGCCGTACACGACGAATCTGGCAACATGGTCCAACGTTGAAAGATTGTAACGCGGACGCGCAGCTTTCCTTCCGCGCTATTATTAAAAGTCCACGAAAGCATAAGACATGAGGAGCCCGCCATGATTAAGCCCATCATGAAATCCGAGTTCTTTTTGCGCCTGCCTTCCGAAGACGCGGGACCCGACGATGCCGTGACCGGGCAGGATCTCCTGGATACACTCCACGAGCATGAGCACGAGTGCGTGGGGCTCGCCGCCAACATGATCGGTGTGCGCAAGCGCATCATCTGCGTAAAGGACGGCAACAGGGCGCTCCTGATGTACAACCCTCAAATTCTTGAGCAGGTCAATGCCTATCAGACGAGCGAAGGATGTCTCTCGCTGATCGGCGAGCGTCCCTGTACCCGCTATCGCCGCATTAAGGTGGAGTATTTGGACGAGAACTTCGTCCACCGCATCAAAAACTTCTCGGGCTACACCGCCGAGGTCATCCAGCACGAAATCGACCACTGCAACGGGATTGTTATTTAGTTCCGCCGATTCAAGAAAGCTCCCTGCAGCAAAACAACTGCAGGGAGCTTTTCATAGTGCGGAGTTTCTATCCCCTACGACTGGCGGTAATGGTCAAAGAAGTCGGCGAGGTCTTCGAGGGACTCTTTGAGTACTTCCATGCGCGGCAGGTACACGATGCGGAAGTGGTCGGGCTCAGCCCAGTTGAAGCCGCCGCCGCGCGTAATCAGGATCTTCTTCTCGTGCAGCAGGTCAAGGGCGAATTGCTCGTCATCGGTGATGTTGAACTTTTTAACATCCATCTTGGGGAAGATGTAGAACGCCGCACGCGGCTTAACCACCGAGATGCCGTCAATCTTGTTGAGCGCCTCATACACAAAGTTGCGCTGCTCGTAGACACGGCCGCCGGGACGGATGTAGTCGTTGACCGACTGATGGCCACCGAGTGCCGTCTGAACGATCGACTGAGCCGGCACGTTGGAGCACAGGCGCATGTTGGAGAGCATGTTGATGCCCATGATGAAGTCGCTCATGCAGCGCTGGTTGCCCGAAAGCACCATCCAGCCAATACGATAGCCCGCAATCATGTGCGACTTGGACAGACCGCTAAAGGTAACGCAGGGCAGGTCGGGGGCGAGCGAGGCAATCGAGACGTGCTCGTAGCCGTCCATGCACAGGCGGTCGTAGATCTCATCGGCAAAGATCATCAGCTGATGCCTGCGTGCAATCTCGACGATGCCCTCGAGCACCTCGCGCGGATAGACAGAACCCGTGGGGTTGTTGGGGTTGATGATGACGAGGGCTTTGGTCGCACTCGTAATCTTGGACTCCATATCCTCCAAGTCGGGATACCAATCCGCCTGCTCATCACACAGATAATGTACGGGATGACCGCCGGCAAGGGTTGCGCACGCCGTCCAGAGCGGATAGTCGGGGCTGGGGATCAGAATCTCGTCGCCGTTGTCGAGCAGCGCGTTCATCGAAAGCTGAATGAGCTCGGACACGCCGTTGCCCGTGTAGATATGCTCCATCTGAACGTTGGGCAGGCCCTTGATCTGCGAATACTGCATGATTGCCTTGCGCGCGGAGAACAGGCCACGCGAGTTGGAATAGCCTTCGCAGTCGGGCAGTTGCTGGCGCATGTCCTTAATGACCTCATCGGGCGTGCGGAAACCGAAGGGCGCCGGGTTGCCGATATTGAGCTTGAGGATGCGCTCGCCCTCGTCCTCCATACGGGCGGCCTCGTCGACGACGGGACCGCGCACGTCATACAGGACGTTGTCGAGTTTGGTGGATTTAGAAAAAGTACGCATGGTGGTGCTCCTTGCAATTTGAGCTGAGGGATGGGGTTCGGGCTTGGAATCGTTGCGGGGTGATGATGCCTCGCCTTGATCGGCGTCGCCGGCGAGCAGCCAGGTAACATCGACCTCCAAAATACGGGCGAGCAGCTCAGCCACATCGCGCCGCGGGATCGTCTTGCCGCTCACATATTGGCTCATCTGACTCTTGCCGAGTTTTTTACCGAGCATCTCCGATGCGCGGATTACGTCCGACTGGCGAACGTCGCGATTGGACATAGTCTGTCGCAGGCGATCGCTAAACGTCTCTTGGGCCACTAGAACCTCCTTGCTGGCAAAGTTCAATTTATAGAACACGAATTGAACCTGGGTTCAATTTAGGCAGCAGTATAACGCGGCACCTCATTCGAAAGTTCAATTTCATAAGAAAACGAACCGAACTCCGAGATTTGCCCAAAGCGGACAATGATATGCACGCGTTTAGAGGTATTCAAGGAAACGTGCGGCAGCAAGCGAAACGTCAGCCGTGCGATATATCGCATTGATCTGCCGATGGGAATGCCCCTCGAGCGGACGCACGGCAACATCGAACTGACAGCGGCGCAAGATGAGCGCGGGAAGAATGCTCACACCCAAGCCGTCCTCGACCATAGCCATAATCGCATAGTCATCCCAAGTCGACAGTTTTGAGCGCACTGCCAGCCCCGCCCGACGAAACAGCGGCGTAATCTCATCATCGGTACCCCGTTCCAGCAGAATAAACTGCTCGTTGGCCAAATCGGCAAGGGAAACGATCTCCGCGGTGGCAAGCGAGGAGTCTGCTGGCACCACGGCCATCAACTCATCTTGCACCAACAGCCGCGACGCCATGCCGGCGCCGCGTGGCTCGCGCGGAATAAAGCCCAGGTCGCAGCGGCCTTCTGCCACCCATTGCTCAATCTCGGAGTAATCACCCATCAGCAACTCATAATCGACATCCGGGTGATCAGCGCGAAACCGTGCGATCACCGGCGGCAGCACGTGGGTCGCCACACTCGAAAACGTACCGATGCAGATTTTGCCGCGCATGAGCCCGCGCATCTCATCCACCCGTCGCTGCAAGCGAGTGAATTCCTCACAGAGCGCTTCGACAGCCGGCATGACCTGCCGCCCATCGGCAGAAAGAGCCACGCCCTCGCGACTGCGGTCGAGCACCTTAAAGCCCCAATCGGCCTCAAGATCGGCCACCATGCGGCTCACGCCCGATTGCGAATAGCTCAGGCGTTCGGCAGCACGCGTAAAGCTTCCGGCGCGCACGGTCTCCAGCAGCACCTGCATCTTTTGAACATTCGTTTCCACGGCACCCCTCCACCTATGCATGAGCTTTTGTCATGTTATCTATGCATTATATTCGCTTTTCTTCTAAAGCCAGTTCACCCATAGTGAACATGCTCGGATATAGAGGGGATGGAAGCGCATGAACAACGGGCTGTTTACGTACTTAGCAGCATTGCTATTGTTTGGCTCCAACGGCATCATCGCCTCTGCCATCGCGTTGCCGAGCTCCGATATCGTGCTACTGCGCACGTTTTTGGGCGCCCTCTCGCTTGTCACTATCCTTGCCATCACCCAACGCCATAAGTTGCAGGCGCCATCTCGCCCCCGCGAAGCCGCAGCCCTCCTCCTTTCGGGAGCCGCGCTGGGCGCCAGCTGGATTTTTCTGTTCCGCGCCTACCAGACGATCGGCGTCGGCGTATCCTCGCTGCTGTACTACTGCGGCCCCAACATTGTCATGGCCCTCTCCCCGCTCATTTTTGGCGAGAAGCTGACCGGCGGTAAAATACCGGCTTCATAGCCGTCGCCTGCGGCGCCTTCCTCATCGCGGCCCAAGGCCTCGGCGGCAATATGCTCATCGCGGGTATCGTGTGCGGCATCGCCTCGGCCTTCTGCTACGCGTTGATGGTCATTGCCAGCAAGGGAGCGCCACATATCGAAGGTCTCGAGAACTCCACGCTCCAGGTGAGCGCCGCCTTTGTAACCGCGTTGATCCTTACGCTCCTCACGCAAGGTGTCCCCTCGTTCCTCTCCCCCAGCATTGCCGCCGGCATCGATTGGCGCGCCGTTGCCATGCTCGGCATTGTCAACACCGGCATCGGTTGCCTGCTCTACTTTAGCGCCGTCGCCAAACTGCCTGTGCAGACCGTCGCCGTCGTCGGCTACCTTGAGCCGCTTTCGGCCGTCGTGTTCTCGGCCGTCCTTTTGGGCGAAATCATAACACCGGTCCGCCTGATGGGCGCCGCGCTTATCATCGGCGGCGCGATTTTTTGCGAACTCGCCGGCAAACGCGCAAACACCAAGGCTGGCATCGCCCAGACAGCACGTGCTTAATAGCCCCTGCTCTGAAATACTACCTGCGTATATGAATAATCCCCAGATGGGGATTATTGTCTAAAACGCCCCGATGTGCCAAACTGCTCTTATATGTATAAAGATGGCATAAAGGTCTACTGCTCGTGGCAGAGGCCTGATGTCCAAGGGAGTCCACGTGGCACACAACAAACTGGAGGCAAGCCCCCAAGACCAGCGTGGTCAAGGCGGGCACGGAGCCATCCCCCTCTCCGCTGGCATGCTGCTCGTAACGCTCGGCGTCGTCTATGGCGACATCGGCACGAGCCCCATGTACACCATGAAATCAATCGTCGCCAACAACGGCGGCATCGGTACCGTCAGCGAGGACATGATTCTGGGCGCGCTTTCGCTCGTCATCTGGACCATGACGCTCGTGACCACGGTCAAGTACGTGGTAATCGCCATGAAGGCCGACAACCACAACGAAGGCGGCATCTTCGCCCTGTTTAGCCTGGTGCGAAAAGTGGCACCATGGCTGATCCTACCTGCCATGATCGGCGGCGCGGCACTGCTCGCCGACGGCATCCTCACCCCCGCGGTCACGGTCACCACAGCCATCGAGGGCCTGCGTACCATCGAGTGGGGCCACGCGCTGCTGGGCGACGGCCAGACCAACGTCATCATCATCACCATCATCATTATCTGTGGCCTATTTGCCATGCAGCGCGCCGGTACCTCGTCGATCGGTAAGCTGTTCGGTCCGCTTATGACGCTATGGTTCCTGTTCCTGGCGGGCGCCGGCCTGTTCAACATGCTCGGCAACCTGTCCATCCTACGCGCGCTCAACCCCATCCGCGGCATCATGTTCCTGTTCTCGCCCATCAACCACTCGGGCATCATGGTGCTCGGCTTCGTCTTCCTGTCGACGACCGGCGCCGAGGCCCTCTACTCGGACATGGGCCACGTTGGCAAGGCCAACATCTATGCATCCTGGCCGTTTGTTAAGGCAGCGCTTATCCTTAACTACCTGGGTCAGGGAGCTTGGCTGCTCGCCAATAACTCCAACCCCCAGATGCTCGCGATGGATATCGTTAACCCGTTCTATATGATGCTTCCCGAGCCCCTGCGCCCCTTTGCCATCGTGCTTTCGGCCGTAGCGGCCATCATCGCCTCGCAGGCGCTCATCACCGGCTCGTTCTCGCTGGTATCCGAGGCCACGCGTCTCAACCTCATGCCGCATCTGCGCATCCACTACCCCAGCGACACCAAGGGCCAGCTCTACATTCCGCTCGTCAACAACATCATGTGGGTCGGCTGCATCTTCATCGTGCTGCTGTTCCAAAACTCCGAGCGCATGGAGAGCGCCTACGGCCTCGCCATTACCGTGACCATGCTCATGACCACGACGCTTTTGACGAGCTACATCGCCGGCATCCTCAAGCACAAGTTGGGCGCCTGCGTCTTCGCCCTGCTCTTTGGTGCCATTGAGCTGTGCTTCTTCGCTTCGTGCCTCACCATGTTCTTTGACGGCGGCTACGTCATGATCTTCCTGGCCGCACTGCTGTTTGGCCTTATGTATGTGTGGCGCCGCGGCACCGCCATCGAGCGCACGCAAACGATCCTGCTGCCCGTCTCCAAGTACATCGATCAGCTCAACCGCCTGCGCAACGACGAGACCTACCCCGTGCTCGCCGACAATCTGGTGTTCCTCACCAACAGCCCCGACCCGCTCACGCTCGACCGCGACGTGCTCTATTCCATCCTGGACAAGCACCCCAAGCGCGCTAAGGCATATTGGTTCATCAACGTGCACGTTACCGACGAGCCCTATACGCACGAGTATTCCGTCGAGACCTTTGGCACGGACTTCCTCTTCCGCGTTCGCCTGGACCTGGGCTTTAAGGTCAACCAGCGCGTCAACGCCTATCTGCGTCAGATCGTCGGCGACCTGATGGCTTCGGGTGAGCTGCCGCCGCAGCACCACACCTACTCCATCTACGAGACGCGCGGCAACGTGGGCGACTTCCGTTTTTGCATGCTGCGCAAGATGCTCGCCCCCGAAACGGACATCAACCGCAATGACCACCGCGTGATGGCCATCAAGTACGCCGTCCGCCGCGCCTGTGGAAGCCCGGCACGCTGGTACGGTCTTGAGAACTCGGCCATCATCATCGAGTACGTGCCGCTGTTTGCCCGCATACGCCCGGCCGTTAAGCTCGTGCGCACCCAGGTGCCGCTCGAGGTTCAGATTGAAGAGGCCGAGGAAATGGAAGTCGACATCTTCTCGGACGACTTGGTCAACGGCAACGAGGCCGGTAGGGACATGAACATCGACCCCACCGAGCTGCTCGAGAGCGTCGCAGATATGCCCGAACAGCAACAGCTCGACGGCCTCGAGAGTGAACAACTCAACGACGCCAACTTCTAGCGACGTCACAAATCAACGACAGCGGCCCTGCACCTCACGGTGAACTGCCTCCCATTTCTTGGACAC
>URNI01000025.1 GCA_900549135.1 uncultured Collinsella sp.
CCTCGAGAGCACGGCGTGGGCCACGCGCCATACGCGGCCAAAGCGCGCCTCCGAAAACGGAATGCGTCGCGTGCTCAGCCAATCCAGGCACTCAAACGCAAGGTAGAAGGCGACGACCGCCAAGAGCATCCAGCCCGCGACGCCGATCCAGGCACAGATGACGCGCGCCTTGTCGCCAAGGACAAGCTCGGCGGAATCGATAAGATCGTAGCTGCGGCCGAACACCATGCAGATGGCAAAGAGCAGCGACGGCAGAATCACCGATGGGCGCCAAGCGTCGCCGCGGCCAAAGAACACGTAGCGAAAGGGCAACGTGAGTAGGCAGGCCAGCGCGAGCAGCATGACCGCGTCGGTGTGACCGGCAAACGACAGGAGCACCTCGTAGCACACGTAAAGCATGCCCGAGGCCTTTGGATCGATCGCCAGGACTGCATTGCTCGACACCGGGGCGGGATCGATGGAAAACGCCGTGGTCGCCAGCAGGGCGAGCAAAAAGGCGATGAGCGTCTGCTTGGCGGGATAGCGCTTAAACCAAACAATGCGAGCGGCGTCGCGCGCAGCTGTTGTGGAGAGGTCGGAATCCTTCACAGTCCAAAAAGCCTTTCTAGAAACCTATCAGAATCGGCAAAACCACCACAAAGGTGCCTGTCCCCTTTGTGGTGGTTTTGGTGGTTAGGCGTCCAGGTAGACGCGCTGGGGCCGGTTGCGGCGACGGGCGAAGACGATGAGCGCCAGGCCCGCGATTACGAGCGGCAGGCTCAGCAGCTGACCCATGGTGATGACGCCGCCCAGCAGATAGCCCAGCTGCGCATCGGGCACGCGCACAAACTCAATCAAAAAGCGAACGATGCCGTAGCCCATCACAAAGACGCCCATAAACGTACCCTGGGGCAGCAGTGGTTTTTTGCGACTGAGCGCCTGCAGGATGCAAAAGAGCACGATGCCCTCAAGAAACGCCTCGTAGAGCTGGGAGGGATGGCGCGGCATATCGCCCGCGGTGCCGCCAAAGACCACACCCCAGGGCAGATCGGTCGGCTTGCCCCACAGCTCACCGTTCACAAAGTTGGCGCAACGTCCCAGGCACAGCGCCAGCGGAGCACCGATAACGGCAAGGTCGGCGATGGTCCAGGCGTCGAGCTTATACATGCGGCACACGATGATGCCGCCCAAGATGCCGCCGACCAGGCCACCGTGGAAGCTCATGCCACCCTCGTTGGTGGCAAAGATCTCGAGCGGGTGGGCCCAATAGTAGCCATCGCCGTAAAAGACGACGTAGAACAGGCGCGCGCCGATTATAAGGCCAAAGACCGCGCCGACCACGACGCTCGTCAGGTCATCAATCGTGATGTTGAAGCCCCAGCGGCGCTGCGTGCGATACATGACGACTGCCGTAAGCAGGGCGCCGACCACATAGGCCAGACCGTACCAGTAGATCGTGATGGGGCCCGCCGAGATCGCGACGGGGTCAAGCATATGGTAGAGGTCGTTGAGCATATCGATCTCCCTGCTCCCTACATACAAATGCGGCCGCGGGCCTTGCGCTCGCAGCCGCATATCTGGGCGTAACGTCTATGCGGAGCATGTCGTCCGCAGCTTTCGCATCTTAGAACGGCGCGTACTCGTCGTACAGGTCATCGGTCTCGCCGGAAGCATTGACCTGCTCGACGCGGGTAACGCCGGGCACGTGCTCCTTCAGGATGCGCTCGATACCCATGGACAGAGTCAGTGCACTCATAGGGCAGCCGGCGCAGGCGCCCTGCAGTTCCAGCTTGACGACGCCCTCGTCGTCGACACCCACATACTCCATATCGCCGCCGTCGGCCTGCAGGTTGGGGCGGATCTCCTCAAGAACCTTCTTAAGCAGCTCTTCGTTAACAGCCACAGGGGCTCCTTTCTCACAATAACGCGGGCACGCCCGCGGACAGAAGATATGTTACTACAGCCATGTACCCGCTCACGAGCCGTCCATGCGCGCAGACGCGACTTTCACGAGTAGTCAATTTGGGACGGGGCTCTTTGAGCTGTTTTGCCGCCAACTGGCGTTGGCACGCGCTACTGCTGAGCCTGTCCCCCGGTACCAATCTGGACATCGACGATGACCTGGCGGTAGCTGATGCCGCAGGAGTCGAGAATGCGGCGGCTGATACGGCCGTCATCGGTGTCGGCATACTTATTGTCCAGGTAGACGACCTCGCCCACACCCACCTGCGCCAGGATCTTGGCGCAGTCGTGGCACGGGAACAGCGTGACGTAGACCGTGGAACCCTCGAGGTCTTTGAGCGAGCCGCGGTAGTTGAGCACGGCGTTGGCCTCGGCATGCACCACGTAGTTGTGCTTATCCTGCAATGGGTCGTCGCTCGTGCCCCACGGGAAAAAGTCGTCGTTGAGCGCCGAGGGCGTACCGTTGTAGCCCACCGAAAGGATGCGGTGGTTGGTGTTGGCGATGCACGCGCCCACCTGCGTGTTGGGGTCTTTACTGCGGCGCTGCGCGGCAATGGCCACGCTCATAAAGAACTCATCCCAGCTAATAACGTCGCGGCGCTTGCCCGACGCAGTTTGATGAAGATCGTCCGACATGGCAGACACCTCCGTAATCGCAACAGTTTGACCCATTGTAGCAGGTGGAAGGTGGAGACGTTTTTGTCCCACCGCCCCATCGCTACGCGCGACGGGGCTTTTGATTGATGTGGTAGAGCTCGGCCAGGCCGCGAAGCGTCAACGCGTCATCGACCGTCAGGCTATGACCGACAAGGGCCGCAAGCGCCTCGGCATCGTCGCCGGTAATGACGATGGGCACGCTGCCCTCCCCCGCCGCCTTGGTCGCGCGCATCTCGGCGAGCACCATGTCGAGCATGCCGTCGATGCGGGCCACCTCGCCCAGAACCACGCCCGAGCGCATGGCCTCACGCGTGTTGCGGCCGATGACATGCGTCGGCGCCGAGGGCTCAACCTGAGGCAGGCGCGCTGCTGCCGCCGAAAGCGAACGGGCGCCGAGGGCCAGGCCTGGCGCGATAACGCCGCCGACAAAGGTACCGTGCGCGTCGATGACCTCGATATTGGTCGTCGTGCCCAGGTCGATCACGATGCACGGCGAGCCGTAGACGGCACGGGCCGCCACGGCATCGGCGATGCGGTCGGGGCCGATCTCGGCCGGATCGTCGTAGTGCACGGGCATGCCGGTCTTAAGTCCCGGCCCCACGGTGAGCACGCGCCCCGTGCAGGTGCGGGAAAGCGCCGCCTTCCACGGGCGCTCGAGCGCCGGGACCACGCAGCTCAGCACAGCAGCCGCGGGCACAAGCGCACCCGGCATGGCCGCATCGGCCGCCAGTGCGGCCATGACCTGCACGAGACGCATGCGTGCCTCGTCTGCTGTGATGCTCGACGGCGTGGTGATCTCGCACGTCGCAAGCGGACATTCCTGCGCCGCGGCCGAATCCTCTGCAAACAGGCCAAAGCGAATGAACGTGTTGCCCACGTCGACCGTCAATATATATGCGCACCCATTAAGCATCGTCGGCGCTCCTTTCGTCTGCCCAGCAGTATATCGCCTACCTAAACCAGTCATCCCAAAATGACTACCTTGCGGCTATACTGGTGCGCGGTCGTTTGCGAGCTCACGCGGCGGCCCTTGGTAACCCGACTTCCCGCGCCGTATCCGTAACGGCGCTCCCGGGGGAAGCGGATATACGCAAAGGAGTTTTATATGAGCAATCCCTCGAACCGTGCCTCGATGCGCGGGCAACTCACGCTGCGCGGCGTCGTCATCGGCGTCCTTGGCTGCGTGATCATCACGGCGAGCTCGGCCTACACGGCCCTCAAGATGGGCGCACTCCCCTGGCCGATCATTTTCGCTGCCGTCATCTCGCTGTTCTTCCTGAAGCTCATGGGCAACGCCAGCCTCAACGAGGCAAACGTCACCCACACCATCATGTCCGCAGGCGCCATGGTCGCCGGCGGTCTGGCGTTTACCATCCCGGGCGCCTGGATGCTGGGCTATGCCGATCAGATCAGCTGGCTCGACATGTTTATCGTGGCACTCGCCGGCACTATCCTGGGCCTGCTGGCCACGGCACTCATCCACCGTCACTTTATCGTGGACGCCGCGCTTGAGTTCCCCACCGGCAACGCCGCAGCTCAGACCCTGCGCGCGACCGAGGCCGGCGGCAAGACCGGCAAGCAGCTCTTTGGCTCCATGGCCATCGCCGGCATCTACAGCGTGCTGCGCGACGCTCTGGGCATTGTGCCCAGCATGTTGTGCACGCTCAACATCCCCGGCGTGACCTTTGCCATCTATAACTCGCCCATGTTGCTGTCCATCGGCTTTTTGGTGGGCTTCGCCCCCGTCGCGTTCTGGTTTGCTGGCGCGCTGCTGGGCAATTTTGGCATCATCGTCGGCGGCACCGCTGCCGGCCTGTTCGATGTTGTGACCGCGCAGGGTATCGTCAAGTCCCTCGGTATGGGCCTTATGATGGGCTTTGGCGTCGCCGTCGTCCTTAAGGACATCCTGCCGCAGGTCGCCGGTATCGTCCGCGGCCTCGCCGCCGACAGCTCCACCGACACCGACGAGCAATCGCTCATCTCGGGCTCGCTTAAGCTCGACGCCGGCATCATCGGCCTGGGCACCGCCGCCATCGCCGTGATCGTTGCCATCGCGCTCGACCTCGGTCCCGTCCCGGCCGTCATCGTCACGCTGTTCACCTTTGTCACCACCATCATGAGTGCGCAGAGCTGCGGCCAGACGGGTATCGACCCCATGGAGATCTTCGGCCTCATCGTCATGCTCATCGTGGCAGCCTTCGCGCAGCTCGCACAGGTCAAGCTGTTCTTTATCGCCGGCATCGTGGCCGTGGCGTGCGGCCTTGCGGGCGACGTCATGAACGACTTTAAGGCCGGAGCCGTACTGGGTACCAACCCGCGTGCACAGTGGGTCGGCCAGGCCATTGGCGGCATCGTGGGCGCCCTGGTCGCTGCCGCCGTCATGGTCGCGCTCGTCACCGCCTATGGTCCGGACGCCTTTGGCCCCGACAAGAGCTTTGTGGCCGCGCAGGCAAGCGTCGTCGCTACCATGGTCTCGGGCATCCCGAGCGTGCCGTGGTTTGCGGGCGGTTTTATCGCCGGCATCGTCATGTACTGGCTCGGCATTCCGGCCATGATGATCGGTCTGGGCGTGTACCTGCCGTTCTACATGTCGCTCACGGCCTTCTTGGGCTCCTGCGTCAAGCTCGCCTACGACAAGTGGGCCGCACACCGCGACGCCGAGGCAGGCCTTTCGGACGAGGAGAAGGCTGCCAAGGACGCCGCCTTCCAGGAACAGGGCTTGGTTGTCGCCAGCGGCCTGCTCGGCGGTGAGTCCATCGTCGGCGTTATCCTGGCGTTTGTCTCCGTCGGTTTGAGCCTGCTGGGATAAACCCAACAACAACGTACCCGTACAGAGCGCGGGGTCGGAGACCATCCGGCCCCGCGCTTTTTTGTCTATTTGACTCTTATGATCCTCACGGCGTTTTTAGTCATACCGATTGGCCTGACTTCCAGGTCAACAAACCCTGTCTGACACCTCGCTCAACGCGGTGTAGAGTAAAGACGACGGGCGGGATACGCGGCACGTGCCAGAACGAGGTGGACATGGAACTCGATAAACAACAGCTCAAGCGACTGCGCGAGCGCCATCATCGGCGCCATGGCATCCGCCCCGCCCACAGCGAGGCCATGGAGAACGCAAGCCGCTTTCTAAAGCGGGCATTCAACATTCGCGAGGGACGCGCGCCCTATCACGTGATTCGCAAGCGCTTTGTAAACGGGGCGCGCCTGACTGGCTCACACTTATGCATCTTGATCATTGCCATGTTGATCGCGAGCATCGGCCTCGATATCGACTCGGATATCGCCATTGTAGGCGCCATGCTCATCTGCCCGCTCATGGGCTCGGTCCTTGCCATGGCATACGGCATCGCCACGCTCGACCGCGAGATTACCCTTGAGGCCGTCGCGAGCTTGGCTCTGCAGATGGCCTTTTGCCTGGTCACGTCCACGTTGTACTTTAAGCTCTCGCCCCTTGGCACCACCACGGCCGCCATCATCGACAATTCGACACCGACTGTGTGGGACCTTGCCGTCGCGCTCGCGGGCGGCTTTGCGGGTGGCCTGGGCAACTCGCGCGACCAGGAACCCGCCACGCTCATCGCCGGGGTGGCTGTGGCGACCGCACTCATGCCGCCCCTGTGCGCGGCGGGCTATGGCATCGCCATCGCAAGCGGGTCATTGTTTCTCTCGGCGCTTTATGAGTTTGGCATCAACGTGGTCTTTATCGCGCTGGCTGCCGAAGCCGTTCTGCTTCTTTTGCGCGTGCCGCTCAAGCGCGACCTGAACGGCGACGGTATTGTGACTGCCGAGGAAGATGCCGAGGTCGACGAGCTATCACGCAAGGTGCGCCGCCGCATCATTGTGGGCACGGTAGTCTTTGCCATCCCCTGCATCGTTATGACGGCGGGTTCCATTGGCTCGGCGCAGGCCGGCGTGCAGGACGGCTACGGCGTGACCGAAACCACGCGCGAGCTTGCGGCGGTGCTGCCAGGCTTTAAGGATTACACCGTCGCCGTCGAGACCTCGGCCACCGAAGGCGATGAGGAAGGCATCGTCGAGCGCGAGATTGTCGCCCATGTGACGACAAGCGAGGCGCTTGGGGCGCACGACCGTCACGTCGCCCGCAAGCTCATCGACCTCAACGTGCCCGAACTCGATCGCGTGGAGTTCGATGTGAAGTGATGCGGAACGTGAAGTGGACCCGGCGCGAACGCGCGCAGCCACGGGGCACAGGCACAGCCAAGCGCGGCCCTACAGATCGTACTTGTACACGCGGTAGATGTACTTCTCGGCTTCCATCTCGTAGGTGGCGATGGGCAGTCCGTAGCGGTCGTACTCGATAAAGGTCTTGGCCATGCCCGATGCCACGAGCATGCTGTTCGAATTGCCGACGCGCTGCGCACTGCTCACATAGCCCGAAAACGGCACGGCGATCTGGTCCTCAAGTTCGTAGGTGCGCGCCGTCTCGTCCACTGTAAAGATGCGCCCAAACGAATGCGTGCCCTTGTTGTAGTCGGTCACCACCGCGGCGCCCAGCTGGCCCCAGTCGAACTTGGGATAGCTCTCAGCCGCACCAAAGTTGTTGTCGTACAGCAGCACCTGGTAGCGACCAGTCGTTGCCATGTCAGAACTCGGCAGATACGTCACGCTGTGCTGGCCCGCATTGAGCGAAAAATCGCCCTGGGCCTGCAGTAACTTGTCCTCAAAGCCCGAACCGGCCCATTGCCACTCCTTTCTATTTCTGGATCCATCTTCTCACTGTTGGCGGACGAAAATGATCCGTTTTCCTCCGTCCCCGAGAGGTCATTTTTTAGTACTTGAAGAAGCCCTCGCCCGAGCTTTCGCCCAGCTTGCCTTCGTCGAGCATTTTCTTGAGGACGGACGCCATAGCCTTAAAGTTGTAGGGCATCATCATCTTTTTGAGCAGCGGGCTCACCAGGCCCGGGACCTTCTGATACTGCATAACGATGTTGTAGGCCGTCTGGATGCCCACCGTGTCGAACACGCGGAACGGACCTTTGGGAGCGCCAGTGCCGCGCGTCCATGCGAGGTCGATACTCTTGGGGTCGCTGACGCCCGAGACATACAGGTCAAGGCCCGAGAGCAGCCACGGCACCAGCATAGAGTTGAGCAGGTAACCGTTCTTTTCCTTGTTGACGGGAAGCGCCAACATGCGAATGTCGTTGGCAAAGTCGACGAGCTCGTCAAAATAGCGCTTGTCGGTTTGGCTCTGGGCCATGACCTCGGTCATGTTGTTCTTCCAGATGGAGTTGGCAAAGTGCAGCGATAGGTACTTCTCGGGGCGGCCGGTGTACTTGGCAAAGGTACTCGGCAGCAGTGTGGAGGAGTTGGTCACGACGACGGTCTTTTGCGGGAGAACCGGGGCGAGCTTCTTGTAGAAGTCAATCTTTGCCTGGGTGTCCTCAGCCATAGACTCGATGACCAAATCGGCGTCGGCCACTGCCTTTGCAAGATCGAGCTCCAGCTTGAGTGTGGAGTAGGCGCGCTCAACGGCGGCGAGTGCCACCTCTTTGTCGAAGGGCTTGCCGCTATCGGCGATACCGGCACACCACTCGCCCGTGCCGTCCGCCATGCCCTCGATAGCCGCGATGTACTCCTCGCGCACGTGGTCGATCTTGGGCTGGGTGCGGCCGATGCTGCCCTCGCTGCGCAGCCAGATCGTCACATCAAAGCCGCAGTAGGCAGCCTGAAAGGCAATCTGGCTTCCCAACACGCCGCCGCCAGCAACGCAAACGGTCTTGTAGCTCATGGAACGGTCCTCTCTTACGTAATTCCATAGATGTGTATTTATTCAACCGTAAGGAGGGTTGCACGCTGGGGGTGGGTTCTATAAACGGACGGTAATTTGCGGCGAACGGCAACACCTGTTCATTATCTCTCGATTTTGGAGGCCCCTTTTAACGCTGCTGGACCGCTTTTTCGGAAGTGCGGTGAAAAATCGAGTTCCGCCGACCAGACGGACTTTTTTAGCAACAAAACCGCAGGTCACGAGCGCCTAAAAAGGCAGTGTGCTCGGGAGGTTCGCGTTTTTCACCGCACTTCAGAAATACGAGCCCACGGAAGGCTACAGCAAGATCATATGCGCAACATATGTCCAGTAAAAACGGGTGGTAGCCGGTACGGCTACCACCCGTTTGCCCCATATCTAGCCCAAAGCAGGCCAGTTACTTCTTAATGCC
This sequence comes from uncultured Collinsella sp., assembly GCA_900549135.1. Lineage (GTDB taxonomy): Bacteria > Actinomycetota > Coriobacteriia > Coriobacteriales > Coriobacteriaceae > Collinsella. Next base: position 8,781 of record URNI01000025.1, read on the forward strand.
GCGTCCCAGGCGCTCAGCGACCGACGCCACGGCACTCTCGTCGACCGAGCCGCAGCTCACGCAGCCATCGTGGGCACGCATCTGGCCGGTGACTTCGTCCATCGCGAGCGGCGCCACCTTCTCAAGCTTAAAGCCCTTGCCGGCGCGCATGTTTTCCTTGGCCACGCTGATCATGAGCTTAATACGGTTGAGCTGGTTGACCTCGGACGCGCCGGGGTCGTAGTCCACCGCGACGATGTTGCTCTCGGGATGCTGACGGCGCAGCTCCTTGATCACAGCCTTACCTACCACGTGGTTGGGCAGGCACGCGAAGGGCTGCGTGCAGATGATGTTGGGCGCACCGTGGTCAATCAGGTCGAGCATCTCGGCCGTGAGCAGCCAGCCCTCGCCCATGTTGTTGCACACCGAAAGCACCGTGCGGGCCTTGTCGGCCATGGTGCCGATGCGCTCGGGCGCCTCAAAGCGGCGGGACTTTTCGAGCATCTCCTCCACCGGCGTGCGCATCCAGTCCACGAGCTTGATGAGCGCCTGCATACCAGCGCGCGTGGTAGCAGAGCTTCCCAGCTCGTCCTTCTGCAGCTCGGCGTTACTCATGGAGTACAGGAAGAAGTCGAGCAGGCCCGGCACCACAGCCTCGCAGCCCTCGCGCTCAATGACATCGACCACGTGGTTGTTGGCCGTGGGATGGAACTTGACCAGGATCTCGCCAACCACGCCCACGCGCGGCTTGGCGCCCTCGCCCACGAGCGGCATGGTGTCGAACGCGCGGATGGCCTCGCGGCACAGCTTGGTGTAGTTGTGCCTGTTGAACTTAGGCGCCAGCTTGCGGGCGCGCGCCATGTACTCCTCGTAGAGTGCGTTGGCGGCACCGGGCGTGGCCTCGTACGGACGGCAGCGGTAGAGCATCTGCATCATCACGTCACCAAAGAGCACCGCGTAGACTGCCTGCTTAAGCAGCGCCGGCGTAATCTTAAAGCCGGGGTTGTCCTCGCCGAGCGCCACGGCCGAAAGCGAGATTACCGGAATCTCGGGGTGGCCGCTCTCGCGCAGTGCCTTGCGGATGAGCGCGATGTAGTTGGTGGCGCGGCAGCCACCGCCGGTCTGGCTGATAACAACGGCCGTCTTGGACAGGTCGTACCGACCGCTCTCGATGGCCTCCATAATCTGGCCCGTCACCAGGATCGACGGGTAGCAAATGTCGTTGTTCACATAGCGCAGGCCGGCCTCGACGGCATCGTGGTCAGTCGAGGGCAGCAGCTCCAAGTTGTAGCCAGCACCGCGGAACACCTCTTTGACCAGGTCAAAGTGGATCGGCGCCATCTGCGGGCACAGGATGGTATAGCCCTCCTCGCGCATCTGCTCGGTAAAGGGCACCTTGGGCCACGCGGTCGATGCGCTCTCACGCTGCGCCTCAAACGTGTACTTGCGGCTCGCGAACGCGGGGGCATCCGTGGAGGGCGCCACCGGCGCGGCATCGCCCTGCTCGTAGGCCTCGCCCGCGGCCGTGGCATCGGCCAGGCGCTCGGCCTCCTGGTCCTTAAGCGCTGCCATGAGCGAGCGGATGCGGATGCGCGCGGCACCCAGGTTAGACACCTCGTCGATCTTAAGCACGGTGTAGATCTTGCCGCTGGCTTCCAGAATCTCCTGCACCTGGTCGGTGGTCAGAGCGTCCAGGCCGCAGCCGAAAGAGTTGAGCTGGATCAGGTCCAGGTCGTTGCGCATCGTCACAAAACGGGCGACGGCGTACAGGCGGCTGTGGTACATCCACTGGTCAACAACGCGAATCGGACGCTCGGGCTTTACCAGATGCGCGAGCGAATCCTCGGTAAAGACCGCAAAGCCAAAGCTCGAGATAAGCTCGGGCAGGGCGTGGTTGATCTCGGGGTCGTTGTGGTAAGGACGGCCGGCGAGCACAATGCCGTGACCGCCGTGGTCCTCGACCCACTTAAGAGCCTCCTCGCCCATGGTCTGGATGTCCTCCTGGAAACGCGCGTCGGCCTCAAAGGCAGCGTTGACGGCGGCATCGACCTCGGAGCGCGTGATTTTAGGACCGCGCACGCGACCGCGACCGGCCTCAGCATCGGCCACGCGGTCGACGGCGAGCACCTGGTACAAGCGGCGCTTGAGCTCGGTCTTGTCGTGATAGGGCACAAACGGGTACAGGAACTCGATGTTCTGCTCGCGAATCTCGTCGATATTGAGCGCCAGCGCCGTGGGGTAGCTCATGACGATGGGGCAGTTATAGCAGTTGCCAGCCGTCGGGTCCTCCTTGCGTTCCCAACGCACGCACGGCATCCAGATAAAGTCGACGTCGCGGTCGATGAGGTTCATCACGTGGCCGTGGCTCATCTTGGCCGGATAGCACACGCTCTCGGACGGCATGGACTCGATGCCCGCCTGGTAGGTCTTCTTGCTCGACTGGTCGGACAGCTGCACGCTAAAGCCCAGGCGCGTAAAGAACGCGTGCCAGAAGGGGTAGTTCTCGTACATGTTGAGCGCACGGGGGATGCCGACGGTGCCGCGCGGGGCCTCGTCGGGGCTCAGCACCTCGCGGTTAAAGAGCAGCTCGTTTTTCTTTTTGAAGAGGTTGGGGGCCTCGGTCTTTTGCTTTTTGTGGCCGGCGCCCTTCTCGCAGCGGTTGCCGGTAATGAAGCGCCTGCCGCCGCCAAAGTCGTTGACGGTAAGCTGGCAGTTGTTAGAGCAACGGCCGCAGCGGACATGCTTTTGCGTCACGGTGAGGTGCGCGATGTCCTCGGCAGAAAGAATGGTCGAAGTGCCGTCGGCACCGGCGCGATCGCGGGCGAGCAGGGCCGCACCGTAGGCGCCCATGCAGCCGGCGATGTCGGGGCGCACGGCATGCACGCCGGTGAGCTGCTCAAATGCGCGCAGCGTGGCATCGGACATAAAGGTGCCGCCCTGGACGATCACCTGGCTGCCGATCTCCTTGGGGTCGCGCAGCTTAATGACCTTGAACAGGGCATTCTTGATGACGGAATAGGACAGGCCGGCGGCGATGTCGCCCACCGTGGCGCCTTCCTTTTGCGCCTGCTTAACGCGCGAGTTCATAAAGACCGTGCAGCGGCTGCCCAGGTCGACCGGGGCCTTGGCATGGATGGCGGCGTTGGCGAACGCGCGCACGTCCATGTTCATAGAGACGGCGAAGCTCTCGATAAAGCTACCGCAACCCGACGAGCAGGCCTCGTTGAGCATGATGTGCTCGATAACGCCGTCCTTGACGCGCAGGCACTTCATGTCCTGGCCGCCGATGTCCAGAATGAACTCGACGCCGGGTAGGAACGCCTTGGCGCCGCGCAGGTGAGCGACGGTCTCGATTTCGCCGGAGTCGGCCTTGAGGGCCTCGATGAGCAGTGCCTCGCCGTAGCCCGTGGTAGTCACGTGGCCGATAGTGCAGCCGGCGGGGATGTGGTTGTAGAAATCGGCCATGATGACCTTGGCCGTGCCTAGGATGTCGCCGTTGTTGTTGCCGTACCAGGTGTGCAGCAGCTGACCGTCCTCGCCCACGAGCGCGGCCTTCATGGTGGTGGAGCCGGCGTCGATGCCGATGAACACGCGGCCGGTGTAGCCGTCGAGCTTGCCCTTGGGGACGACCTCGGTGTCGTGGCGGGTTTTGAACTCAGCAAAATCCTCGTCGGTGGCAAAGAGCGGATCCAGACGCTCGACCTCGGCACCCTGCGTGTCACCCAGGGCATCGATGGCCTCGATGAGCTGCGGGAACGTGCTGAGCTTGTTGGACTCGTGCGCCATGGCGGCGCCGCTCGCCACAAACAGGTGAGCGTTTTGGGGCACGATGCGGTGTTCCTCGTCCAGGTTGAGCGTGAGGTAGAAGCGGTGGCGCAGCTCGGAGAGGTACTGCAGCGGGCCGCCCAGAAAGGCGACGTTGCCGCGGATGGGACGGCCGCACGCCAGGCCCGAGATGGTCTGGGTCACGACAGCCTGGAAGATGGAGGCGGCCACGTCCTCGGGGCGGGCACCCTCGTTGAGCAGCGGCTGGACGTCGGTCTTGGCAAAGACGCCGCAGCGGCTGGCAATGGGATAGATGGTGGTGGCGTTGGCCGCGAGTTCGTTAAGGCCGCTAGCGTCGGCGTGCAGCAGAGTGGCCATCTGGTCGATGAAGGCGCCCGTGCCGCCGGCGCAGGTGCCGTTCATGCGCTGCTCGATGCCGTTGTCGAAGTAGATGATTTTGGCGTCCTCGCCGCCCAGCTCGATGGCAACATCGGTGGCCGGGATGAGGGTCTCGACGGCACGCTTGCTGGCGATGACCTCCTGAACAAACTCCAGGTCGAGCCACTGGGACAGCAGCAGGCCGCCCGAGCCGGTGATGGCGCAGGTCATCTGGGCCGTCGGCAGCACGGTCGCGGCACCCTCGAACAAGTCGCGGGCGCAAGCGCGGACGTCGGTGTGGTGACGCTGGTACTTGGCGTAGACGATCTGGTTGTCGTCGTTGAGCACAGCGAGCTTAACGGTGGTGGAGCCCACGTCGATGCCCAGGTGCAGGTTGCCGCGGGCGGCCTCGGGGTTGAAGATCGCGCCTTCGGGGGCCTGGGCGGCGGCTAGGGGCTCAGCGTCGGTGGCGGGCTCGCTAGCGACGGACGTCTCCCCTGCCGCGTTCTTGGCATCGGCAACTGCCTCGGCAACTTTCTCGGCAGCCGCGGTCGCGGCCTTCTGCGCGGCATCCACCACGGCGGGTGCAGCCTCACGCGCGGCAGCGACCATACGGTCCTTAATGCCCTCGACGAGTTTGCTCATTGTCTCTCCTCTTAGTTGTTGGACTCGACGGTTGCGGTGGTGTCGACCGCGTCCTCGAGCTGCAGGTTCAATAGCTTCATGCCATATTCCGGCACGTTGATATCGATGGGTTGGCCATACAGGTCGCCGGGGCGCACAAAGGCGATAACCGTCATAATGCGCGCCATGGTCTCGGGCGATTCAGAAAGGTCACGCTCAAACCAACGCTGGATCATGCCGACCTCGGCACTCACGACATAGGTGACGTAGTAGTCAAAGAAGGTGCCCAGCGCCAAGCCCAAAATGCCCGTCTGTGCGCGCGGCACCACGGCCTCGCGTGCGGTATCGATGATCTTTTTAATAAAGGCGGGGTCGCCGCCCGGGCCCAGCAGCGATCCGATTAAATCGCGGTTGGCCGCAAGGTAGCGCAGCAACTCAACCGAACCGGGTGCCGGCTCGAGCTCATCGATGTTGTGATAGAGATCGGGCAGCTGAGCTGCGGTGATGAGCTCAATGCGCTCACGGATCTCGGCCAGCAAGCCGTCCTCGATTTGATTGATAAAGTCGGGGATATCGCGGTAGTGCGAATAGAACGTGCGGCGCGTAAGGCCAGCGCGCTCGGTGAGCGACGCGACATTAATGCGCGAAAGGTCGCCGCTTTCGGCAAGCTCGCTGGCAAGTGCCTGGCGAAGGGCACGCTGCGAGCGAAGGGACCGGCGGTCGCATTTTTCGAGCTGGGACAAGCGTCCTCCTTGTTACTCAGCCTGTGCGCTATTGCACAGTGCGAGTATTATTGCACACTGTGTGCATCAACACGTAAAGGCAATATTTGGGGTGTGGCAAAGGGGCTGTCCCTTTGTCACATTCAGCGACCGCCTAGGTTGTGCCAGTTGTGCCTGGCTTTTGGAGCGGCATTGCTGATTGTTCAAAATGTCATTCGTGGGTAGAATAGTGTCGACGGCAGCCCAAGTTCTGGAAAGCTGGGCAGCGCCGTTGTTTGCATTAGGGGGTCAACGCCTTAGCGGCGGCGACCCCTTCTGTTGCGCTTCGAACGCTGCTTGAGTGCCTCGGAAAGGCCGACGAGCGCCGTGAAGAACGAGACCAAAGCGGTCAGAAGTCTCACGAAATCAATCAAATCGGTCATGGGCATCACCTCCCATCAGGTGGAGGGCGCTGCCCGGCACATGGAACTGCCGCCAACGATACCGATTCTATCAAAGCGTAGTTGTATATGCGAATATATGTTCGTATTCCAAGAACACAGACCCCTGTGACAAAGGGGCTGCCCCTTTGTCACATTATTCGATGATGGTGCGGGGGTTTTGCTTGCGCATGGTGGCGAGCATGTGTTTGGGGACGGCGTGGACCATGCAGCTGCCGATAGTCGCGCTCGCGGCGGCCTTGGCCGCGTCACTGCCATTCTTGGTGGCATAGCTGTGACGGAAACGCTTGAGCATGGCGATGTCGTTGCCGCCGTCGCCGTAGACCGCGACCTCATCCTCGGCAATACCGTAGTAGCCCGCCAGCCAAGCCACACTCTCGCCCTTGTTGCACGCCACGTCCGTGATCTCGAACATCACCGGATCGAACGGCGCGTTGACCACGCGGTCCGAGCGCTCGGCCAAATACGCCTTAAGGTCGCGCTCCAGCTCGGGTGAGGTCACGCGACAATTGATCTTGCATACATCGTGACGCAAGATATCGCCGATCGACTGATCGAAATACTGCTCCTCGTGATACCCGCCACGTGCACGCATGCCGCGCATCACGATGCGCTTGACAGGACTGTCCTTTTTAAAGCCCGCCTGGTGCATCTCAAACGATCCGCTCGAGAACATGCCGTCAGGCGTGGAGCAGTCGAAGCAAATGTCCGGGAACGCCTTGAGCAGCTCCTCGGTAACCTGCGGGTCGATGGTCCAGGTCTTGAGCACTTCGCCATGGCTGTTGCGCACGATGGACCCATTGGAGCAGCAAGCGTCAAGCGCCAGGCCCGTAAAGCCATGCTCGCCGATTGGCAACGTCGAGCGCCCGGTCGCGGGAACCACATGCAGGCCAGCCTCGGTCAGCTCGCGAATGGCACGGCGGATGGTCCCATCCGCCTCGTGCAGGGCGTTCAGCAGCGTTCCGTCTAAGTCACTCGCAAACATCTTGATCATGGGCATGCCTCTCCTTCGTCTGCACGATATTGTAGACGAGAACGGGCGCGCCCCAAGAGAGGCACGCCCGTCAGGCGAAAGATTGTCCTACACCGCAGCGGGGCCGTGTTCGCCGGTACGGATGCGGATAACCTCCTCGACCGGCTCGACCCAGATCTTGCCATCGCCGACGGCTCCGGTGCGTGCGGCGTTGCAGATAATCTCGACAATGCCATCGACATGTTCATCGGCGCAGATAAGGGTGAACTGTACCTTGGGAATCGTGTTGACGAGCAACTCGTTGCCGCGCACGTATTCCTTCCAGCCATGCTGTGCGCCGCAGCCCTGCACCTGGTTGATAGTCATACCGCGAACATCAGCAGCAAACAGCGCGTCTTTGAGAACCTCAAGCTTTTCCTGGCGCACGATAGCCGTGATCTTTTTCATAATGAATTCCTCTCTTCAATAAAAGAAATGAACCGCTCATTCATGTGGCACGGGTTTTCCAGGTGCCCGAGATTGCCCCGAAAGAGGAGCGCCGCGTACTTCGGTACGCAAGCGACGGTTTGAGGGGCAAGGTCGGGTGCCTGGGAAAGCCGTGCTGCTAATCGAGCCCAGAGAACGAAGGATACGCGCTCTCGCCGTGCTGACTCGCATCCAGGCCCAGCGCCTCGTCCGCCTCGTCCACACGCAGGCTGCCGTGGAGCAGCGCCTTGACCACTGCGGCGATCACCAAATCGAGCACCAGCACAATAGCAACCGTCACCACAATGCCCAAAATCTGCGAGATGAGCAGCGACACGTCGCCCGTGTAGAACAGACCACCCTTACCGGTCCACGAGAGCTCCGGCACACAGAACAGGCCCGTGAGCACGCCGCCCAAGATGCCGCCGATACCGTGGCAACCGAACGCGTCGAGCGCATCGTCGTAGCCGAACTTGGTCTTAAGATGGCTGATGGCCAAGTAGCAGACGGGCGACACGATCAGGCCCATAACCAGCGCTGCCCACGGCTCGACAAAGCCCGCGCCGGGCGTGACCACCACAAGGCCCGCAACCAGACCGGTGCTGGCGCCCACCAGCGTGGGGCGACCGGTGTGCACGCGCTCGACGGCAAGCCACGAGACCATGCCCGCCGCGCTGGCCGTCACGGTGTTGAAGATGGCAAGCGCCGCCACGGCGTCGGCCTTAAACTCGCTGCCGCCGTTAAAGCCAAACCAGCCAAACCAAAGCAGCCCGGCGCCCAACGCCACAAACGGCACGTTATGCGGACGGTAGCTCACCATGCCAAAGCCACGACGACGGCCAAGCATTAAGCAGAGGATCAGGCCGGTAAGACCGGACGAAATGTGCACCACGTCGCCGCCGGCAAAGTCGAGTGCACCGATGATGTCGCCGATAAAGGAGCCCTCGCCGCCCCACACCATGTGGGCAAGCGGCGCATAGACCACAAGCAGCCAAATGCCCAGGAAGGCCGCCATGGCACCAAACTTAACGCGGCCGGCCAGGCTGCCCGTGACGATAGCAGCAGTGATCATGGCAAACGCCATCTGAAAGGCGATGTTGATGATCTGAGGGTAGACGGCACCGTCCGCAGCATTGCCCTCGGCCGTCTGCAGCACATGGTTGAGCACCGGCAGGCACAGCAGCTGGTCGAAGCCGCCAATAAACGGGCTGGAACCGTCGCCGCCGTAGGCCAGCGACCAGCCGGCAACAATCCACAGCACACCAACCAGGCCAATGGCGCCAAAGCACATAAGCATGGTGTTGATGACATTTTTGCGCCTGGACAGGCCGCCATAGAAAAACGCCAGACCCGGTGTCATTAAAAACACGAGCATGGTGCAGATGAGCATAAACGTTGTCGACCCCGTATCGTACATTCGCTCCCCCTTGATCGCATAAACGTTGTCGGCGCCCATAATGCGGCCGAGGGGCAACTGGTGTAGACCAGATACGGCGTTGTTAAACGCAGCGTTGTCGAATGGAAACGGCGCCGCAATCTTGGAAACGGCGCGGCAACGGTCGCGAAACCAATGGGAAACGTGTAAATCAGGAGGCCATCTATGCCCGCATTTCAAATCAGCTATATGCAGAGGCAAGGCAGTCCCAAGGCAGAGTCCGCATCAGATTCGTCCGTGATTCCCCTAGGGAAAACACGGCTAGGCGCTCTTTAGCGTGTTTTCCCTAGGGGAATCACAGTCGGCGTCGGCAGTAGCGTGTTTTCCCTAGGGAGATCACACCTGGGCGGAGCAGGGTGACGCCCCCTTAAGGAAAACGAAGCTGACGACCATGTCAAAAAGCCATACCACGCAAAACAACCCTTAACAGCATCTCCTCCACTGCCCAACACTACATATGAGGAGCGACTTTTGGCACACCGAAACGCCTCAGTAGGTGTTCGAGATAACCGTCCTCGTACACGCGACTAAATTGCACCCTCATGACCGGAATGCCCAGAGCCGTAATGTGCGACTCTCGTTGACGCTCTGCAACCAAGCGCCTTTGCATCTCTTTTCCCAGGCCGTCCGCACCAACGTATTTGCCAAAACCATCGACCTCAATAATTAAGCGAAGCCCATTCGGCAACTCGTAGTACATATCGGCACGAATCGCACCGCCATCGATCGGGTCAACAAACTCGGCTTGCAACATGGTCGGAGGAAGGTAACCCAGCGCGATAATCAATCCGCGCACGATGGATTCGCCGCCGCTTTCCGAAGCGCCATCGGCATAGCGCGCTACCATCTCAGCGCACAAGGCCCCAGAGCGACATCGCGCCAGCGCTTCAACATAGTCGCGATACTTTTGGATATCAAGCTTGCAGAACCGCAGGGCGCTATCAGCTATAGCCAGACCGTCTTCAAAAGAAGCAACAAGTGAGCAATCGAGCACCATCCGTTCTAGCGTCGTTCGTTTCACGGTGCCGTTTAGCTCGATCTCATTTAGAGGGCACTCATGCCGATGGATTCCCGTACCGCACCTACCATGCGAGCGCCCACTAGCTACAAGATGAATTGTGTCCAGATATTTCTTCGAAACCCAAAGTCCATGGTCAAGCGCAGCAGAAAAGGAGCAGACGGCCTCGTCAGGGTGCTCGTCGAGAAACGTATTTTGAACATAGCGCCAACGAACGCGCGGACTCGTCTTGAGCGCATCCCACGTGGAGGCGCGCATGAACATCCCGCTAAACGGACGCACGGCCACCCCTGCCGCTACGGCGCGACGAAGCGCTTCTCGATCCGCCCTGGTTTTGGGCACTAGACAACGCTGCAAACGCTCCGCCCCATCAAGCTGTTCTTCAATCCTTTGCCGTGCGCTGGTATTCCTCACGAAAGCCACCTCCCAATAGAGGCAGCATAGCCAAAAGGCGCCTTGCCAATCTCTTGCCATTAACTGACCAAAAGCTTGACGTATTGCTTGACGCCGCAGGTCAAAGACGTCATCCTGGCGCGCACCACAACTACGTCGCTCGGTGAACGGTTGTCCTCGAGGTGCAGGCGGCAGTTTCCTTGCCCTCTCTAGGCCCTCTGGCATCAATGACGCCTCGTAGCCTCAGTTCAAACGTGATTTCCCTAGGGGAAACACGGCTAGGCGCTCTTTAGCGTGTTTTCCCTAGGGGAATCACAGTCGGCGTCGGCAGTAGCGTGTTTTCCCTAAGGGAATCACTATTGGACAGAGCGATAAGGTGACTTCCCTAGGAAACACGCACTTGCAAGGCGCCTCTACGACTCCAGCTCTTAGCGCCGAAACAGCTCGTGGGCGCGGTCGCGGAGATTAGTTGCTCGGATGACGCCCTCGTAGCGGTTGATGCGCAAGCGCGGGAAGGCATTGAAGAAGCGCAGGTCGCGACGACTGAGTGACACACTCGGCACCGGACGGTTCGCGCGCCTGCCGGCACGGAGACGGGCAAGCGACGGACGCGGCATACTCGGCGCGGCATCGGCCACGCGGTGGGCGGCAAGCGCCAGGCCGCGAGCACCATCCGAGATAAACGTCGGCATCGAAGCCTTCTCACGAAGGGCATCGAGCGTTGCGTCGCCCAGCTCGGTCAGCCACGCGTTAACGGCACGGCTGCGGATATGCGTCTGCGCCACCGAGTCAATCGCCGAATCGGGAATACGTTCGAGCATGGAGTCAGACGCATCGGCAAGCGACTCATTGATGCGGTCGGCAAGGTCGGCACGCACACGCTCCAGCTGATCGGACAGGCGGCGCCAACTGGCCAAAGAGCATGCAGCGTCGACCATCATCGCGACCGCGACGATAAAGGCGGACAGCCGCACAATCAGCACCGGCAGATGGCCAAGCAGCCCCAGCAATGCCGGCTCCACTAAACGGCAAATGCACAGCGCACCCAGGCCAAACGCGCATGCCCAGTACAGGCAAATGCGTCCGTGCAAGTTAAACGGCAGGTGCGAGTAATCCCAAAAGCGAGCGCCCGTTGTTTTTTCCAACAGCACGCCTACGCTGTACTCAATCACGCTGCATACGAGCGCCGCGGCGACAAACTGGCTCGAGACATCCGGAATCCCGCGCAGCAAAAGCCAGCAGGCAATGCCGCCCGCGCCATAGATGGGGCAGCACGGCCCCAGCAAAAAGCCGCTGTTGGCAAAGCGTCCGTGGTTGAGCATGGCGCAGACCGTCGATTCCCATGCCCAACCGCAAAAACCGTAGAAGGCAAACGAGAGTACCAGCGCCGAGAGCGGACAGGCGGCAAGCGTCGCGTCGCCAAACGCCATATCGATCGCGGTTTCCACCGTCTACCCTCTCTTCTTTTCACTCGATGCTTTACTCACACTATCGTCCGTCTCGTCCTTGCGCGGCAGGCGGCCGGCGACCGTCTCGCGCAGAGCACACCATTTATCTGTCAGACACACAATCCATGCCTCACGACACGTCGGCGGCACCGGCACCAGCGGAAACATATGCCGCACGATAATATTCCGCTCGCGCGACGTCAGCT
>URNI01000026.1 GCA_900549135.1 uncultured Collinsella sp.
GCATCGCGAAGGGCAACCCCAACGAGGTCTACCTGCGCTACCCGCGCTCTCCCTTCGCCGACCAGTCCGGCGACGCCGGATTCACCCGCACGCCGAGCGATGACGCCACGGCCTATACCTGGGGGCTCAGCCTCATCAAGCGCTCAAGCTCGGACGATAAACCGCTCGCGGGCGCCAAGCTGCGCATCATCGATGACCGCGGACGTATTCTAACGACTGACGGCTCGTGGTCGACGGATTCCGACGCGTACGTCACCTCGGGCGCAGATGGCCATGTGGAATTGAGCGGTGTGGACGCGGGCGTCTATATCGTCGAGGAAATCGCGGCACCCAAGGGCTACACCGCCTTTGAGGACAAACGTACGGCGGCGGTTACGGCCGAGGGCCTGGACGTTAAACAAGTGGCGGCCGCGAAGCCCAAGGTGACCGTGTCGGCCGAAAGCCCTCTGCGGGTTGATACCGCCGATGCCGGGACGGGTTCGATTGAGCTGTCGGTGCTCAACACCCCAAGTAAAGAAGCAAATCGAGGCTTTATGCCCTCGACGGGAGATAGAACGTTGGTGCTGGTGGCGGTTTTGGCTGCCATCGGAGTGGCGGCTATTTTTGCCGCGCTCGCCATCAAGCGGGGAGGAAGTCGCCGTGAAAAATAATTGTCCCCCCCCTGCTCAATGGCGTACTGCCTCCGTAGCGAGTGACGAGCAGGTTTACCGACCTGATGATCATTGGTTTTGAAAAAGTTACTAGAGAACCCTCCAAGAAAAGCGGGGCACCCGGTCGATGCGATCGGGTGCCCCGCTTCGTTTGTTGGTGCAAAGTAACCTGTCCCCTTTGTGGTGGTTGGTGGCTAAGCGGTGGGGAGTCCCGGCGTGTTAGCCGACTGCTGCGGCTTGAGGCGGGCGTTGCGCCAGATGATCTGGATAACGTAGCCGAGCATAAAGACAAAGGCCACGCCGCTGATGAAATCGCCTACGAGGGGAAGCCCCGTGAGGGCGCCTGCGATTACGCCACCAACGGCTGCCATGGCGTAGCGGTTCTGGTTGTGTCCGACCATGCGGACGATCGCACACCCCGCAAAGGCACTCGACACCAACGCGATGCCGATAACGCCGCACAAGAGGGCTCCGGCAAGCGACAGGCCGGCGATAGAGATAATCAGCAGTAGGACGGCGGGGACGATAGCAATCGTACCCAGAAGACCGCTCACCCACAGGGGCGTGGGGTGCTGGTGGAGCATGCCGGCGGCGCTGGCAGTCGCACGCGGGAAGACGAGCTCGAGAAGCAGAGCGACAAAGCAGGTCGAGAGTGCCGCGGCGACGATACCGCCGATGACATCGTTAACGGCGGAAGTATCCTCGTTCTCGGTGCGGTCGATCTTGAGCGCGCCGACCTCGGCTCCCGCGGCACGCTCGGGGTCCTCGGAGACGTGCGCGTTCACGGTGCCGGTGATGTGGGCGTTCTTGCCCAGGATGAGCTTGTCGGCCCAAACCTCGACATCGCCCTCGACGGTGCCATCGATGGTCACCGTATCGCCCGCAAGCGCTGCCGACTTGGTAGAGCCGCGCAGGGCAACCGTCTCGCCTATCGCGTAAAAACAGTTGGCGGTGCTGTCGGAATTGAGCACAACGTGCTGACCGACGACCGTGACGCTGCCATCAACCGTGGTCTTGGCGATATCGATGGTGCGCGCCGCCAAGCGGACGGCGCCGCCCACCGTGCAGTCGCGGATGGAGAGGCTCTCGCCTGCTGCAATTATGTCGCGGCCGATGGACGCATCGTCCAAGTTGAGGGCCTGACCTGCCCAGTACAGGTCACCTTCGACGCCGGACGAATTGGCGTCATTGTCGGTCGCAAGTACGTTGCCTGCGGTGTCCGTGCCGGCGAACGATGCCGTGGGAAGAGCGGTGATCGCCAGTGCGATGAGCGCGAATGAGATCGTGATGCGGCCCCACGCTTTACGGCGCTGGGTCGACGGGAATTGATTACAGGGCATAGTGAATCCTTCGTCAGATGCTCGACATGCACCTAACAGGGTACCCAACGCGTGGGCGCTCTAAAAGAACCTCTCGGTTGCATTTCGAAGGATGAGCCCGCGCCACCTACTTTTTGCGGTGCAAAAAGCGTGCGATGTCATCCTCGGTGGGGCTTTTGATATCAAATCGCAGCGAGAGCCAGCGCAGTCCCATGGTCACCACGACGCAAACGACCAGTGCGACGACATTGCTGACCAAGCCGCTCATGACAAGGCAAACATAGCTTGCCGATCCGGCGATGGCCGCGATGGCATAGAAGTTGGTGCGCTGGAAGATACCCGGCACCACACCCATAAAACCATCTCGCAGCATGCCGCCGCCCACCGCGGTAAAAAAGCCCATCATGATGCACACCGCCGGCGCAAAGCCGTAGACCAGCGCCTTGTCTGCGCCGGTTGCCGCATAAATACCCACCGAGATGATATCGAGCAGGGGAATGAGCTTTTCGGGCTTGTCGACGATTGCCGGGAAGATGTAGATGATGGCCGCGGTGGCGATGGAGAGCGGGAGCGCCATCGGTTGGTTGAGGATGTAGACGTTGCCCACCTGCAGCGTCATATCGCGCAAAAGACCGCCGCCCAGTCCACAGACCACGGCGAGCGCGACGGCGCCCACCAGGTCGAGTTTGTGCTCGCGTGCGACCAACACGCCCGAGATCGATGCCGCGACGACGGCGAACATTTCGAGCCAAAACGGGATGGCGACCATGGCATCCGTGGCGTGTGAGGTAACGGTCATAGTGGCGACGACGGGCAAGATGGGGTCCTTTGGGTTGCTGGTTTAGACAATGCCCGTACATAGTACATGGTTGGCGGGCCTGGCGACCCTATTGCTCGGTAAACGGTCGGGACTGGATGCGGGCGTAGGCACCAAACGTGTACATCAGCCTCCAAAGATGTCAAAAAATGTCGGTTTTGGAGGGTGATGTACATGTTTTGGTTGGGGTGTGCTGGGATGACGCTACTCGGAAGGCGTGTCTTCGCCCTGCGCGCTCTTCCAGTTGCGGATAAGCGCCTTGCGCAGTTCGTTTTGCTTTCGCTGGTACTCGGCGTCCGTGCAGCGGGGCATACCGAGTGCTTCGCGAATGCTGTTCATGGCGCGATGAAAGGCAAGTTGACTTGCGAACTGTGCCGAGGTGAGCGTAACGATTCGATATCCCATTTGGGCGAGTACGGCCTCTCGTTCCGCATCTGCGCCCTTGCGCTCGGTCTCGTCGTGAAAACCGCCCTTATATTCGATGCCGAGTTCTCTGCGCTGATAAGTAACAAGAGCGTCGATTTTGAGCGTTCGGGCTTTTGTGCAATGCCAGAGACGCTGAGGGACTTCGAGCGGTTTGTTGAGTTCGATACCTCGGATACCAACGCCGCCTTCGCTTGTTGGGAGCGAGAGGGCGATGGACGATGCGGTCTCCATGGGCGAGGCCGAGTGGCCGTAGACGTGTCTGAGCGCGAGTCTGGCGCGTGTGGCGCCGGGTTTGCCGGGGTGCCGATCGAGCAGCTCGACAATTTCGTCCTTGGAGGTGGTGGCTGGTTGCTCGGTGTAAGGGTCGGAGGAATTGAGCCCCATGCGATAGTCGCCGCAAACTTCGTAACCATACTCGAGGTATTCGATCCTATCCATCCACTCGGCAGCGAGCACGAAGGTGAAGGCTTCGTCGGTGATAAAGATGCCGGGCGTAAGCTCGTCAATATGATCGTAGGGTAGGTTTTGGCCGAGAACGTGGCAAGTGACACCGTTGGTGCGAATTCGCTCGAAAGCAAATACTACGGAGATGTCGATAGTCTTGAGCATGGTGGACGGAATGCCGCAGTCGGTAAGTGCCTGCCGAATGCGCGCGATGCGTTGCTGGGTAGAGAGGCCCCGCACGCCTATCTGGTAGTCGCGTTGTGCGACGGCTTGAACCAGGTTCCGCGGTGCATGATGGACGAGCCACGCCGTTTTATGCGAAATGAGAACAGGAGTATCCATTGGGGACCTCTCGCTTCGAGCTGACACCAAACTCTTATGTCCGTTGAGGTGGGGAAATATACCGGATGCGAGCAAATCGACTCATGCTCGGTGCGCGTCATACGCAAACATGTACATCACACTCCAAAAACGACATTTTTTGACATCTTTGGAGGGTGGTGTACATGTTTGAGATATGGGCTGGGATCGACCGCGATGGGGGCGTGGTCGAATAGGAGGGATGTCCAAATTTTGAGCTTTGCTCAAAATTTATCTGGTCGGCTTACGCCGACCGCGCGGCGCTAAAAACGCGCCACGGGCGCGTTTTCTTTGCGCTTTGCGCCCTGGCGGGTTCGAATCCCTCCTCCTCCGCCGTATCTGTTTGTAAGGGACTCAAAAGAAAAAAGCTCCCGTTGCTGGGAGCTTTCTCAACCAAAATGGCGGAGGAGGAGGGATTCGAACCCTCGTGACCTTATACAGGCCAAACGGTTTTCGAGACCGCCGCATTCAACCACTCTGCCACCCCTCCGCGTGGGGTAAAAACAAAGCAGGCTCGAAGGCCTGCTTTGGGATTAACTGGCGGAGAGTCAGGGATTTGAACCCTGGAGACGCTTTTGACGCCTACACGATTTCCAATCGTGCTCCTTCGGCCACTCGGACAACTCTCCGTTAAATGCGAAAGTCAGTATACACGAGGAATCGCAAAGTGCAAACAGAAAAGTTGGCATTTTTTAAAACGCTTGGCCGCGCTTGGCGTTGCAGTGGGGTTTGAGGTGCCAAAAAACGGCTTCCGACCAGCGTGGTTGATCAACTAAATTGTTCAAAAGGGGTATTCATAAGCGACTTGGCAATGAATTTAAAAATCTTTGGGTGGTGCTGTGGACCACTGGTATGCATTTTGCGACCACAGCCTTGTGCCCGTTGACCTGCGGCTTGGCTCAGCTTGTCCCCACGGCACCGTATCTTGTCCACAGATCTGTCAAGCTTTTGGTCGGCATTTGGTTGGAATGCGCATGAAACGTGGTGCGAGTATGGGCATATGTGGAGGTCATGAGGTTGTAGCTGCATATTCTTGCAGCCTAGGAGGTTGAAAGATATTATTACCAAGTCTTTTCCTGCTTCAGGCGCACCTTCACGACCTGAAGCCACATTTGCCCAGAGGAGGTGACAATATGAAGGCTTATGAACTGCTGTTCTTTGTTGACCCGTCGCTCGACCCCGAGACTCGTCTCGCTGTTATGAAGCGTATCGATACCACGATCGCTGAGGGCGCTGGCAAGGTCGACTCCGTTGACGAGTGGGGCAAGCGCAAGCTCGCTTACGAGATCAACGACCTCACCGATGGTGACTACACCCTCATCAACTTCCACGCAGATCCTACCCAGATCGCCGAGCTTGATCGCGTCCTGCGCATCACCGACGCTGTGGTCCGCCACATGATCGTCCGTCGCGACGACCAGGAGTAAGACTGTCGTTTTGGACTGGGCTTGTGCCCCAAGAGGAAGTAGTGAGTTATGAGCATCAATCGAGTGAACATCACCGGTAACCTCACCCGCGATCCCGAGCTGCGCGCCACAGCCGGCGGAACCCAGGTTCTGTCCTTTGGCGTCGCCGTCAACGATCGTCGCCGCAACGCGCAGACTGGCGAGTGGGAGGACTATCCCAACTTTGTCGACTGCACCATGTTCGGCACCCGCGCCGAGGCCGTGAGCCGTTTCCTGGCAAAGGGAAACAAGGTCGCGATCGAGGGCAAGCTGCGCTACAGCTCTTGGGAGCGCGACGGCCAGCGCCGGAGCAAGCTTGAGGTCATCGTCGATGAGATCGAGTTTATGAGCTCCCGTGGTGGCCAGGGTGGCTACGATCAGGGCGGTTACGCCCCCGCAGCTCCCGCGCCCGCAGCACGTCCTGCCGCACCGGTGGCTACGCCGCCCGCGGTCGACGTCTACGATGAGGACATCCCGTTCTAAGGGTTGTTCACCTATTTTTGAGTGAGAGGCGGCTTCGGTTCGCCGAAGTTGCCAAACGAAAGGTATTTTGACATGGCTAATGATTTTTCTGCACGTCAGCCGCGTCGTAAGTACTGCCAGTTCTGCAAGGAGAACACTGAGTTCATCGACTATAAGGACACTCAGCTTCTCCGTAAGTACATGACCGACCGTGGCAAGATCAAGCCCCGTCGCGTCACTGGCGCTTGCACGCAGCATCAGCATGACATCGCCAACGCCATCAAGCGCGCCCGCGAGATGGCTCTCCTGCCGTACACCGTCCCCGTGGTTTCCTCTCGTGGCAACCGCGACCGCGGCTAAGAAGGGAGACGCATCATGAAGGTTATTCTTCTCGATGAGATCAAGGGCAAGGGCGGCGAGGGTGACGTCGTAGAGGTCGCTCAGGGTTACGCTGAGAACTTCCTGTTCCCCAAGAAGCTCGCTGTTGCCGCCACCAAGGGCAACCTCAAGCAGCTTGACGAGCGTCGCAACAACATCGCCAAGCGCGAGGCCGTCCGTCTGGCTACCGCCAACGAGACCAAGGCTGCCTTCGAGGGCAAGACGGTCACCGTTGACGTCAAGGTCGGCGACGAGGGCATCCTCTTTGGCTCCGTTACCGCCGCTATGATCGCTGACGCCATCAAGGCTCAGCTCGGTATGGACATCGACCGCAAGCGCGTCGAGCTCGGTAAGCCCATCAAGGTTGCCGGTGCCCACACCGTTGCCATCTCGCTGTACCGCGAGATCAAGGCCGAGGTTGTCGTTCTCGTCGGCGTTACCGCCGAGGAGCTCGCCGCCGAGGCTGAGGTCGAGGAGGCCGCTGAGGTCGCCGAGGCCGAGACCGCCGAGGTCGAGACTGAGGCTGCTGCCGAGTAGCATTTGCTGCAACGCAACAATCTTGTTCTAAGAAGGGCGCTCTGGGAAACCAGGGCGCCTTTTTGTTTTTTGCGCTGAGTGAGTGTCATGGTGAACGTTGCGTCGAAGTCTTATATACAGGACCGTTCATCCGTTTGGTTCGGTGATGATTGGCGGCGCGCGGCGCGTTTTGGGACCGTGGCTGATACTATGGATGCTCGCAAGCGATATGAATGAGGATGCTCATGGCATATGACGATAGGGAGACCGGGCTGACGGTTGAGGACCGCGGCTCAAAGTTGGGTCTTCCCCAAAACCAAGATGCAGAGGCCAATGTACTGGCCGCTATGCTGCTATCGCCCGAGGTGGTCGAAGAGGCCCAGGTCGAGCTGCAGCCCGATGACTTCTACCGGCCCATTCATAAGACCATCTATACCGCGATGGTCGATATGTACAACAGCCGCATTCCCATCGACTCCATCTCGCTGATCGATTATCTGCGAAGCATCAATAAGCTCGATGCCGTGGGCGGCGAAGCGTACATTTTGGAGTTGATGGGTCAGACCCTGTCGCTCGTCAACTGGCAGCACCATGCCGCCATCGTTCGCCGCGATTCGATGCTGCGTGAGCTGATCGGCGCCACCAACGAGATCAACGCGCTGGCATATAACGCCCCCACCGACACCAAAGAGGTCGTGGAGCTAGCCGAGAGCAAGCTGCTCAAGGTTACGGCGCGCGAGGTCAAGTCGAGCTACAAGACGCTGACCGAGTTTATGGTCGAGGCCTATAACGAGGCCGAGGAAGTGTGCCAGGCCGGTGGCCAGGCTGCGGGCGTGCCCACGGGCTTTCCGTCACTCGACCGTATGCTCATGGGCTTCCGCGAGGGCCAGCTTATCATCATCGGCGCCCGTCCTGCTGTGGGTAAGACGTCGTTCGCTCTGAACCTGGCACTTAACGCTGCCGCTGCTGGTTATACCGTCGGCTTCTTCTCGCTGGAGATGTCGGGCAAAGAAATTGCCCAGCGTCTGATTTGCGCCTACGCCATGATCTCGATCAGTGACTTCCGCATGGGCCGCATTAGCCCCGAACAGTGGGCCAACATCAACGAGGCCACGCAGACCTTGTCCAAGCTCGATATTCTGATTGACGATACGCCCGGCACCACAGTGACCGAGATTCGCGCCAAGAGCCGCCGAATGCTCCATAACAAGGAGAAGGCAATCATCATTCTGGACTACCTGCAGCTGGTGAGTCCTCCGCCGGGACGCCGCTCCGAGAGCCGTACCGTCGAGGTTTCGGAGATGTCGCGTGGTCTGAAGATCATGGCCAAGGAGCTCAAGATCCCGCTCATCGCGCTGTCGCAGCTTTCGCGTCAGGTCGAATCCCGTACCGGCAAGCGCCCACAGCTTTCCGACCTTCGTGAATCGGGCTCCATCGAGCAGGACGCCGATATCGTTATGTTCTTGGACCGCTCCGCCGACGAGGCCGAAGCCTCGCGCGACGATCGACCCGACGAGGGCGTTACGCGTATCGTCGTGGCCAAGAACCGTTCGGGCCCGATCGGCGACGTCGACCTGATGTTCCTGCCGGCATCCACCAAGTTCTATGAGCTTGATGGGGCACATGCCGAGGAGTAGGACAGGCGCCCGTTGCACGGGTATACTGGGAATGTTTTGTGCTTCTGCGTGCCGGCGTGGCGCGTAGACAGTCCATGAATGTAAGGAGTAAACATGCCGTCAACCGTTTTGGTCGGTGCCCAGTGGGGCGATGAGGGCAAAGGTAAGATTTGCGACCTGGTCGCCGGCGACTTCGATGCCGTCGTGCGCTACTCGGGAGGCAACAACGCCGGCCACACCATCGTCGTCAACGGCAAGAAGTACGGCCTACACCAGGTGCCCTCCGGCATCATGTATTCCGACCACGTGTCGGTGATCGGTAACGGCTGCGTCGTCAACCCCAAGGTTGTCCTTGAGGAGATCGACATGTTCGAGGCCGACGGCATCACCACCAAGAACCTCAAGATTAGCGGCAACGCGCATATCATCATGCCGTACCACATCGATCTGGATGGCGCCTTTGAGCAGAAACTCGGCAAGAAGAACATCGGTACCACCAAACGTGGCATCGGTCCGTGCTATCAGGACAAGATGGCCCGCATTGGCCTGCGCATGCAGGACATGCTGGACGAGACACTGTTCCGCGACAAGCTGGAGACCGCTCTCGCCCGCGTGAACCCCGAGCTCGAGTTCATCTACAACCTGCCCACCTACACCGTGGACCAGATTTGCGACGAGTACCTGCCGATGGCCGAGCGCCTGCGCCCCTACATCACCGAGACGAGCCTGCTGCTCAACAACATGATCGATGAGGGCAAGGACCTGCTGTTTGAGGGCGCCCAGGCGACGCTACTCGACATCGACCACGGCACCTATCCGTACGTGACGTCTTCCAACTGCACCGCCGGCGGCGCCATCACCGGCTCCGGCGTCGGTATGAAGAACGTCAACCGCGTGCTGGGCGTCATGAAGGCCTATATCACCCGCGTCGGTTCGGGCCCCATGCCCACCGAGCTTTCCTATGAGTCCGAGGCTGGCCACACACTGACCGAGGAGGGCTATGAGTACGGCGTGACCACCGGTCGCCGTCGTCGTTGCGGCTGGTTTGACGGCCCTATCGCCAACTATGCCTCGCGCGTCAACGGCCTCACCGACATCGCCATGACCAAGCTCGACGTGCTTTCGGTCTTCGACACCATTAAGGTGTGCGTTGCCTATGACGTCGATGGCGAGCGTTACACGAGCGTGCCCGAGCATCAGGTGCGCTTTGAGCATGCCAAGCCCATCTACGAGGAGCTTCCTGGCTGGAAGTGCGATATCACCGGCTGCCGCAGCTTTGAGGAGCTGCCGCAGGAGGCTCAGGACTACGTGGCGTTTATCGAGGATCTGGCACACACCCGCGTGACGTTCATTGGCGTTGGCGCTGGTCGCGAGCAGATTATCAACCGATTCTGGAAGTAATCGGGACTATTTGGTTATTGCGATATACTCCTTTGCAGCCCGGACGGGCGGCCGAGGGGTATATTTGCTTGCAAAGGGCTCGCGCGGAGCGGGCCGTTCATCCATAGAGGAGGCACCCTTGAAGGCGGACACTCAAACCATCGACATCCTGTTGTTGGGCAGCGGCGGCCGCGAGCATGCTTTGGCAGCTAAGCTCGCAGCATCACCGCGCGCCGGCAAGCTCTACATCGCGCCGGGTAACGGCGGCACCGCGAGCTGCGGCGAGAACGTTGTTCTCGACGACTGCGATCCTGCGGCCGTGGCGGCGTTTGCGCAGAGCCACGGATGCGGACTCGTGGTAATTGGCCCCGAGGCTCCGCTCGTGGCGGGCGTGGCCGACGCCGTGCGCGCGGCGGGTATTCCCTGCTTTGGCCCGGGTGCCGAGGGCGCCCAGATGGAGGGCTCCAAGCTGTTCTCCAAGCAGCTCATGGAGCGTGCGGGCATTCCGACGGCAGCCTACGGATCGTTTACCGACGAGGCTTCGGCTCTCGCCTACGTGCGCGAGCAAGGCGCCCCGCTGGTCGTCAAGGCCGACGGCCTTGCCGCAGGCAAGGGCGTTATCGTGGCGACCGAACTTGAGCAGGCCGAGGAGGCCGTGCGCGAGTGCTTTGGCGGCACCTTTGGCGATGCCGGCAACACCGTGGTCATCGAGGAGATGCTCGTTGGTCCCGAGTGCTCGCTGCTGGCCTTTACCGACGGCAAGACCGTGCGCCCCATGGCCACCTCGCAGGACCACAAGCGTGCGCTCGAGGGCGACAAGGGCCCCAACACCGGTGGCATGGGCGTCTACAGCCCGGTGCCCATCGTGACCGATGAGGAGCACGCCACCATGGTGAAGGTCATGGAGCAGACCGTGGCCGAGCTCGCTGCCGAGGGTATCGACTACCGCGGCTGCCTGTACGGCGGCTTTATGCTCACGCCTGCCGGCCCCAAGGTGCTGGAGTTCAATGCCCGCTTTGGCGACCCCGAGACGCAGGTCGTTCTGCCGCGCCTTAAGAACGACCTGGTCGAGGTCATGCTCGCCTGCGCCAACTGCGAGCTCGATCAGATTGAACTCGACTGGCGCGACGAGTGGGCCGTGGCCGTTGTCCTGACGAGTGCGGGTTATCCCGGCAGCTACGAGAAAGGCAAGGTCATTACCGGTATCGCCGATGCCGAGGCCATGGAGAACGTGACCGTGTACCACGCGGGCACTGCCGTGGTGGACGGCCAGCTCGTGACCAATGGTGGCCGCGTGCTTGCCGTGACCGCGCTGGGCGATACGTTTGAGAACGCCCGCAACCTTGCCTACGAGGCCTGCGAGAAGATTGATTTTGAGGGCAAGACCCTGCGTCACGACATCGGCCTGCGCGCACTGCGCGGCCGCGACGCCTGGGATGCCTAAAATCCGAGAGGAATGAGACGGATGGACGAGAAGAACGAAGAGCTCGTGGACGCGCAGATCGTCGAAGAGGACAGCCGCGTGTATGGGCACGCCGAGGGCGAGCCTGGTGGCGAGGTCGCTGACGAGCCGGCGCTGGTGCTGGGCGATGACGACCCGCACGATGCCGAGCTGCACGAGAAGATTCTTTCGGAGGAGTGCGCCTGGAAGGGCAAGATCCTCGACGTCCACCGTCTTGAGGTTGAGCTGCCCAACGGTCGCCGCAGCGCCCGCGATATCGTTCGCCATCCGGGTGCGGCGGCTGTTGTGGCACTGACCGAGAGCGGCAAGATCGTACTGGTGCGTCAGTACCGCACCGCCATCGACCGCGTGACGGTCGAGATTCCCGCCGGCAAGCTCGATCCAGGCGAGGACCCGCTCGATTGCGCCAAGCGCGAGCTGCATGAGGAGACGGGCTTTAGGGCTGGTCGCATTCGCTTTTTGACGTCGATTGTCACGTCCTGTGGTTTTTGCGATGAGATTATCCACATCTACTTGGCTACCAAGCTCGAGTTTGATGCGCCCAACCCCGATGATGACGAGTTTGTCAACGTGGACCTGGTGCCGCTGCATGAGCTGATCGACGCCGTACTCGACGGCAAGATCGAAGACGCCAAGACCGTCGTGGGCGCGCTTGCCTGCGACAGCATCGCACACCGCCTTGGGGGCACGGAGCTCTAGGTTACGCGGTTTTACCAAACCGCGTAACGAGTCGACGCTGCAAACGCCCCTAAGCGGCAATCTGCCTTTCAATCGTCGCTCGCGTACCGAAGTACGCGTCGCTCCTCTTTCAAGACACCTTGCTCGCTTAGGGACGTTTTCGCTGACGTTGCTAGAACATCGGCGTTATGTTTGTTGGGACGCTTTGTTTTCAGCCCGACCGGCTCAACCGGATTTATCACGCTATTTATTTCTCTTCGAGGACTGCATGTTTAAGAGGTTTCTTTCGTATTACGAGCCCCAGATGGGGCTTTTTGTTGCTGATACTGTTTGCGCTCTGGTGCTCGCCGCCATTGACTTGGCGTTTCCTATTATTCTGCGCAATTTGACCGGTGGGCTGTTTACCCAGGGCCAGGCTGCCATTATGCAGGCGCTCGGTATGATCGCGGTGGGGCTGGTGCTGATGTATGCCGTTCGCTGCGCCTGCCGCTACTTTGTGAGCTACTGGGGCCACGTGATGGGTGCGCGCATGGAGTCCAAGATGCGCGAGGACCTGTTTGACCAGTACGAGCGCTTTAGCTTTGCGTACTTCGATCGCAACAGCTCGGGCGACATGATGAGCCGCGTGGTCAACGACCTGTTCGATATCTGCGAGGCGGCGCATCACGTACCCGAGTGGATCATCATCTGCGGTATCGAGATTATCGGCTCGTTTGTGATCCTCTTTACCATCGCCCCGGTGCTGGCGCTCGCCATGGCCGTGGTGACGGCGGCGTTTGCGGTCATCATGTTTTGGCAGAACATGCGTATGCGCGAGGTCTTTAGCGACAACCGCAAAAAGATCAGCGGCATCAATGCGCAGCTGCAGGATTCGCTGGCGGGCATGCGCGTGGTCAAGAGCTTTGCCAACGAGGAGACCGAGCGTGCCAAGTTCCGTGCCTCTAACGACCGCTACCTTTTGTCCAAGGAGAACATGTATCACGCCATGGGCGTCTATACCGCGACGTATGGCCTGCTCTCGGGTGTGCTCTATGTGATCGTGGTGCTGCTGGGCGGCTGGCTGGTCGCCCAGGGACAGCTGCAGGCGGTCGATATGGCGACCTTTGCACTCTATATTTCGCTGTTCTGCACGCCGCTCGAGACGCTCGTCAATTCGGCCGAAACGTATCAGAAGGCCATCGCCGGCTTTAAGCGTATGGACGAGGTGCTCTCGACGGCGCCGGATATCCAGGACAAGCCGGGCGCTACGGATCTGCAGGTGACTGCCGGCGCCGTGGAGTATCACGACGTGTGCTTTAACTACGAGGATGTCGAGCTGGGCGAGGGCGATGCCGACGAGCGTCCCGTTATCGACCATATGGATCTGTCCATCAAGCCCGGGCAGACCATCGCTTTGGTTGGCCCTTCGGGCGGTGGCAAGTCCACGACCTGTTCGCTGCTGCCGCGCTTTTATGACGTGGCTACCGGATCCATTAGCATCGACGGTCAGGACGTGCGCGATGTGACGCAGCAGAGCCTGCGCCGCGCCATCGGCCTGGTGCAGCAGGATGTCTATCTGTTTGACGGTACGATTGGCGAGAACATCGCCTACGGCAAGCCGGGCGCTACGGCGGAAGAGATCGCCGAGGCGGCCCGCCGCGCCAATATCGATACCTTTATCGAATCGCTTCCGCAGGGCTACGACACCGTGGTGGGCGAGCGCGGCAGCCGTCTTTCGGGCGGACAGAAGCAGCGCGTTGCCATCGCGCGCGTGTTTCTCAAGAACCCCAAGATCCTGATTTTGGACGAGGCGACGAGTGCTTTGGATAACGAGAGCGAGGAGGCGGTGCAGGAGTCACTCGAAGAGCTGGCACGCGGCCGCACCACGATTATTATCGCCCACCGTCTTTCGACCATTAAGCATGCCGATGAGATTGCGACCGTTGAGCATGGTCGCGTTGTGGAGCGTGGCACGCACGAGGAGCTTCTCGCCCGTGGCGGCACCTATGCCCGTTACTATCGAATGCAGTTCGAAGGTGCGCGTGCGCACGAGCTCGACTGATTGATATGACAGGAAGTTTATGGCTGACAAGAACCCTTTGACTCCGGAAGAAGTGACGGAGTTATTCTCCGAAATCGATGCATCCGGCGTCTTGGATCCCACGCTTGCCAAAAAGCGAACCGAGCGCATGCGTGAGAAGGAAGCTGCGGCCAAGCGCGGTGACAAAGCGGCGCTAGCGCAGCTGCGCAGCGAGGACCGCGCGAGCCAGGCAAAACATATCGACCCGCTGTCCGAGGACGATCCTTCGGGCTCGCAGGTGAGCCATACCATTACGAAGACCGCGATGGCCGTGGTCATCGGTATTTTGGTGCTGATCGTGGGCATGCAGATTGGCTACGGCGTGATGCGTCGTCTGAACACCGCCAACCTGTCCGAGAGCGTTTCGGTCGATACCGTTTCGACCGCGCTCAAGGGTGGACTTGAATGGGGCAACGGCTTTACGCAGTTCCCGCTCGACTTCACCGTCGATGAAGCCGATGAACGCACGGGCACGGTCGAGGTGACGGTGTTGGACACATCGTCCGCCAACGAGCTCGAGCTGCTGTCCAACGGGCAGATTCAGGCCGCGGCGCTTGCGACCAACGCGTTGCTCAACGATAAGATCGACCGCGTGGTGTATAACGTTCACGCCTATATCGACGAGGATAGCAACATTCAGCACGATTCCTTCTTTGGCATGTTCCCCGCGCGGGGCCACCAGAGCGCCATTTTGACGTTCGTGTGGACCAAGAGCTCATCCAACGCCACGAGTATCGACTGGAAGATGCGCATCGTGAGTATGGATGACACCATCGCCGAACGCATTCAGAAGCAGGTGAACTCGGTGTCGTCGTTGATTGAGGACCCGGTGGTTAGCCAGACCAAGATTGACGAGGAAAAGGCCGAACGTGACCTGGAGCATCGTCTGCATGGCCGCGAGATTTTCCGCGGTGGCAAGCCCGATCGCACACCGTCCGAACTGCTGGAACAGGACAAGAAAAAGTAAGACGCCATCATCCCGCGTGAGCCACAAGCCCCGCGGGATGATTTTTAATCCTCGTCCTAGAAAAATCATTATGCATAGAAAGTCATAATTATCATTTCGTAAACATTTCGATGAAATTAACGCCATGAGGCATGCTTACGGTTACAATACCGCGAGGCCTAACTACACACCTTTAAGCCGGTCCTGTGAGACCGGGAAGGAGAACTATGGCGAACAACCATACCGCGGGCGCTGCCGCCCGCACCTTCGCGCCCAGCGAGCTTTGCCAGCGTATGCTGGCCAAAACCAGCAAGGGCACCTGTGGTCCCTGCATCCTGTATCTTGAGGATGGGACCATTTTTTATGGACGTGCATGCGGCGCCGAGGGCACCGCGACCGGCGAAGTCTGCTTCAACACCTCACTCGAGGGCTACTTTGAGGTCATGACCGACCCGAGTTATGCCGGCCAAATCGTAACCATGACCTATCCGCAGATCGGCAACTACGGTATCGACGAGACCGACGTCCAGTCGGCCTTCCCCGGCGACGCCGTGCGCCCTGCGAGCGCTCCGGCTATGCGCGGCATGATCGTTCGCGACATGTGCACCACGCCTTCTAACTGGCGCTCGGCCGTCAGCGTGCCGGAGTATCTGCGCGCCCACGGCATCGTCGCTATCGAGGGCGTCGACACCCGCGCTCTGGTGCGCCATCTGCGCGACAATGGTTCCAAGATGGGCATTATCTCGACCGAGATCTTCGACGTCGACGAGCTTGCCGAGCGTCTGGCCGCAGCGCCCACGCTGGTAGGCGAGAACCTGGTCAAGACCGTAAGTTGCCCCGCGCCTCATGAGTTTGTGGCTGCCGACCTGCCTGCCACGCATGACTTTGCGCTTTCGGCTGCCGCTCCTGCCCGTCACAAAGTGGTCGCCTACGACTGCGGTGTGAAGCGCGGCATTCTGGAGGGGCTGGTCCGCGCCGGCTGCGATCTTACCGTCGTGCCGTGGGACACGCCCGCGAGTGAGGTGCTCGACATGAATCCCGACGGCGTCTTTTTGTCCAATGGCCCCGGCGACCCCGACGCCGTGGTGGAGACCTACGAGCAGGTGCAGCAGCTGATCGGCAAGGTGCCGGTCTTTGGTATTTGTCTTGGTCACCAGATGATCAGCCTGGCCTGCGGCGCCCAGATGGAAAAGCTTAAGTTCGGTCACCGCGGTGGCAACCAGCCGGTTATGAACCTGGTAAGCCGCCGTGTGGAGATCACCGCGCAAAACCATGGCTTTGGTCTGCTGTTCCCCAGCTTGGGCAAGCTTGTCCCCGAGCTTTCCGGCGGCGAGACCGAGCATGCGGCCGATGGAGATCTGCGCGTCTGGGTGCGCCGCGGAATCGCGCCGGTCGTGATGAACGAGCGCTTTGGCCGCATTCGCCTAACACATGTGAACCTCAACGACGGCACCGCCGAGGGCATCCAGCTGCTCGACGCCCCGTGCTTCTCGGTCCAGTATCACCCCGAGGCCTCGCCTGGCCCCACCGATGCCCACTATCTCTTTACCGCCTTTACGCGACTCATGGACGGCGAGGAGAACTACCTGGACATCGACACCGCGAAGGACCGCCTGGCTGGCTGGAACTTTGCCGAGACCGCCGCGACCGAGACCGAGGAGAACTAACATGCCGAAACGTACTGACATCAAGCGTATCCTCGTTATTG
Source organism: uncultured Collinsella sp. (assembly GCA_900549135.1). Classification (GTDB taxonomy): domain Bacteria; phylum Actinomycetota; class Coriobacteriia; order Coriobacteriales; family Coriobacteriaceae; genus Collinsella. The sequence continues at coordinate 16,667 of URNI01000026.1, forward strand.
GTTCGGGCCCCATCGTTATTGGCCAGGCCTGCGAGTTCGACTACTCCGGCGCCCAGGCCTGCAAGGTGCTCAAGGAGGATGGCTTTGAGGTCATCCTGGTCAATTCCAACCCGGCGACCATCATGACCGACCCGGGCTTGGCCGACCGCACCTATGTTGAGCCTATCACCGCCGAGTTTATCGAGCGCGTAATCAAGAAAGAGCGCCCGGACGCGCTGCTGCCCACGCTGGGCGGCCAGACCGGTCTGAACGCCGCCGTCGAGCTGGCGAAAGACGGTACGCTCGACAAGTACGGCGTCGAGATGATCGGCTGTGACCTTGCCGCCATCGAGCGCGGCGAGGACCGCAAGCTCTTTAACGAGGCCATGGCCGAGATCGGCCTGGAGGTCGCGCGCTCGGGCTATGCCTACAGCGTGGCCGACGCCGAGGCCATCGCCGAGCGCGTGGGATATCCCTGCGTGCTGCGTCCGAGCTTTACCCTCGGCGGCGCCGGCGGCGGCATCGCTCACACTCACGAGGAGCTCGTCTCCATCGTGAGCCAGGGCCTCGAGCTCTCGCCCGCCCACGAGGTGCTGGTCGAGGAGTCCATCGAGGGCTGGAAAGAGTATGAGATGGAGGTCATGCGTGACCACGCCGGCAACGGCATCATCGTGTGCTCCATCGAGAACCTCGACCCCATGGGCGTGCATACCGGCGACTCCATCACCGTGGCGCCGGCGCAGACCCTCTCCGACCTGGAGTATCAGCGCATGCGTGTCGCCTCGCTCGCCATCTTGGAGAAGATCGGCGTCGAGACCGGTGGCTCCAACGTGCAGTTTGCCGTGAACCCCCAGACCGGCCGCCTGATCGTCATCGAGATGAACCCGCGCGTGAGCCGTTCGTCCGCCCTCGCTTCCAAGGCCACGGGTTTCCCCATTGCCAAGGCCGCCGCGCGCCTGGCTGTGGGCTACACGCTCGACGAGATCGTCAACGACATCACCAAGGCTACGCCCGCCTGCTTTGAGCCCACGATCGACTACTGTGTGGTCAAGGTGCCGCGCTTTGCCTTCGAGAAGTTCAAGGGTACCGACCCCACGCTCACCACGCGCATGAAGGCCGTGGGCGAGATTATGGCGATCGGCCGCACCTTTGAGGAGGCCTTTGGCAAGGCCATGCGCTCGCTGGAGGACGGACACCAGGGCATTTGCGCCGGTGGAAAGGAGGGTGCCGACAAGCTGGGCGACGACGAGCTCGCTCAGGCCGTGGCAACCCCGACCGAGCATCGCATCTTCTTTGTGGTCGAGGCCCTGCGCCGCGGCTGGGATGTCGCGCGTATCCGTGCCATCTGCGGTATCGATCCGTGGTACCTCAACCGTATCAACGACATGGTGCAGGTCCAGGAGAGCATCCGCGGCCTGCGTGTGGAGGATATCGATGCCGACGCGATGCGCCTGCTCAAGCAGTACGGCACGAGCGATGCCGAGATCGCCGCGCTGACCGGCTCGGACGAGCGCTTTGTGCGCGCCTATCGCAAGGGCCTTGGCGTGGTTCCCAGCATGAAGACGGTCGATACCTGCGCTGCGGAGTTCTCGAGCGCCACGGAGTACCATTACAAGACGTACGAGAACATCTACCGCACGAGCCCGGATGCCAAGAAGTGCGTGGCTCCCGACGAGACCACGCCGGCGGACAAGCCCAAGGCGATGATCTTGGGCGCCGGTCCCAACCGCATTGGCCAGGGTATCGAGTTCGATTACTGCTGCGTGCACGCGAGCTACGCGCTGGCGGCCCGCGGCTTTGAGACCATCATGGTCAACTGCAATCCCGAGACCGTTTCGACCGACTACGACACGTCCGACCGTCTGTACTTTGAGCCGCTCACCTACGAGGACGTCATGGATGTCATCGATGTTGAGCGACCCGACGGCGTCGTGGTGACGCTCGGCGGCCAGACTCCGCTTAAGCTGGCGCGCATGCTCGAGGAAAGCGGCGTGAACATCATGGGCACCAAGCCCGATGCCATCGACTTTGCCGAGGACCGCGAGCGCTTTGCCGCCCTGCTCGACAAGCTGGGCATTATGTATCCGCCGGCGGGCCAGGCAACCTCGTTTGAGGAGGCCGAGGCCGTCGCCGCGCATATTGGCTACCCGCTGCTGGTGCGTCCGAGCTACGTGCTGGGCGGCCGCGGCATGATGATCGCCTACGATGCCGAGCATCTGCGCGATTATATGGCCGAGGCTGCACGCATTAGCCCCGACTACCCGGTGTATCTGGATCGCTTCCTGGAGGGTGCGATCGAGTCCGATGTCGACGCCCTGTGCGATGGCGAAGAGGTCTACATCGGCGGCATTCTGGAGCATATCGAGGAGGCCGGCATTCACTCCGGCGACTCTGCGACCTGCATCCCGCCGTTCAGCTTTAGCGAGAGCCTGCAGGCAAAGCTTTGCGAGACCACGCGCCGCATCGCGATGGCGCTGGGCGTACGCGGCCTGGTTAACGTGCAGTACGCCATCAAGGGCGAGACCGTTTACGTGATCGAGGCCAACCCGCGTGCCAGCCGCACCGTGCCGTTTATCTCCAAGGCCACCGGCGTGCCGCTGGCCAAGTGTGCGGCGCGTATCATGGCGGGCGATTCCATCGCCAGCCTGGGCCTGCCGAGCGACGAGCGTCAGCTCGATTGGTTCTGCATGAAGGAAGCCGTTATGCCCTGGGGTCGTTTCCCGGGCGCCGACGTTATCCTGGGTCCCGAGATGAAGTCGACGGGCGAGGTCATGGGTATTGCCAAGAGCTATCCCGAGGCATACGCCAAGACGCAGCTGGCGATCGACTACAAGCTGCCCGACCCGAGCGCCGGCAAGGTGTTCATTAGCGTGTGCGATCGCGACAAGCGCCACATCCTTTCGGTCGCCCGCATCCTGCGCTACTTGGGCTTTGATATCTGCTCCACCGAGGGCACGGCGCGCGTGCTGCGCGGCGGCAACGTGACCTGCGAGGTCGTGGAGAAGATCGGCGGCCCGCACGACGGCGAGCGTCCCAACATCGGCGATTTGATCGCCGACGGCAAGATCGCGGTGATCATCAACACGCCGTACGGTCCGGGCTCGCGCGGTGACGGCTACCTGCTGCGCACCGAGGCCGTGCGCCGCGGTGTGACCTGCGTGACCGCGATGTCTGCGGCCAACACGTACGTGAATGCCATCGAGGCGGTGCGCGAGGACCAGCAGGGCCACGGCAGCGCCAACGACATGGGTATGGACGTCATTGCCCTGCAGGACCTGCCGCAGTACACGGTGTAAGACTCATCCCGTCGCCCGGGGCGTGATCGGGCGCTTTCTCTCGGAAACTGGGCTTCGAGAAGTTTTCCGAGAGAAAGGTCCGCCTCCCGCCCCGGCCTGTGCTGACTTGGCTGCATCGTGCGCTGCCGAAGGGACTTTGCGCGATGACTAGGGCTAAAAAAGAGAATGTGTGGGACAAACAACTCAGAGTTGTTTGTCCCATTTTTTATGGGCCGAGCGTATGGGCCGAGCGGGATGTTGCAGGATTAGACGTCTACGTAT
>URNI01000027.1 GCA_900549135.1 uncultured Collinsella sp.
GGGCTACGTGCGTCAGTGGAAGGCCGCTCAGGCTGGTGACTGGGCTACCGTCAAGGCCGAGCAGGATCGCCTCAATGAGATTTCGCACATCTGGGATGTCACCTCGGGCGTCCAGGGTTATGCCGGTGGCGTCGGCGCCTTCAAGACCGCTATGAACCTCATGGGTATCTTCGACAGCCCGACCATGCCGCGCCCGGTGAAGGCCATGACCGGCGAGAATGTCGAGGCGATTAAGAAGGTCCTTCAGGACAACGGCCTCCTTTAAAGCTTTCCCAGACACCCGACCTCGCCGTTCAACCGTGCGGCCATGACCCATTAGGTCAATGGCCACACGGTTTCTCGGCGATCTCGGGCACCTGGAAAACCTTTACCGCGCTGTGACGGCTAGCCTGACGGCGCATTTCCTGTAGTTGTTTTTATCTCCTAAGGAGAGCGACATGGAGAACAAGTACATTTGCTCCGTTGATATCGGCGGCACCAAGATTGCGACCGCCATTATGGAGTACCCGGCTGACGGTAGCGTGCCCCATCCTGTTTTTGAGGCCGAGGTTCCCACCGAGGCCCAAGAGGGCGGCGAGGCCGTCTTCCAGCGTATCGAGGCGTCCATCAAGGCTGCTCTCGAGGCGAATCCCGATGTCGAGGTCCTTGGCGTCGGTATCGGTGCTGCCGGCGTCGTCGATCCCAAGACGGGCGCCATCGCGTATGCCAACGAGATCATGCCCGGCTGGTCCGGCGTCCAGTTGGGGCCGCGTCTGCGCGAGGACCTCGGTCTTCCCGTTGCCGTTGTAGGCGACGTGCAGGCTCATGCTCTGGGCGAGGCCCACTGGGGCGTCGGCAAGGGCAAGTTCTCCGTCTTGTGTCTTGGCATCGGTACGGGCATCGGCGGCGCATATGTCGAGAACGGCCGCGTGATGCAAGGCTTCCATGGTGCTGCCGGCCATATGGGCCACATCGAGTGCTCGGCTGCCGCCGGCATTCCCTGCGCCTGCGGGCGTTCCGGCCATCTGGAGTCGGTTGCTTCGGGCACTTCCATTGGTCGAATGTACGATGAGCGCTTTGGTCGCGTCGACCCCAGCCGTCCTTCGGTCGGTCGCGATGTGAACGACCTGTGCCGTGCGGGCGACGCAAAGGCGACCGAGGTCATCCATGACGCCGGCTTTGCGCTGGGTGCCAGCTTGGGCTCGCTCGCTAACATCTTGGACCCTGAGGTCATCGTGCTTTCGGGTGGCGTGATTCACCAAGGTCCCGATTGGCGTTCACAGACGTGGAAGGATTCGGTACACGAGGGCTATGCCAGCCAGGCGCTCGATCCGCTTCAGGACACGCCGATCCTCATCGGTTCTCTGGAGGGCGATGCTCCGCTCATCGGTGCCGCTGAGCATCTTCTTGCCTCGTTGAAGTAAACGTATCTTCTGTAGGAGCCTCCCGAGACAACACGCCTCGGGAGGCTGTTCTGAGAAAGGTTGCAGCCTTATGACCGTCGATCCTTTGATTCAATCCCTGAAGGGCAAGCTCGTCGTGAGCGTTCAGGCGTATATGGGCGAGCCGCTTCGTACGCCTGAGACCATGGCTCAAATGTCTCGCGCTTGCGAGCTCGGCGGCGCCGCCGCCATTCGCTGCCAGGGCCTTGCCGACATTGCCGCCATTAAGGGTCGCTGTGAGGTTCCCGTCATCGGCCTGTGGAAGGATGGGCACGAGGGCGTTTACATCACGCCGACGCTGCGCCACGCTCGCGCCTGCGTTGCTGCGGGTGCCGATATCGTGGCGATCGACGCCACCGATCGTCCGCGCCCCGATGGCAAGACCGTCGAGGATACCTTCCGTCCGCTGCACGAGGAGGGTGTGCTCCTGATGGCCGACTGTGCCACCATCGAGGATATTCGTCGTGCTGTCGACATGGGCTTCGACTTGGTGTCCACCACGCTTTCTCACGGCGTCGCCGCCATCGACTGCACCATGGCCGATGGCCCCGATCTGCCGCTCCTGCGTCAGGCGACCGAGGAATTCCCCGGTCTTCCCATCATCTGCGAGGGCCGCGTGCACACGCCCGAGGAGGCTCGCGCCGCGATCGATGCCGGCGCCTGGGCCGTTGTCGTCGGCACCGCCATCACGCACCCCACGAGTATTACGAGTTGGTTCAAGGCTGCGCTTGAGGCGTAAGACAGGCCTCGTATCCGCTCGGGGCGGTATACTCAATATAGGCAATTGACCGCGCGGGATCCGGGTTGCTGGGTCCCGCGCTTGTTTTTGGGAGGCAGCACATGCAAAAGGGAGATGCCATGAATGCGGCGGAGCGCTCGGAGCGCATCCCCGATATCGTCATCATCACCGGAATGTCCGGATCGGGCCGCACACAGGCCATGCACGTGTTCGAGGACATGGGCTATTTTTGCATCGATAACCTGCCTCCGCGTCTCATCGCCCAGCTTGCCGAGCTCGTCGGCATCAATACGGGCGTGGGCAGGCATCTCGCCGTCACCTGCGATCTGCGTAGCCAGGGACTGTTTGACGAGCTGCTCGATGCGGTCGCCGCGCTCGAAGAGCGCGAGATGAGCTGCGACATCGTGTTCCTGGAGGCTTCTGACGAGGTACTGATTCGTCGCTACAGCGAAAATCGCCGCCGTCATCCCATTGCCAAGCCGGGGGAGACTACGGCCGATGCCATTCAGCGCGAGCGCCTTCAGCTGCAGGGCGTGCGCGACCGAGCCGATATGATTATCGACACGAGCCGTCTGCGCACCTCTGCGCTGCGCAACAAGCTACGTATGGCATTTTCCGAGCTGTCCGACCAGCAACTCATGGACGTTCACGTGTTCTCGTTTGGCTTTAAGCACGGCATGCCCGTCGAGGCGGACATTATGATCGACGTTCGTTTCCTGCCCAATCCGTTCTACGATCCCGAGATGCGCACGATGACCGGTCTCGATAAAAAGGTCTCCGATTTTGTTCTGGACCATCCCAAGACGCAGGAGTTTTGGAAGGCTTGGACACAGCTGCTCGATACGGTGATGCCGGGCTATATCGCGGAAGGCAAGCCGCAGCTTTCTATCGCCATCGGCTGCACGGGCGGCCAGCACCGCAGCGTTGCCATTGCCGAGGCCACGGCCCGTTACCTGGAAGGCGCTCAGTATCATGTGAGCATCTCCCACCGCGACCTGTCGCGCGCCAACACGAAGGCATAGGCCTGCATGTCGTTTACCGCTGAGGTGCGCGACGAGCTTGCGCGCTGCGAACCCGAATGTGAATACTGCGACTTGTCGACGCTCGCCGCCCTCACGCGCGTGAGTGGTACGCTCTCGCTTGCCGGCTCTGGGCGGTATCGTTTGACGGTTGCGACTGAGACGGGAGCCGTCGCGCGCACGATGATCACGCTGACGCATCGTATCCTTAAGCTCAAAACGGAGTTCACCGTCCGCAAATCTGTCTTGCATAAGGTTCGAAACTACCTCATCACCTTGCCTGATCAGCCAGACCTGGATAAGGCCTTGGTTCTGCTGGGCATCCTCGACCGTAGGGGAGGACTTGTCGCCGGCGTGCCCCGACATATCGTTGCGCGTCCTTGCTGCAGACTTGCCTATATCCGCGGCGCGCTCATCGCGGGCGGCTTCGTGGCCGATCCACGCGGCGATTTTCATTTGGAGATCGCTGTGCAGGGCGAGCAATATGCCAAGGGACTTTGCGATCTGTTGGAGCAGATTGGGGTCCATGCTCGTGTTAATGCACGGCGGGGGTCATATGCCGTGTACATTAAGAGCGCCGAGGAAATCGAGCATCTATTAAAGCTGATTGGTGCCAAGCGCAGCGTTGCCGAGATTGAGGAGGCGCGCGCGGTCAAGTTGGTTAAGAACGATGTGAACCGTCGCGTGAATGCCGAGCTCGCCAACCAGACCAGAAGCGCCGGTGCCGCCCAACATCAGCTTGCGCTTATCGATGAGCTCGAGCAGCGTGGCCTTCGCGATGCGCTTCCGGATGCCTTGGCGGTCTTTTGCGACCTGCGCGAGCGCTATCCTGATCTGTCGCTGCGTGATTTGGGGGAGATGGCTGACCCTCCCTTGTCGAAGTCAGCCCTCTACCATCGTGTTTTACGGCTTGAAAAGCTCATTGAAGCAAACAGGTAGTTTGAAGTAACGACTTATATATGGATTTAGCTGCTATTTTAGTCTTTAAAACGTTTTAACGTAAATTTGATTTTCAATTTCGAGCATTCTCGTGAAATTCAAGTCAAAAAAAAGGTATATTAGGCGAGTGGTTAGTTTGTGGGCCTCAACGGCGGGCGCTGTAGCTCGCGGGGGCCTTACGAAAGGAGACACAATGGCAGTAAAGGTTGCTATTAACGGCTTCGGTCGCATCGGTCGTCTGGCTTTCCGTCAGATGTTCGGTCATGAGGGCTCCGAGATCGTCGCTATCAACGACCTCACCTCTCCCGATATGCTCGCTTACCTGCTGAAGTACGACTCCACGCAGGGCAACTACGCTCGCGATCACGAGGTCGTTGCTGGCGAGGATTCCATCACCGTTGACGGCAAGGAGATCAAGATCTACAAGGAGGCCGACGCTAACAACCTGCCTTGGGGCGACCTTGACGTCGACGTCGTTCTCGAGTGCACCGGCTTCTACACCAGCAAGGCTAAGGCTCAGGCCCACATCAACGCTGGCGCCAAGAAGGTCGTCATCTCCGCTCCGGCCGGCAGCGATCTGCCCACCATCGTGTACAACGTCAACCATGAGACGCTGACCGCTGAGGACAACATCATCTCCGCTGCTTCCTGCACCACCAACTGCCTCGCCCCGATGGCCAAGGGTCTGAACGACTTCGCTCCCATCGTGTCCGGCATCATGACCACCATCCACGCCTTCACCGGCGACCAGATGCCGCTCGACGGCCCGCAGCGCAAGGGCAACTTCCGTCGCTCCCGCGCCTGCTCCGAGAACATCGTCCCGAACACCACGGGCGCTGCCAAGGCCATCGGCCTGGTTCTCCCCGAGCTCAACGGCAAGCTCATCGGTGCCGCCCAGCGCGTCCCGACGCCGACCGGCTCGCTGACCAACCTCTACGCCGTCGTTGACAAGAAGGTCACCGTCGACGAGGTCAACGCTGCCATGAAGGCCTACGCCGAGACCATCCCCGAGACCTTCGCCTACAACGAGGACCAGATCGTCTCCCGCGACATCGTCGGCGAGACCCACGGCTCCATCTTCGACGCCACTCAGACCATGTGCTCTGACCTCGGCAACGGCCAGACCCTCGTTCAGGTCACCTCTTGGTACGACAACGAGAACTCCTACACCTCTCAGATGGTCCGCACCATCAAGTACTTCGAGAAGTTCGTTGCTTAATTTAGCTTTTAGCGAATAGCTCGTTGAGCGTCTAAAGAAGGGCGCGGCCTTATAGGGCTTACACCCTAGGGTCGCGCCCTTTTTATAAGAAATCGTCTGCCGTAATGGGAGGCAGACACGTACGAAAGGTAGAAGCAAACATGGCCTTTACCAAGAAGACCGTCCGCGACATCGATGTCGACGGAAAGCGCGTTCTCGTCCGCGTTGACTTTAACGTGCCTATCAAGGATGGCGTCGTTGGCGACACCACCCGCATCAAGGCTGCCCTGCCCACCATCAACTACCTCGTTGAGCACAACGCTCGCGTCATCCTCATGAGCCACCTCGGCCGTCCCGAGGGCACCGGCTTCCAGCCCGAGCTGTCCCTCGAGCCCGTCGCCAAGAAGCTCGCTGAGCTCTCTGGTCTCGACGTTGCCTTTGTCGCCGACACCTACGGCGAGAAGGCTGCTGAGGCTGTCGCCGCCGTCGAGCCGGGTAAGGTCCTCGTTCTCGAGAACGTCCGTTTTGACAAGCGTGAGAAGAAGAACGATCCCGAGATCGCCAAGAAGCTCGCTTCCTATGGTGACGTCTTCGTTCTCGATGCCTTCGGCACCGCTCACCGCGCCCAGGGTTCCGTCGTGGGCCCCGCCGCTTACCTGCCTGCCGTCGCCGGCTTCTTGCTCGAGAAGGAGGTCGACACGCTGACCGGCATCTTCGCCGAGCCCGAGCGCCCCTTCGTCGCCATCGTCGGCGGTTCCAAGGTTTCCTCCAAGATCGGCGTTCTCGATCACCTCATCGACTCCGCTGACACCCTGATCATCGGTGGCGGCATGGCCTACACCTTCTTCCTGGCTCAGGGCCTGTCCGTTGGTCAGTCCCTCAAGGAAGAGGACTGGGTCGAGCGCGCCGGCGAGATGCTCAAGAAGGCCGAGGAGAAGGGTGTCAAGATCCTGCTCCCCATCGACAACCGTGTTGCCGATCACTTTGGCGAGGACGCTGTCCCCGAGGTTGTCGCTTCCGACGCTATCCCCGACGATCGTGAGGGTATGGACATCGGTCCCAAGACCGAGGAGCTCTATGCCGAGGCTGTCAAGGGCGCCAAGACCGTGTTCTGGAACGGCCCCATGGGCGTCTTCGAGTTTGACAACTTTGCTCATGGCACCCAGGCTATCGCCGAGGCTGTCGCTGAGGCTGACTGCACCTCGATCATCGGCGGTGGTGACTCTGTCGCAGCTGTCAACAAGTTCAACCTGGCCGACAAGATGAGCTGGATCTCCACCGGTGGTGGCGCTTCCATGGAGCTCGTCGAGGGTAAGGCCCTGCCCGGAGTGGAGGCGCTTCTCGATGCCTAATCGCACCCTTCTTATCGCTGGTAACTGGAAGATGAACAACGACGTCGCCGAGGCCGCCAAGCTCGCCGACGAGCTGGCTCAGGCTCTGCCCGAGGTTCCGGCTGGCGTCGAGGTGCTCGTCTGCCCTCCGACCATCGACATCACCACGGTTCATGACCGCATTCAGGCTGCCCCCATCGCCCTCGGTGCACAGAACGTGTACTGGGAGGCCAAGGGTGCCTTCACCGGTGAGTCTTCTTGCGACATGCTCAAGTCCGCTGGCTGCACCTACTGCATCATCGGTCACTCCGAGCGTCGCGACTACTTCCACGAGACCGACGAGGACCAGAACAAGAAGGCTAAGGCTCTCGTTGCCGCCGGTCTTGTTCCCGTCTTCTGCTGCGGCGAGTCCCTTGAGGTCCGCGAGGCTGGCACCTATGTCGAGCACGTCGTGAACCAGGTCAAGGCTGGCCTTGCTGGCCTTGAGATCACCTGCCCCAAGCAGGTCGTCGTCGCCTACGAGCCCATCTGGGCCATCGGCACCGGCAAGACCGCTACCGCCGAGGACGCTCAGGAGGTCTGCGGCGCTATCCGTGAGACCCTCAAGGAGATGTTCGGCGAGGAGCTCGCCAACGGCATCCGCGTTCTCTACGGCGGTTCCGCCAAGCCCGGCAACATTGCCGAGCTCGTCGCCAAGCCCGACGTTGACGGCGCCCTCGTGGGCGGCGCTTCGCTCAAGGCTGCCGACTTCGCCTCTATGGTCGTCAAGGCAGGCGAGTAGGACATATGGCACAGCGTCATCTTCCTGCACTCCTGATCATCATGGATGGTTGCGGCCTTGCTCCGGCCGATGGCGAGAACGCCGTCGCCGCTGCCAAGACGCCCTTCCTTGATAGCCTGTACGAGAAGTACCCCCACACCACGCTCGGCGCTTCGGGCGAGGACGTGGGTCTTCCCGATGGCCAGATGGGTAACTCCGAGGTGGGTCACCTCAACATCGGTGCCGGACGCATCGTGTTCCAGGAGCTTTCGCGCATCAACAACGCCATCAAGGACGGCTCCATCGCCAAGAACGAGGTTTTTGTCAAGGCTATGGACGACGTCAAGGCTGACGGCAAGACCCTCCACCTCATGGGCCTTATGAGCCCTGGCGGTGTTCATTCTCACATGAACCACGTCGAGGCTCTGGTCAAGATGGCTGCCCAGCATGGCGTCAAGACCGTTCGTGTACACGCCTTTATGGACGGCCGCGACGTTGACCCGCAGTCCGGTGCCGGTTACATGAGTGAGTTCTGCGCCTTCCTGGCTAAGATCTCCGAGGAGACCGGTTGCGACGCACGCGTTGCCACCGTCTCGGGCCGTTATTGGGCCATGGACCGCGATAATCGTTGGGAGCGCATCCAGCGCGCCTACGACGTCATGGTCAACGCGTCCGATGCTGATACCGACCCCGTTGCCGGTATCAAGGCCTACTACGAGAAGGATCCGCGCGGCGACGAGTTCGTCGAGCCCTTCGCTGCCCACAACGAGGGCATCCACGAGGGCGACGCGGCCATCTTCTTCAACTTCCGTCCCGACCGCGCTCGTCAGATGACCCGCGTGTTCACGGACAAGGAGTTCGACGGCTTTGAGCGCGAGCAGATCAAGCTTTCTCACTTTGTGACGATGACCGAGTACGATCCGACGTTTGACGTCGAGGTCGCCTTCCCCAAGACGTTCCCCGAGAACGTCCTGGCCGACGTTATCGCCGCCAATGGCCTGAAGCAGCTGCACACCGCCGAGACCGAGAAGTACGCCCACGTGACGTTCTTCCTCAACGGCGGCATCGAGGAGCCCAAGGAGGGCGAGGAGCGCGTGCTCGTCGCTTCCCCCAAGGTCGCTACCTACGATCTGCAGCCCGAGATGAGCGCTCCCGAGGTGACCGAGAAGCTTGTCGCCGCCATCAACGAGGATCGCGCTGATTTCTACATCGTGAACTTCGCGAACTGCGACATGGTTGGTCACACCGGTGTCTTCGACGCCGCCGTTAAGGCCGTCGAGGCTGTTGACGATGCCCTGTCCAAGGTTGTCCCGGCGATTCTCGCCAAGGGCGGCTTTGCGCTGATTACCGCCGACCACGGTAACGCCGATCACATGTTTGACGTTGCTTCCGACGGTTCCAAGCATCCGTTTACGGCTCACACCACCAACCGCGTGCCGTTCATCATTGTTGATGAGAAGGCACAGCTCACCGGTATCGAGGACGGCCGTCTTTCCGATATCGCTCCGACCATGCTCACCATGGCTGGTATTGAGCCTTCCGCCGAGATGACGGGCCGCGTGCTCGCCACCGAGGCCTAATAGAAAACAAATACCGTTTTCTAGCAAGGGGGTTGTCCACAACCGGACAACCCCCTTTTTGGTATTTCTGCCATTTCCACCCCGTCCTTGAGTGGCAGGTAGGGGAGAGCGGGGGATTGTGGTACAGTACTGGAGTTTGAACTGTTCTATTAAGGAGCTTATCTATGGGTCCGTTCCAGATTCTTCTGTTTGTCGTTTGGGCTGTCTCTGCCGTGGCGCTGACGATTCTCGTCCTGATGCATTCCGGTAAGGGCACCGGCGTTTCGGATATGATCGCTAGCTCGCTGTATAACTCCAGCTCTGCCACGGGCGTCATGGAGCAGAACCTCGATCGCCTGACGATAATTATGGCCGTTGTTTTTGCCGTGTGCGTCGTCCTGTGCATGTTCTTCTTCCCGCAGGGCATCGTCGGCTACTAAGCATCGGCGTATATACGTTTGCAATGGGTCTCGCAGGTGCGGGACCCTTTTTGTTTACATATTTGTAACAGAGTCAAAATATCCCCACATACTTCGCCCAACTAAAGAAATTCTCGACCGTTAACCGGAATCAGCCCCAAATCGTGCATAAAATGCGCTACTGTATTGCGAAACGTTGGTCCGTTGTGCATAACCAGCCATAGCAGCGGGCGGCGTTTTGATGGTTCGGATCGGATTGTCTCGACATATGTCCGACTGAACATTTCTTTGTCCTATCTCATAAGGAGGATGGCATGGCTGATTCTATGTTCCACCAGCCCGTTATGGGTCGTCGCGCCTTTGTTGGCGGCACCCTCGCTGCGAGCTCCATGGCTTTTCTTGCCGCATGCGGCAAGAAGGGCGGCGACGCTTCCGGTTCTGAGTCCGGTTCGACGCTGAACTTCTACATCAACAACCCGGTCTGCATCGACCCCTACAATGTCCAGGAGGACCAGGGCACTCAGGTCGAGTACCAGCTCTTTGACGCTCTGACCTCTTATGACGCCGAGAAGGGCGAGATCGTTCCGCTGGCTTGCGAGTCCTTTGAGGCCAACGACGACGCCACCGAGTTTACCTTCAAGATCAAGAAGGCCAAGTTCCACAACGGTGACGACGTTACCTCCAAGTCCTTCAAGCTCGGTTGGGAGCGTCTGGTCAACACCAAGTCGGCCATCGCTACCGAGTACGGCCCTTCCGAGGTCTCCTATCACCTTTCCATGGTCGAGGGCTATGACGACCTGCTTGCCGGTAACGCTACCGAGCTCAGCGGTGTTACTTGCCCCGACGATGAGACCCTCGTCGTCAAGCTGTCTTCCGCTTACGCCGACTTCCCCTTCGTCGCCTCTCACCCGGCTCTGGCCCCGGTTCCCGAGTGCGCCGAGTCCGATGTCAAGAGCTTCTACCTTGCGCCGGTCGGTAACGGCCCGTTCATGATGGACGGCAAGTGGGAGGATGGTCAGGAGATCAACCTCAAGAAGTTCGACGATTACTATGGCGACAAGGCCAAGATCGATGGCATCCACTTCCAGGTCATCAAGGACATGGAGACCGCTTACAAGGAGTTCCAGGCCGGTAACCTCGATGTCTGCGACGTTCCCGTTGCTCAGATCGACGCTGCCAAGAAGGATCGCGGCGTGTCCAAGGACGGCTACACCATGGGTGACGGCGAGCGCATGCTGCTCGGCGCCGAGCCTTCCACCTATTACCTGACCTGCAACAACACGGCCGAGCCGTTCAACAACGCCGACCTGCGCAGGGGTATCTCCCTGGCCATCAACCGTGAGGCCATCTGCAAGACCATCTTCAAGGGTACCCGTACCCCTGCCGACGGCATTGTTCCTCCGGGCATCGATGGCTACAAGGAGGGCGCATGGGAGTTCTGCGCCTACGACGTCGACAAGGCTAACGAGTACCTCGACAAGGTTGCTCCCGCTGGCGCTAACGGCGATCGTGGCATTAACGTGACTCTGTCCTACAACCAGGACGGTGGCCACAAGGAGATCATGGAGTCCATCATCGGCGACCTCGCCAAGGTCGGCGTTACCGCTGTCTCCGATACCCCCGAGTGGTCTGCCCTGCTCGAGCAGTATCAGAACTTTAACTATCAGTTCGGTCGTCTGGGTTGGATTGCCGACTACCCGATCATGGACAACTTCCTGTATCCGCTGTTCCACTCCGACTCCCTCGGTGGCGACAACCGCTCTGGTTACAACAACCCCGAGTTCGACGCCAAGGTCGACGAGGCCCGTACCACGGTTGACGACGAAGAGCGCGTCGCTAAGATGCAGGAGGCCGATGCAATGGTCGCTGCCGACTGCCCGGTCATCCCGGTGATGTTCTACACGCACACCATCGCCGGCTCCGATCGCATCAAGCACCTCTATGTCGACCCGCAGAAGCACGCCGATCTGGGTACCGCTGAGCTCGCCTAAGAGTTTGCAGCTTCCGTGAGGGTCAAGTATTTACGTAGACCTCATGGGAAACATACAGTTCTCCCTAACCTGGGGTAAACTGGCTGATGGTAATTTTGGGATGCCGGTCTGGCGATCGGCATCCCATTTAGGTTAATCCCTAGATAGGGGAGTGGTATGGGTAAGTACATCGTTAAACGTGTGCTTCAGTTCATCCCGGTGTTTTTGGGCGTTACGCTGATTTTGTTCGCCCTCCAGAATATCGTGCCGGGAGATCCGATCAAGCTGATCGGTGGAGACAAGGCTCTGTCCCCCGAGGTGGAGCTTCAGCTTCGCGTCCGCTATCACCTGGTCCAGTCGGACGAGGACGGCAACGCGATCCTTGACGAGAACGGCGACCCCGTTCAAACGTCGCTCGTGGACCGTTACTTGTATTACATGAACGGCCTGCTTCATGGCGATCTGGGCAATTCGTATCAGCGCAAGCTGCCGGTTACGGAAATCTTTGCCCAGAAGTATCCGTATACGGTCAAACTTGCCGCGTGCGCCATCGTGCTCGAGGCAATCATGGGTATCGGTGCGGGTATCATTTCGGCGGTAAAGCGTTATTCCTTCTGGGATATTTTGGTAACGCTCACCACGTCGATCCTCGTTGCCGTCCCGGCCTTCTGGCTCGGTATGTTGCTGCAACTGTTCTTTGGCGTCATTCTCAAGGACGCCACGGGCGGTGCATTCTCCATGCCGATCTCGGGTGCCGGCGGTGCCAGCTCTCAGTATCAGGATTGGATGCACTATGTGCTTCCGACCATTACGCTGGCTTCGGTTTCGACCGCTTATGCTGCCCGCATTATGCGCTCGCAGCTGCTTGACGTCATGAACCAGGATTACATTCGTACGGCAAAAGCCAAGGGTCTCTCCAATCGCGCGATCATCATCAAGCATGCGCTTAAGAATGCACTCATCCCCGTCGTTACCTATATTGGTGTCGACTTTGGCGGCATGCTTTCGGGCGCCATCCTGACCGAGACGGTCTTCAACTGGCCCGGTATTGGCTATGAGGTCTATCGCGCCATTAGCATGCGTGACTGGCCCATCGTTATGGGCGGCGTTACGCTCATCGTCGTCGTCGTCATGGTGATCAACCTGCTCGTCGACATTAGCTATGCATTCCTCGACCCGCGCATCCGCCTTGGCGGTCCGTCGGATAAGGCCTAAGGGAGGTACGTCTCATGCAGGAAACTGATTCTCAGTCTCAGGAGCAGGCTACCGCCACCAAGGCCGCATCTGCTCCCGCCAAGTCCCGCACGCTGTGGGGCGACGCTTTTAAGCGTCTTCGTAAGAACAAGCTCGCCGTTATCGGTGTCTGCTGGATCATCATCGTCGTTGTGGTTGCCCTGACCGCAGATCTGTGGGCTAAGCCCTGGCTCGGTTCGCCGACGGCTTCCGACTCGACCACCATGGCCGAGACGTCGCTGCTGGCTCCGTGTGCTGAGCACCCGTTTGGCACCGACGCCCTTGGTCGCGACATTCTCGTCCGCGTTATCTACGGTGCACGCGTTTCGCTATCCGTCGGTATTATGGCCACTGCGATCTCCACGGTGATCGGTCTGGTCATGGGTGCTCTGGCCGGTTTCTACGGCGGCATCTGGGATACGATCATCATGCGCTGTGCGGATATCTTCCTGGCGTTCCCGTACGTGCTGTTCGTTGTCGCCATGATCGCCGTTATCGGCCGTGGTCTTCAGAACGTCTTTATCGCCATCGGCATTCTCGGATGGCCTTCGATTGCGCGCGTCTTCCGCTCTGCAATCTTGACGGTCAAGGAAAACGACTATGTTGACGCTGCGCGCGCGATGGGTGCATCTGATGCTCGTATCGTCGTGCGTCACATCTTCCCGAACTCCGTCGCCTCCATCGTGGTCTACGCGACCATGAACATCGGTGGTGCCATTCTGACCGAGTCCGCTCTGTCCTTCCTCGGCATGGGCGTTATTCCGCCTACGCCTTCGTGGGGCTCCATGATTCAGGACGGTCAGCAGTATCTCCTGACTGCTCCCTGGATGATGATCATGCCCGGTCTGGCAATTCTCTCGACGGTGCTCGCTTTCACCCTGCTGGGTGACGGTCTGCGCGACGCCCTCGACGTCAAGATGAAGGACGCATAAGGATGAAGAAGAACAAGAACTATGTGGACCTGAAGGACCAGCCGGTTCCCGAGGGCCAGCATCTGCTCGAGGTCGATGACCTTAAGATGTATTTCCACACCGAGGATGGCGTTGTTCGCGCTGTCGACGGTGTCTCCTACACGCTCGATCGCGGCGAGACCCTGGGCGTCGTCGGCGAGTCCGGCTCCGGTAAGTCCGTGACCGCCATGACCATCATGGGCCTCATCTCGATGCCTCCGGGAAAGATTGAGGGCGGCGACGTTCGCTATCGTGGTCGTTCTATCCTCGAGATGACTGAGGAAGAGATGCAGCACATTCGCGGTAACGATATCGCGATGATCTTCCAGGATCCTATGACCTCCTTGAACCCGGTCTATAAGATCGGCAAGCAGGTGGGTGAGGGCCTTCGTCTGCACCGTGGCTACTCCAAGCAGGAGGCGCTCAAGCGCGCCACCGAGCTTTTGGACCTCGTTGGCATTCCTGAGCCCGAGAAGCGCGTCAATGAGTATCCCCACCAGTTCTCTGGTGGTATGCGTCAGCGCGTCATGATTGCCATGGCCCTTGCCTGCGATCCCGATATTCTGATTGCCGACGAGCCCACGACGGCTCTGGACGTTACCATTCAGGCTCAGATTATCGAGCTCATGCAGGAGATGCAGGAGAAGAACGGCAACGCCATCATCATGATTACCCATGACCTGGGCGTCGTCGCCGATATGGCCGACAAGATCATGGTTATGTACGCCGGCCGTCCCGTCGAGTTCGGTACTGCTGAGGAAATCTTCTACGAGAGCCGTCACCCCTATACCTGGGGCCTGATTCGCTCCATCCCGGAGCAGGCTATCGATGAGAAGAAGCCGCTTACGCCGATTCACGGTAACCCGCCTTCACTCATGAACCTGCCCGAGGGTTGCGTGTTCTCGCCTCGTTGCCCCTATGCGACCGATAAGTGCCGCAAGCAGCGCCCCGAGCGTGTTGTCACCGAGTCCGGCCACTATTCTGCGTGCCATTATTCCGGTGACCCTGAGTTCCTCAAGAACGCTCCTGAGACGTCCCGTACGCGCAAGGATTCCAAGAAGGGAGGCGAGGCGTAAATGGCAGACAATAACGAGCGCACTCCGCTGCTGAAGGTCGAGCACCTCTCTAAGGAGTTCCCTGCAGAGTCCGGCATGTTCGCCAAGCGTTTTTCCAAGCGCGTCGTCTCTGCTGTAAATGACATCTCTTTTGAGATTTATCCTGGCGAGACCTTTGGTCTGGTTGGCGAGTCTGGTTGCGGTAAATCCACCACGGGCCGCACCATCATGCGCTTGACCAAGCCGACTGCCGGTAAGGTGTTCTTCCAGGGCAACGATGTTGCCGAGATGAGCAAGCATGAGATCAAGGACATGCGTCGTGAGATGCAGTTTATCTTCCAGGATCCTTATGCTTCGCTTAATCCCCGTATGACCATCGGCGAGATTGTCTCCGAGCCCATGACCATTCACGGCGTGGGCGCCAAGGAAGAGCGCATCGAGCGTGTCCGCGAGCTTCTCGACGTTGTCGGACTGAACCCCGAGCACATCAACCGCTATCCTCATGAGTTCTCCGGCGGTCAGCGTCAGCGTGTCGGCATCGCCCGCGCATTTGCGCTGAAGCCCAAGCTGATTATCTGCGACGAGCCGGTTTCCGCTCTGGATGTGTCCATTCAGGCCCAGGTTCTGAACCTGCTCAAGGAACTGCAGGACAAGTTCGGTACCGCATATCTGTTTATCGCTCACGACCTGTCCGTTGTGCAGCACATCTCCGATCGCGTTGCCGTTATGTATCTGGGTAAGATGGTCGAGGTTTCGGACTGGAAGACGCTCTATAGCGAGCCTCACCATCCGTACACGCAGTCGCTGCTGTCTGCTGTTCCGGTTCCCGATCCTGATATCCAGAAGACCCGCAAGCGCATCATCCTCGCCGGCGATCCGCCGTCACCGCTGGATCCGCCGACCGGCTGCCGTTTCCACACGCGCTGCCCGATCGCGCAGGGCATCTGCTCCGAGAAGCTTCCTGAGTTTAAGGAAGTTGCTCCGGGCCACTGCTGTGCCTGCCACTTCGCCGAGCCGTTCCCGATCAAGGAATCGCACATCGACCTGTAGTCGGTTGTTATCGTCCGGGCCCGTGCTGGACTTAGTTTTCAGAACGTCCTCGACCATGGAAACCCCCTTATCCTGCTCCTTCGAAGCTGCGGATAAGGGGGTTTCCTGGTCTGCGGAATGTTCTGAAAACTAAGTCCAGCACGGGCCCTACGTTAACTCGGCAGGGGGAGTGCGATTCCTTGATCGCTCACTAAATCTAATGAGAAATTGAGTGAGGCCGGAGCTTTAGCTCCGGCCTCTTTATATAAGGGCTCGGCAAGGCCGAGCCACTAAATTTATATCAGCCCCAGAACATGTTTGAGAACTGTGCCTGAAGCATGTGTCCCTAGGGCAGGAATGAGGACGCGTTGGAAAGCGACCTCATTCCTGCCCGAACAGGTCCGTCTACCTGCGAATTTACAAATTTGTAAACTATTTTGAAAAAAGTGCTTGCACAGTTCTCGAATCATAGGTTATTATCTTCCTCGTTGAACGCGCGGGTCCAACAAAACGAACCGTGAATCAACAACATAGCATGTCGGAGTGGCGGAATTGGCAGACGCGCTAGCTTGAGGTGCTAGTGACCGCTTTTTGGTCATGCGGGTTCAAGTCCCGCCTCCGACACCATCGCATTTGAGAAGCCTCTTCGGAGGCTTTTTTGTTACCGATAGACGGTGGGGTCCACGATGGAAACGCTTGAACGCAACGAGTGGGCAGACGTTGCCCAACTAGTCGAGATCACGAGCGATGCTGTCATCATCTGCGAGCTCGACGGAACCATTCTGCATGTGAATAATCGCTTACTTGGTTTGATGTGTGAGGAACGCGCCGACGTCATCGGTGGAGATGTTAAAGACGTCCTGTACTCATCCGCTTTTGAACGTGCGACGGAACATCGTCTGCCATTTGAAACTGATGGCTCCGAGAACGAACTGATGCTCAAGCTGAGTGACGGCTCCTTTATCCCCGTCTTGGTTCGTGCGGGCTCCGTAACGCCTCCACGCATCTTTGGGCGCCGCGCGCCACGTGTCCTGGTGGCGCTCCATAGCATCGAAGAACAGTATTCGCACGACCGTCAGCTCAAGCGTGCGCTTTCGGAGCTTAGAGTGGCGAACAAGCGCCTCTCTGGCACGCTCTCGGTCATTATGAGTACCGTGGGCTCCGATGAGCTGCCCAGCCTACTTGATACCGTTTTGAACCAGCTTGTAGGAACGCTCGATGCTTCGGGTGCTGCTATCTATTTTTCTGAGAGCGGCGGTTTTAAACTTCGCGGTGTTTCCAAGGAGCTGTACGACAGCTACCTGCCTGAGTTTTTGCCGTATGGCGCTGGCATTCCGACGTATGTTCTTCGTGAGTCGCGTGCCTGTCGCTTGTCGATTCAACAGGACCTTAAGGGTGATAAGGCCGCCTCCGGTATGTTTATGGACCTGGACAATCGTTCTAAGCACCTGTTGCGTATGCAGGATATGCCTCCGTACCGCAGCGAGATCTGTCTTCCCGTTTTTTACGGTACGCAGATCCTTGGCGTGCTGGAAGTTGGTTGGAAACGCCCTCAGGCACCGCTCGCCTATGACGTTAATGTGCTCGAGGTCATTTGCGATTACCTGTCTATCCAGCTGGTCGGCATGGCATCGAGCCTTCGCTCCCGTCGCACGGCCGAGCTTGGCCGCTCGCTCAATGTCTTACGTGATGAGTTGTTTGCCTTTCTAGACGATTCCGCCGCGGCTACCCAGGCTATATCGTCCGAGATCTGCAATATGCTCAACTGCCATTTTTACCCTGTTGAGTATGACGCCAGTCTGGACTCCTATGTCATAGATTTTGAAGGCGGCAGTCGCGTTGCTTTGCCGGACGATCCCGAGAAGCTTTTCTTTTCTGCGACGGCGCCGGCGGCACGTCTGGGAGCTGGCCCTGATGGCTTTGAGGCATCTGTTTTGGGCGGCACGAGTGCCGAGGACCTTAAGCACGTCCGTATAACTCGCGTTGATGAATCGATGCCTATGGGAGGCTGGCTTAGGACGCATGGTCTGCCTTGCCAGGGTCTCTACGTCGACTTCGGCATCGAGGCGGGGCGCCCGCGCTCTGAGGGTGATGGCAAGCACAGCAACGACGCGATTGTTCCTGCTTCTGTTGCGAAGGGCCCGACGACGCGCGCGCTGCTGCTTCGTGATGGCAGTCAAGAGCCGATTGATGACCTTGAATATGACTACTTGGTGCACTTGGCGCATGACTTTGAACTGATCTACGAAGGCGAGTCTCAAAAGCGCGAAGAGCGTCATATCGCTCAGACGCTTCAGATTGGCATGAGAAATTCGCTTGGTGACGTTCCGGGCATCGCAACCGATTCGGTATACCTATCGGCAACGAATTCCGCGTTGGTCGGCGGTGACTTCTATACGCTTGTCCGTCTTCCCGATGATTGCGCTGTAATGATTTTGGGCGATGTTTCCGGCAAAGGAATCGAGGCGGCGTCGATGTCAGCGCTCGTCAAGACGGCGCTGACGGCCTATGCCTGGGAGGGTGCGGGGCCTGCCCGCATGGCCCGCTCGCTCAATAGCATGCTCATGGGCTTTTCGAGGGTCGAGACGTTTGTGACGGCGTTTATCGCCAAGATTGATCTTAAAGCGGGTCGCGCTACCTATTGCTCTGCGGGACATCCTCCCACTATGGTCATTAGGCCGTCGTCGAAGCCGTTTGGCGGCGGCGAGACCTGCGGGGGAGAAGTGGAGCTCCTTGGGTGCCAATCGGGCGTAATCGGTGCCTTTGAGAGCATGGTCTACGAGACGGGCGTGTTTACGTTCGCTCCTGGTGACATGCTATTTATGTATACCGACGGAACAATCGAAGCACGCGATCGCTCGGGTGCTTTCTTTGGCGAGCAACGTCTTCGTGACCTTCTGCTCTCTGTTTCGGGCGAGGGCGTATCGGGAATCTGCGGTAAGGTCTTGAGCGAGCTTGACCGCTTTACCGAGTCGGCGCTGGACGATGACATCGCGCTGGTTTCCCTTGAATTTCTACGAGGTCGATCGTAGATCGCGACGCTTGACGGGCAAAATCTTCGCAGTTATAGATACGTATGCATCGAGTGAACTCTTTTGGGGAACCATGGTCGTATGAATGAGTGGAATGACATAGCGGTTTTGACGCCACCGGGTGATGTCGACATCGCCTCGGTGTCCGTGCTGCGTCCACGGTTGGATAATCTGATCGACCGGGGCGTGCGTCGTGTTGTCATCAATTGCCAAGCCGTGGGCTTTATCGACTCGACGGGTTTGGCGTTTTTGCTTACACGTGCCAGAGAGCTCATGAGGCGAGAGGGCCTGCTTTCGCTCGTTAACGCTTCCGATGAGGTCATTCGCTTTTTGGAGATTGCCCGACTTGTCGACATCCTTCATGTTGCGGGTTCGGCGCGTGAATCGATTCCCGCCATTCCGGTGGGAGAGCTGCCGCGATGGAGCAAGAGCATCGAAGTGCAGCGAGGCATCGAGAACCTCCCGTATTATCGGCACCGTGTGGCCGAGCTTCTCGAATCGCTTCCCCTGAGGCGTGATGAGCGTTATGACGTCGCATTGGCGTTGGGGGAGGCATTGGGTAACGCGTATGACCATGCGGGCGGTGTTGGCTGTATCTTAACGGTTCAGGCCTATGGGGACCGTGTTGTGCTCGAGGTGCTTGATCGGGGCGCTGGCTATTCTATCGATGGGGCGAGCGAGCCGGTGGCATCCGAGGAACGCGGGCGCGGTATCAAGCTTATGCGCATGCTCGTCGATAACGTGGATGTTGCCCGTCGTACGGATGGTGCCGGCACACGCGTTCGGATGGTGAAGCTGTTTAGCTCGGCATTGGAATCGTGCGCTTAGCGCCTTGGGCTGACATGATTTCCCTGCGTGAACTTGCTTTGAGCAACTTTTTTGAAAAAAGTACTTGCGTCTTTTGGATAACTCGCGTAAATTAATAACCCGCAAGCGGACA
>URNI01000028.1 GCA_900549135.1 uncultured Collinsella sp.
ACTACCTGTACCTGGTCATGCCGGTTCGCATCTAGCGCTGCGCCATGACCATGTTCGCCCGCGATCTTTCCGTCGCGCACTACCGCAGTTTCGAGAGCTATCGTCTTGCCCTGGACGAGGGCGTGACGATACTTGCGGGACCCAACGCGGCGGGAAAGACCAATCTCATAGAGGCGCTGCAGCTGCTGACGAGCGGCGCCTCGTTTAGGCATCCGACCGCAGCCGAGCTCGTCCATGATGGCGTGGGCTCGTGCAAGGTCGAGCTGAGGCTCGAGGGCGACGGCCGCGTACTTGATATGGGATTGAGTGCGGAGGACGGTAAACGCTCGTTTAGCCGCAACGGCAAGAGATGCTCTGCCGCCGGTGTGCGCGGGGTTCTGCCGAGCGTGCTGTTTTGTCCCGACCATCTGGACATGGTTAAGCGAGGCGCCAGTGTGCGCCGCGCCGCCCTCGACGACTTTGGCATGCAACTGAGCGCACGCTATGCCGATCTTGCGAGCACCTATGGTCGCTGCGTGACCCAGCGCAACGCCTTGCTCAAGGAAACCTGGTGCTGCCGCGAGATGCTCGGCGCGTGGAACGATTCGATTGCCCGCGCGGGCGCGGCTCTGCTCGTGCACCGGTTGGCCCTGCTCGACCGGCTGGCGGGCCATGTGCGCACTGCCTACGGGCAAGTGGCGTCCGGCGAGGCTGCCAACGTGACCTATACGTCCACGCTGGGGGATTTGCCCCAGGTCGAGGATCGCGAAGAGCTGAAGGGCTGGGCGTACGAGCGCATGCTGGCCGCCCTTGATGAGCACGCCGACGAGGAAATTCGCCGCGGCGTGACGTTGGTGGGACCGCATCGCGACGAGATTGAGTTTGCTGTGGCGGGTCGCTCCGCCCGTTCATTTGCCAGCCAAGGTCAGCAGCGAACGTTGGTTCTGGCCTGGAAGGTGGCGGAGGTGGCCGTGGCTCGCGATGTCCTGGGCACCGCCCCACTGCTGCTTTTGGACGACGTGATGAGCGAACTCGACGGCGAACGCCGCGGTGCTTTCCTGCGGCTGATCGGCGATGATATCCAGACGGTCATAACCACGACCAACCTGGGGTACTTTACCGATGACCTGCTTGATCGAGCCAAGGTGGTGAGCATGGGTGAGACGTGCTAATTACGAGCGCGAGAGCGAAACGGTCGCCTTCAGTGGCTTTTTGAACGCAGAGCGCCAGCGCATCCTGGCGGCTGCGACCCCTGAGCGCCGTGCGCAGATGGAGGCCGCCGAGGAGTCGCGCGCGGTCTATCGCGCGTGGAACGCGGTGTGCTCGGGCACGCGCGAGGGGCGGCATGTGACGGGCCTGCGCTACCTGCCCGAGTCCAATGAGCTGCTGGTATATCTCGACTCGCCCTCGTGGACGCAGGAAATGACGTTGTTGCGCGAGATCATCCGCGCGCGCATGGAGCGCGCCGGTGCGCATGTGGATGGCCTGGTGTTCAAAACCACCGCGCCCGGTCACACGCCGCCCGCCGCCAAGGAGCGCCTTCGCCCAGCGGCGACCGAGCGCCCGCCGGCCCCACACGCCGACCTCAGCGATGCCGAGCGCACCGAGATTGAGCGCCAAGTGGCGCCCATCGAAGACCAAAAACTGCGCGAGGCCCTCGAGAATGCCATGAGAGCCAGTGCCGAGTGGGCCAAGGGCGTGCAAAGCAAAAAAGAGCCTTAAATCGCATCTGGTGGCCTTGTAGAGCCAAATACCCTCGTTCCCGAGGGTATTTTTTTACGATAAACTAGTAAGGCTGTACACATTTTCTTAGCTGAAGGAGGACGTGTGGCAAACGAAAACGATTACGATGGCGGCGAGATTAAGATTCTCGAAGGTCTCGAGGCCGTTCGTAAGCGCCCGGGCATGTACATCGGCTCGACGAGCGCCAGCGGCCTGCATCACCTGGTGTGGGAGATCGTTGACAACTCCGTTGACGAGGCCATGGCCGGTTTCTGCACCGAGATTCAGGTGACGGTCCACGCCGACAACTCCATCACGGTCGTCGACAACGGGCGCGGTATCCCCGTCGACGAGCACCCTGTTAAAAAGATCCCGACGCTCGAGGTCGTCATGACGATTTTGCACGCCGGCGGTAAGTTCGATAATTCGGCCTATAAGGTCTCGGGCGGCCTGCACGGCGTTGGCATCTCCGTCGTCAACGCACTGTCCAAGCGCGTGGTCGTTCAGGTTCGTCGCGACGGCAACACCTACGAGATGGAGTTCTCGCGCGGCAAGACCGTCAAGAAGATGGAGGTCGTGGGCACCTCGGATTCGACGGGCACCACCGTCACCTTCTGGC
The DNA here is from genome assembly GCA_900549135.1 of uncultured Collinsella sp. GTDB lineage: Bacteria > Actinomycetota > Coriobacteriia > Coriobacteriales > Coriobacteriaceae > Collinsella. Next base: position 2,321 of record URNI01000028.1, read on the forward strand.
CCGACGACGAGATCTTCGAGACCTGCATTTACGATTTCGATACGCTGCACAACCGTCTGCAGGAGACGGCGTTCCTCAATAAGAACCTCAAAATCGTGCTGACTGACGAGCGCGAGTCTACTCCCCACGTGGAGGAGTTTTGCTACGAGGGCGGCATCATCGACTTCGTCAAGTTCCTTAACGAGGGCAAGGACGTCCCCGAGGCCTTTAAGGAGCCTATCTACATCGAGGGCAAATCGGACCCGGACGCACCTGTGGCCAAGATGGGCGAGGTTGAGGTTTCCCTGCAGTGGAATAGCGGCTACGGCGAGAACGTCATGTCGTTTGCCAACGACATCTACACCCCCGAGGGCGGCATGCACCTTGAGGGCTTCCGCACCGCGCTCACCCGCGTGATCAACGACTATGCGCGCAAGCAGAACCTGCTCAAGGAAAAAGACGCCAATCTGACCGGCGACGATGTGCGCGAGGGCCTTTCGGCCGTTATCTCGGTCAAGCTGCCCGATCCGCAGTTTGAGGGCCAGACCAAGGCCAAGCTCGGCAGCTCCTATATGCGCGCGCTGACGCTCAAGATCGTGACCGACGGCCTTGCCGATTACCTCGAGGAGCACCCTAAGCCCGCTCGCGAGATCGTCAAGAAGGCGCAGCAGGCCTGCAAGGCGCGCAATGCCGCCCGCAAGGCGCGCGAGGCGACCCGCCGCAAGAGCCTGCTCGAGACGGCGTCCCTGCCCGGTAAGCTCGCCGACTGCTCGGTGCGCGATGCCGAGCTGACCGAGCTCTTCATCGTAGAGGGCGACTCGGCAGGCGGTTCGGCCAAGGACGGCCGTCGCCGAGACATCCAGGCGATTCTGCCCCTGCGCGGCAAGATTTTGAACGTCGAGCGCGTTGGTGACCATCGCGCGTTCTCGAGTGACACCATCCAGTCGCTGATTACCGCGATCGGCTGCGGCGTCACGACGAGTGCCGGCGACGGCGGCGATTTCGATATCACCAAGGCGCGCTACCACAAGATCATCATCATGACCGATGCAGACGTCGACGGCGCGCATATCCGCATCCTGCTGCTGACGTTCTTCTACAAGTACATGCGTCCGCTGATCGATGCCGGCTACGTCTATGTTGCCTGCCCGCCCATCTTTGGCATTAAGGTGCGCAACAAGATCCACTACGTGTATCCCAACGGCCGCCAGCCCGAAGACGAGATCCTGCGCGATACCATCCAGAGTCTGGGCCTGAACCCCGATGATAACGACGAGGACGGCAAGGCCAAGGACGGCAAGATCACCAAAAAGCGCAAGGGCTATACCGTCCAGCGCTACAAGGGCCTGGGCGAGATGGACCCCAAACAGCTTGCCTCGACGACGATGGACCCAAAGACCCGCATTCTGCAGCGTGTGTCGATCGAGGACGCCGTGGTGGCGGACCGCGCCGTGCGCGAGCTGATGGGTTCCGAGGTCGGCTATCGCCGCGAGTACATCGAGAAGCATGCACATGACGCACGATTCTTAGACGCCTAATCCCTGCGGCTTTCCCAGCCACCGCACCTTCGCTCTCAATCGTCGGTCGCGTACCCAAGTACGCTTCCCTCCTCTTTCGGGCGAATCTGCGGCACCTGGAAAAGCCGTCTCCGTGGTTGGGAACTAATGGACCACGCAAACCATGAGGAGGTAACGTGGCAGACGATATCAACAATAACGAGGGTATGGACGAGGCCGGCGATGCCGGTATGCCCGATGATCTGAAGCGCCTGCTTGCCCGTGCTGAGCAGGGTGAGGACGGCGATCCGGACGCCTATAACCCCGATGCCGATGATGATGAGGAAGAGGACGACGACGGTGAGCTCGAGGAGAGCTTTGGCGAAGTCGATCGTGGCGCCTCGGCCGGCGAGGACATCAACGGCGGCCAGCTCCAGATTTCGGAGTTTGGCCGTGAGATGAAGCAGTCGTTTATCGAGTACTCGATGTCGGTCATCACGGCGCGCGCCCTGCCGGACGTGCGAGATGGCTTAAAGCCGGTGCACCGTCGCATCCTGTACGCAATGAATGAGAGCGGCATCTACCCCAACCGTCCGCACAAGAAGTCGGCCTGGACGGTCGGCGAAGTTATCGGTAAGTACCATCCGCACGGCGACTTCGCGGTCTACGAGGCCATGGTCCGCCTGGCACAGTGGTTTTCCATGCGCACGCCGCTCATCGACGGTCACGGCAACTTCGGCAACATCGACGGCGACGGCGCGGCGGCCATGCGTTACACCGAGAGCCGCCTGGCAAAGCCCGCCATGGAACTGTTGCGTGACTTGCAGAAGGATACCGTCGACTGGCAGCCCAACTACGACGAATCGCTCGCCGAGCCCGTGGCGCTGCCTGCGCGCTTCCCCAACCTGCTGGTCAACGGCAGTCAGGGCATCGCCGTCGGCATGGCCACCAACATCGCCCCGCATAACCTCACCGAGGCGATCGAGGCCACCTGCTACCTGATCGACAACCCCGACGCCACCGTCGACGAGCTCATGCAGATCATGCCCGGTCCGGACTTCCCCACCGGCGCCATCATCATGGGCAGCGCCGGCATTAAGCAGAGCTACGAGACCGGCCGCGGCTCCATTACCGTGCGTGCCAAGGCACATGTGGAGTCCACCAAGACCGGCCGCAGCCGCCTGGTCTTTACCGAGATTCCCTACATGGTCAACAAGGGCACCCTGCAGGAGAAGATCGCCCAGCTCGTCAACGACAAGCGCATCGAAGGCATCTCGGATATGCGCGATGAGTCCAACCAGAAGGGCATCCGTCTGGTCATCGAGCTCAAGAAAGGCGTCATTCCGCAGGTCGTGCTCAACAACCTGTATAAGTACACCTCGCTGCAGACGACCTTTGGCGCCAACAACCTGGCGCTCGTCAACGGCGTTCCCAAATGCCTGAGCCTGCGCGAGATGCTGCAGCACTACATCGATCACCAGGTCGACGTCGTCACCCGCCGCACCCGCTTCGACCTTAAGAAGGCCCAGGCGCGTGCCCATATCCTCGAGGGCTACCTGATGGCCCTTGACCATATCGACGAGGTCATTAGCATCATCCGCTCCTCGCAGACCGACTCCGAGGCCAGCAGCCGCCTGATCGAGCGCTTTGGTTTTACGCCCGAGCAGACCACGGCCATCCTCGAGATGAAGCTGCGCCGCCTGACCGGCCTGGAGCGCGACAAGATTCAGGAAGAGCTGGACGGCTTGCGCCGCGCCATCGCCTACTACGAGGACCTGCTGGCGCACGAGGAGAAGATTCTGGGCGTCATCAAGGAAGAGATGCGCGAGATCTCCAAGAAGTTTGGCGACAAGCGCCGTACCGAAATCAGCCAGGTTGAGAAGGATCTGGATGTCGAGGACCTCATCGCCGACGAGGATATGGTCGTGACCATCACCCACACCGGCTACGTTAAGCGTATCCCAGTGGCTGCCTACCGTGCCCAGAAGCGCGGTGGCAAGGGCGTGTCGGGCGTCAACCTCAAAGAGGACGACGTTATCGATGAGATGTTCATCGCGTCCACGCACGAGTACGTGCTGTTCTTCTCGAGCAAGGGCAAGGTCTATCGCCTGAAGGTGCACGAGCTGCCGGTGGGTACGCGCCAGGCGCGCGGTACCGCGATCGTCAACCTGCTGCCCTTCGAGGAAGGCGAGAAGATCGCGAGCGTCATCAGCTGCCGCGAGTTCCCGGCCGACGAGTACCTGATGTTTGCCACCAAGAGCGGCATGGTCAAGAAGACCGTGATGAGCGCATATGACCGCAGCCGTCGCGACGGCCTGATCGCTATCAACCTGCGTGACGACGACGCGCTGCTGAACGTGCGCCGCGTGCGCGAGGGCGACAAGATTATCCTGGCCACCACCGCGGGCAAGGCGATCGTGTTCTCCGAGGAGCAGGTGCGCGCCACCGGCCGCGATACCAGCGGCGTTCGCGGTATCGGTCTGAAGGACGGCGTGAGCGTTCTGGGCATGGAAGTCACTAACGGCAACGGCGATCTATTCGTCATCACCGAGCGCGGCTACGGCAAGCGCACGCCGGTCGCGGACTACCCGGAGCAGAATCGCGGCGGTCAAGGCGTCTACACCATTCAAATGACCGAGCGTAAGGGTAACCTCGCGGCCATGAAGACGGTGGGCCCGCAGCACGAGCTGTTCATCGTGACGGAGGGCGCGACGGTCATTCGCGTCAAGACCGACGAGATCAGCCAGACCGGCCGCGCCACCCAGGGCGTCAAGATGATGACCGTCGACGACAACGACCGCATCTGCGCCGTAGCCCGCATGACGGCAGCCAAGGAAAAGCCCGAAGGCGAAGCCACAGAAAACGGCTCTGCTTCCGAAGAAACCCCTGTCGATCTAGGCGACGGCAACGACATGCCAGAAGATCTCCTAGACGAGTAAGAGGCCCTAGCTGGTAGAAAATATCAGACCCCATATATCGGCGGTCGGCGCACTGCGCGCCGACCGCTTTTTTGAAAACCTTGGGACTCGTGTTCGCCCCGATCGCGCGGCGGCATGCGAAGTCGATCGCGAGTTCCGCACGAGCCGGAGAGCACTTAATGTGCTCTCCGTGCGAGTCAGGACTGTCCGAGCAGGCGACCTTATAAATTTGCCCTCCCCGGGGCTCCTCGCCAGTCCCCCTCAGCTAGTTCTTGAGCGAGTTCAGCGGAGCCGGGAAGCGTCCACCGCGGTGGGCAAGCACGGTGCCGGCGTTGGGGTTAACCGGCATGATGGGCGCACGGCCAAACAGGCCGCCGTACTCGACGCAGTCGCCCACGCCCTTGCCAATGGCGGGAATCACGCGGACGGCCGTGGTCTTGTTGTTGATGACGCCGATGGCCATCTCGTCGGCGATAATGCCGGCGATGGTCTCGACCGGGGTGTCACCGGGGATGGCGATCATGTCCAGGCCAACGGAGCACACGCAGGTCATGGCCTCGAGCTTTTCGAGCGAAAGCGCGCCGGCCTCGACGGCGGCGATCATGCCGGCGTCCTCGGACACGGGGATAAAGGCACCCGAGAGACCGCCCACGCTGGAGCTGGCCATGACGCCGCCCTTCTTGACGGCATCGTTGAGCATGGCGAGCGCGCAGGTCGTGCCGGGGCCACCGCAGGTGCCCACGCCGATGATCTCGAGGATGCGCGCGACGGAGTCGCCGATCGCGGGCGTAGGTGCCAGCGACAGGTCGACAATGCCCTTCTCGACACCCAGGCGATGGGCGGCCTCGCGGCTCATGAGCTCGCCGGCACGGGTGATCTTAAAGGCGGTCTGCTTAATCTTCTCGGCGACCTCCATCATCGATGCGGAATCGGGCAGTGTCTCCAGGGCTGCGGCCATAACGCCGGGGCCCGAGACGCCTACGTTGATGACGGCGTCGGCCTCGCCACCGCCGTGGACGGCGCCAGCCATAAACGGGGAGTCCTCGACCATATTGGCAAAGCAGACAAACTTGGAAGCGCCGACGGAATCCTGGTCGGCCGTGAGTTTGGCGGCATCGATGATGGTCTGGGCGGCCATGAGCACGGCGTCCATGTTGATGCCGGCACGCAGGCTGGCGACGTTGACGCTGGAGCAGACGCGGCTGGTGGTAGCGAGCGCCTGGGGGATGGACTGGATGACGCGGCGGTCGGCGTCGCCGATGCCCTTCTGGACGAGTGCGGAGAAGCCGCCCAGGTAATCGATGCCGAGCGTCTCGGCCGCGCGGTCGAGGGCGTGCGCGATGGGGGTGAGGTCCTCATCCTTGCAGCATGCGGCGATCTGCGCCACCGGGGTGACGGAAACGCGCTTGTTGACGATGGGGATACCGTACTCGCGCTCGAGGTTCTCGGCGGTCTCGACCAAGTGCTCAGCCGTGTGCGTCACGTGGTCGTAGATCTTCGTGCACATGCGGTCGAGGTTCTCGTCGCCGCAACCCATGAGCGAAACACCCATGGTGATGGTCCTGATGTCGAGGTTCTGCTCCTCAACCATGCCGCGGGTTTCCGCGATTTCTGCGGGCGTGATCGCCATCCTTGCACTCCTATCTGCCAAAACGAGCATAGTCTTATCTATTCTAACGTGCCGCACGTGCCAAGTGGCGCATGCGGCACGTTTTGGTGCTCGGTTATTTCCGTTGTGTTACTGCCCAAAGACCTCTTCGGCGATACGAGCGCTTTCGGCGGCGTCCTTGGCGTAGTAGTCCGCGCCGATCTGCTTGGCGTATTCGGGGGTGAGCACGGCGCCGCCTACGATAATCTTGACGCCCGGCACCTCAGCATGAAGCAGCTTGATGGTCTCTTCCATGGCCACGACGGTGGTAGTCATAAGCGCCGAGAGGCCGACGAGTTTGATATCGCGCTCCTTGACGGTCTTGAGTACCTCCTGCGGATCGACATCGCGGCCCAGGTCAAAGACGGTGTAGCCGTAGTTGTCGAGCAGCATTTTGACGATGTTCTTGCCAATATCGTGGATGTCGCCCTTGACAGTGGCCACGCAGATCTTGCCCTTGTCGGCAATCTCGCCGGCGGGCATTAGGCGTTTGATGGTGTCGAAGCCCACGCGTGCGGCTTCGGCCGAGGCCATGAGCTGCGGCAAGAAGAACTTGCCCTGGTCAAAGAGGACGCCCACCTCGTCGAGGGCGGGGATAAAGTGATTGTTGATGAGGTCCATGGCGTCGTGGTCTGCCAGCAGACGCTCGGTCTCGGCAGCGATCTCGCCTTTGCGGCCCGAGACGACCATGCGACGAATCGGGTCGTCGTTGCCGTCGGTGCCGGCGGTGCCAGCAGCGGGCGCGGCGTCGGTCGATGCTGCCTGAGCCGCCGCCGGGTTCGCGGCGATCTTGTACGGATCGGTCCAGCCGGCGTAGCGCTCGATGTATCCGGTCGAGCCCTCGTCTTCAACGCTCAGCACGCGATAGCTGTAGACGGTATCCATAAAGCGCTTGGAGCCCGGGTTCATGATGGGGGCGTCCAGGCCCGCGCCAAAAGCGGCAGCCAAAAAGACCGAGCCCAGCAGCGGGCGGGCAGGCAGGCCAAAGCTGATGTTCGATACGCCGAGCGCGCATTTGACGCCCAGGCGCTCCTTGCACAGGGACATGGCACGCAGGATCTGCTCGGCCTGGCGCTGGTTGGTCGAGGCGGTCATGACCAGGCAGTCGATGAGGATGCGGTCCGGCCCGATGCCGTAACGGGCAGCCTCGGCCACGATGCGCTCGGCGATGGCGAAGCGAGCCTCTGCGGTATCCGGAATACCGCCTTCGTCGAGTGTGAGGCCGACGACGTTGGCGCCGTAGTGGGCGACTAGCGGGAAGATCTCATCCATGATTTGCTGTTTGCCATTGACCGAGTTGATGATGGGCTTGCCGGCGTAGCGGCGCACGGCTGCCTCGACGGCTGCGGGGTCGGTGGAGTCGATCTGCAGCGGCAGCAGCGTGGAGCCCTGGAGCTGCTCGGTCGCCTGTTGGATGATCTTGACCTCGTCGATCTCGGGCAGGCCCACGTTGACGTCCAGGATGTCGGCGCCCTGTTCCTGCTGGCTGATGCCCTGGCTCACGACGTAGTCTAGGTCGCCGTCGCGCAGGGCCTGTTGCAGGCGCTTTTTGCCGGTGGGATTGATGCGCTCGCCGATGACGGCGATCTTGTGGCCGTCGCAGGGGAGGTCCACGACCGTCTGGGCGCTCGTGACCGACATACTGGGCTTGCGGTGACGCGGGCTGGGTGTGTGGTTGTCGATAAGCGTGCGCAAGGCCGCCATGTGCGCCGGCGTGGTTCCGCAGCAACCGCCCACGACGCTCACGCCGTCGGCGATCATGCCGGCGACGGCCTTGGCGTATTCGGGGGCCTGGATGTCAAAGACGGTATTACCGTCGTCGTCCACGTGGGGCAGTCCCGCATTGGCCTGCACCATAACGGGCTTGTCGGTGACGGTGAGCATACGCGCGGCGAGTCCTCGGAGCTCGGCCGGGCCCTGGCTGCAGTTGATGCCCAAAACGTCGGCGCCGATGGCGTCGAGCGTGATGGCGGCGACCTCGGGGCTCGTGCCCAGGAAGGTGCGACCGTCTTCCTCAAAGGTCATGGTGGCAAAGACGGGCAGGTCGGAGTTCTCGCGGCAGGCGAGGACGGCGGCCTTGATCTCGGCAAGGTCGGTCATGGTCTCGATAATAAAGAGGTCCACGCCCGCATCGACGCCGGCGTGCACTTCCTCGGCAAAGAGGTCATAGGCCTCGTCGAAGCTCAGGGTACCCAGGGGGCGAAGCAGCGCGCCGATGGGGCCGATATCGCCGGCGACATAGCGGGCGCCGGCCTCGCGGGCACAGGCGACGGCCGCGGCAAAGACGTCTGCCACGGTGGCGGCACCGTCGAGCTTGTGGGCGTTGGCGCCAAAGGTGTTGGCGGTGATCACGTCGCAGCCAGCCTCGACGTACTGGCGCTGAATGCCGGTAATGACCTGGGGCTCCTCAAAGTTGAGCAGCTCGGGCAAGGCGCCAGCCTTCATGCCGGCCGCCTGCAACATGGTACCCATGCCGCCGTCGAACAGCAGGTGCCCCGTGCCCTCGATGGCCGCACGCAGGCGATCGTCCTTAATGCGCAGATCGTCGATTGTGCGCGTCTTGTACGTGGCACCGTTGCGACGTGCGGCATCAACGGGTGCCGCCAGCGCGGCACCGTCCAAATCATGAGTGATAAGTATGTTTGAGCTATTCGCCATGCGCATCCATTTCGTCTAGAGCCCACTGAGGAATTTCTATTTGAAGAGATTTGTCGGGCTCGATATCTTCGATTCGCTTGTTGTAGTGGGCAAGAAGCCGTGCGACATTTAATCGAATTAGGCCTCGCTTGTAGAACGATAACTCTTCAATATTGATGCCGATAAACGATTCGAGCGCGATAACCTGTACGCGATTGCCGAGTCCCTCACTTTCGAACAGTCCGTAAGCGAAGGAAACTTTATCGTGGGGGACAACGACGATGGGCCGAATGCCATTTCGAATGTTATCTCGGCATCGATCGGTCAATTTGGCCATTGGCGATACAGTCACATGAAATGCAGCATCATTGATTTGGAAATCGCCAGAACGGTCTGTCTGCTGGTCGGCGGCGTTTGAGTTGTCCTTTCCGATTTCTATGGTTGGAAATAACATCTCTAGTTTTGCACCTACCAGGTGCTGTGCGACGGTACCCGTTGGCTTATCGGACCGTAGGCTTGCTTCGGCTAGGATATCATCGACAATGACAGAAATTGGTTTTTGAAGATCGATTTCGACTTTGATTCTCTGCCGGTTAAAGAAATCAACCTGGATTCGCTCGACGAAGAAATTGGCGATTGCATTCGCAGCTTCAAGACGAGTGTCTTCGCAAGTGTCACTGGGTAGGGCAGAGTTGATAATTGTGGCAAGCTCAAGCGCCATCGGGAGTGTGCCGCGTGAGGTTCTGCCGCCCTCTGATGCGAAGGCACGCGTTTCCCCATGTCTGGCTAAAACTGTTTTGATGCATGCTCCACTTAGGCCTCGTACTTGGCTCCCCTTGTCCGATTGCACATAATCGTCGGTGAGCGGAAAACGGTTTTGCAACAGCTCGCTTATGCCTATGCCAACCGCCATGACGTTACGGTTGACGTTGCCTCGCTTGCTGCGCTTGGATTCGTACCAGAGTTCAATGGCATCCAAGATGTCTTTATCGGGCTCGCTCAAGGAGCAATTGGTCATTTCCATTATTGTCCACTCCGTTCCTTGAAGACATAAGCGCGGGTTTGACTGCATTTTTTATAAGCCAAGTGACAACTGGCACGGCAACTGCATCGCCGAATGCGTAGCGAATCTGAGCATCCGAGAAGCCGCTAAACTGACATGAGTCAACACCTTGGAGACGGGCATATTCAGTTCCAGTCATCCAGCGAACTTCTATCTTTCCGTTTTCGCATATAACGACTGCCTGTCTTGATGAGCCGCCGCGAGCCGTTCTTAGACATCCGGCAATTTCTTCTTCACGGATTTCCCAGCGCACAACGCCCGATCGCGTGCGACGGTAAGCAGTGCGAACAATTTTTTCTTTGGCATTTAAGAAGCGCTGAAGGCGCTCTGCTTGATGCGGTGCAAGTGAGTCGATAAATGCTTGTACTTGGTTTTTGTTCCACCAACGCTTGTCGTTCTCGGGAATATTTTCAACAACCGTTGCAAGGCCCGTCATGCGAAGTGGACTTGGCTCGTTTAGGTGAGAGACGTGCGTAATGAGTGAAGGGTCGGAGTGAATCCAGGAGACCTTTTCAGGACGAAGCGAGGAATCGAGTCGGCTGTTGGGAAGAGGGTTTTTTAATCCGACGACAAACATGCGGGGGCGTGACTGGGGAAGCCAGTGCCGTGCATCGATAAAATAAGCGTCGCATGAATAGCCTAAACGATTAAATTCCTGGCAAACGAGTCTAAAGTCATCACTGTTATTAGACGTGGCAAGGCCGATGACATTTTCGAGAACAAGTGCCCGCGGGGCACGATCGCCCATTCCTTCGATGGCCTTAATAAAGCCAAAGAACGCACTGGACTCTTTGCCAGAGATAAGTCCCTCCCTGTTTCCCGCGAGAGATAAGTTTGTGCAAGGGCTTGACGCCCATGCGATGTCGGCTTGGGGTATTAAGTCGGGGTCGAGTGTGTGGACATCCTGCTCGACTAGATGCTCATCGCCCCAACACTGGCCGTACATGGCGCATTTAGTATGGTCTATGTCATTTGCCCAGATTGTTTTGATTCCGGCTTTTGCCATGCCGGCACGAGCCAAGCCAATGCCTGAAAAAAACTCAAGCGCGGTTAGTTGTGGCGGGAACTGCAGAATGTTGTGCATGTACTGGCTTTCAGATAGTTGTTATTTGGAATCTTATGGTACTTGTTTGTGAGGACATCCGCTTACATACGGATGAGATTCCCTCGATACCGTGCCATCAATTGACATTTTATTCAGAATGCGAATAGCAGGTGGTGTGGGCGGCGTGGAAGCGGCAGTGCTCGCGCATGCGGCAGATATTGCAGGTGGGGCGGCTTTGGGCGTCGTGGACCTCGCCGTCGAACAGACCGATCACCGCGGTCACGCTTTTGGTGGGCATGAGCAGGCTGGTGGGGGTGACGGTCAGGCCGATGAGCCGCGTGGCGTTGAGCGCATTGACGATCGAGCGCTGGGCCGAGAGTGGGCAGTCGCCATAGCCGGGACTAAAGCGCCAGTTGCCGGCGAGCCCATGAACGGCGGCGTCCGTCTTGACCTGCTGGTCCATTTGCTCAACGGCGGCTTCCACGTAAGCGGAGCACGCGGCGTCGAGCACGGCGCCCTCCAGGGGATGTTGGGCTCCCGTGGTGCGCAGGCGACGCTCGGCGTCCATGCCGAGGGTGCATGCCATGAGCGCGGCAAAGCGGGCATCTTTGAGATGTCGATAGATATCGCGGCCACGCAGCTCGACGTTGGTGCCGACCAAGCGAATGCAAGGCTCGCCCTGTTCATCGACGCCCGTGGCATCGATGGCAAATATGCGGCGCACGCCACGGGGCTCAATGTCCAGTTCCAGACGCTCAACGACAAGCTCAATACGCTGCGACAGCTCGGGCTCAATCTGCTGGCCGCCGTAGCCCAGATACCGCAGCATCTCGGCACGGTCGACACGAGGGTGGTGGGCAGCGTCGATACGGTAAAGCGCCGGCGACGCAAGGTCGGCCGGCACTTCAACAACGGTTATATCGGCGTGCGGTTTTTCCATTACCCCAGGCGCTCCATAATGGTCGCGGCGATCGCAGGACGGTTCATAGTGTACAGGTGCAGGCCGTCGGCGCCGTGCTCCTTGAGGTCGCAAAGCTGGCGGGCTGCATAATCTACACCAGCTGCCTGCAGGCTCTCGGGGTCATTCTCGTACTTGGCGAGAATCTTGATGACGGGGGAGGGCAGCGACGCGCCGCACATAAAGACCATGCGGCTGATCTGCGACTTGCCCATAAACGGCATGATGCCCGCGGTAATGGGCACGGTGATGCCGGCCTTGTCGGCAAGCTCGCGAAAACGGTAGAAGCACTCGTTATCAAAAAAGAGCTGCGTCACAAAGAAGCTCGCGCCGGCGTCCTGTTTTTGCTTGAGGTATTCGACCGAGGCGTTGAGATCCTCACAGGCAATGTGGCCCTCAGGGTAGGCTGCGGCGCCCACGCAAAAGCCGGCGTCGACGAGCTCAGGGATGAGGTCGCGGGCGTAGGCGTAGTCCGAGGCGGGCTTGTCGTCCTCGGTCGCGCCGGCAGGGAGATCGCCACGCAGGGCCAGGATGTTTTCCACGCCGGCGGTGCGATACTCGTCGATCTTGGCGGCGATGTCGGCGTGGGTGCGGCCCACGCAGGTGAGGTGCGCTACCGAGGGCGTATCGAATTCGCTCGAAATCATATGCGCGATGGGGGCGGTGGTGGCACCGTTACCCGAGCCGCCGGCCGAGCAGGTGACCGAGACAAAGCTCGGCGAAAGCTTGCATAGATTGCCTGCCACCTCGCGAGCCGTGTCGAGGGTAAGCTCGCCCTTGGGCGGGAACATCTCAAACGAAACGGGTGCGGTGCCCTGGGATGCTGCCTGCTTAAAAACCTCGTCGACGCGCATATCGTGCTCCTTTAGATACGTAATAGTGTGATGTGTTGTAAGGATTCTACAGCACCACTGTGCCACGGTGGAGTTTCACTCGCTATTTGAGGATACCAATCAAAGATGCCTTGCTATCGGCTTTCTCTATAACAGAGCGGCTAATCTAGGCACGGACTATAAAGACTGGTATCTGATGCAAAATACCAGTTAATAGAGCTCCATCCCAAATTGACTACCCTTAAACCATGGAGAGAGGTCTGCAATTTATGCAGTTGATTGGCTGTTGAGGGTGGCAACGCCGCCTCGATAGGGTAACCTCAATGATTGGTTTCGCGACAGCAACATAACGGTAATGTCGCGGAAACACGGCGAGTCTAAGCTATGACTCGTTCGTTAGTAATCAACACCGCTTCTCACGCGGTGCCGATACGAAGGGAGTTCCGTATGGCCGAACTTACTGACCGCTTCGGGACCATGGTGTTCTCTGAGGAAGTCATGAAGGACTACCTCCCCAAGGACATTTGGAAGCGCCTTGCTGCAACCCTCGAGGGCGGTGAGCCGCTCGACCTGGATGTGGCCAACGCCGTCGCCCATGCCATGAAGGTCTGGGCCATCTCCAAGGGCGCGACGCACTACGCGCACTGGTTCCAGCCGCTTTCGGGCATTACTTCCGAGAAGCACGACAGCTTCCTGGAGCCCAACCACGACGGCACCGCCATTACCAAGTTTACGGGCAAGAACCTCATCCAGGGCGAGCCCGATGCCTCGAGCTTCCCCAACGGCGGCCTGCGCGCCACCTTCGAGGCCCGTGGCTACACCGCTTGGGATCCCACCAGCCCCGCCTTTATCAAGGACGATGTCCTGTGCATCCCCACGGCTTTCTGCTCCTACACGGGCGAGGCCCTGGACAAGAAGACCCCGCTGCTGCGTTCCATGACCGCGCTCTCGCGTGAGTCTAAGCGCGTTTTGGCGCTGTTCGGTAAGACCCCCAAGAAGGTCGTTCCTTCCGTGGGCGACGAGCAGGAGTACTTCCTGATCAAGAAGGACGCTTACCGCAAGCGCAAGGACCTGGTCATTACCGGCCGCACCCTCTTTGGTGCTGCTCCATGCAAGGGCCAGGAGCTCGAGGAGCACTACTTTGGCGCTATCCGCCCCACCGTCTCGGCCTATATGAAGGACCTGGACGATGAACTGTGGGCGCTTGGCATTCCCGCCAAGACCAAGCACAACGAGGTTGCTCCCTGCCAGCATGAGCTTGCTCCCGTCTATGGCGAAGTCAACGAGGCCATCGACCAGAATCTGGTCATGATGGAGAAGATGAAGCTCATCGCCTCCCGCCACGACTTGGTCTGCCTGCTGCACGAGAAGCCCTTTGAGGGCATCAATGGTTCGGGCAAGCACAACAACTGGTCGCTTGGCACCGAGTCCGAGAACCTGCTCGATCCGGGCGACACCCCGCTCGACAACCTGCAGTTCATCGTCTTCCTCACCGCGGTGATCGAGGCCGTCGATAACTATCAGGAGCTCCTGCGTGCCTCTGTTGCCTCGGCCGGCAACGACCATCGTCTGGGCGCCAACGAGGCTCCTCCGGCGATTATGTCCATCTTCCTGGGCGACCAGCTTACCGAGGTCGTCGAGAAGATCATCGATGGCAAGGCTTCCGTCCATGCCACGCGCGGCGTGCTCGACCTGGGCGCCGATACCCTGCCCAAGCTGATGCAGGACAACACCGACCGCAACCGCACCTCCCCGTTTGCCTTCACCGGTAACAAGTTCGAGTTCCGTGCCTGCGGCTCCGAGCAGAACGTCTCCGACTCCAACCTGGTGCTCGATGCTGCCGTGGCCAAGTCGCTCAAGTCCTTCGCCGACGCGCTTGAGGGTACGCCCGAGGATGAGTTCCAGGACGCTGCGCTCGAGTACTGCAAGAAGGTGCTGACCGATCACCAGCGCATCCTGTTCTCCGGTGACGGCTACTCCGATGAGTGGCCCGTCGAGGCCGAGAAGCGCGGCCTCGCCAACAACAAGACCACGGCCGATGCCCTGCCCGCCTTTGTTTCCGATAAGGCTATCGCGCTCTTTGAGGAGACGGGTGTCCTGACCAAGGCCGAGGCTCAGTGCCGCTACGACTGCAAGCTCGAGAAGTACAACAAGCTCATGAACATCGAGGCTACCACGATGGTTCGCGAGGCGCGTCGTACCTATCGCCCGGTCATTACCGCCTATGCCACCAAGGTCGCTAAGGGTCTTGAGACTATTCGCGCCGCCGGTGCCGAGGCCGCCATGCAGTGCGAGCAGAACACGCTCAACAGGCTCTGCAACGGCATCACCACCATCAACGACTCCATCAAGGCGCTCGACGCCGTGCATCAGAAGGCCGAAGCCCTCGATGGTCAGGAGCAGGCCAATGTGTATGCACACGAGGTCGTTCCCGCTATGGATACGCTGCGCGCCGCCGTGGATGCCATGGAGGAGATCGTGGCTGCCGACTACTGGCCGGTCCCGACCTACGACGACATTCTGTTCTATGTGTAGAACGTAACTGACATATCGTCACGGTATTGAGCCGGGGTCCGCATCGCGCGGGCCCCGGCTTTTTTGTTGAACAAATTCACTAGGGCGGCGTCCGTTCGCGCCATTTGTTAGGGCAGGGGTGTGCGCGTTGCCGTGTCGTGAAAATGGAAGATGCTCGGAATATAACGCGCCTCGACATACTCAAATTGAGTTCCGGTTGAGTCGAATGTCTGGCTGGTTATGACCGCCAGATACGAAGAAGAATCGACGTCAAGCAACCGGCAGTCCTCGGCGTCAGGCTGGGCGAGTGTTATCGTTCGTTTGCTCACGGCAATGGTGAGTCCTAGCTCATCTTCGATGTAATGGAAGAGCGACAGGGTAGCATTCTGCTCGTTTAAGCCGGGGACGGAAGAAGTTAGGAAGTAGTGGCGGTCGACTAGGACCGGTTTATCGTCGAGCATGCGGACGAGCTTCAAATGCGTAAGGTCTTCTCCTTCGGGAAATCCCGTCAATTGAGCTAGATACTTATTGGTGCTTACGTGTTCGAAATAGACGATTTTTGACGTTGGAATTGCTCCGATCGCGTGTGCCGATTCGCTGAACGAAGAAAGGCCACTTACGGTGAATGCGCCCTCTTTGCTGGTACCTGCAAGTGACGTCTCGATTACGAGGACTCCCTTGCCTTTAATGGACTGAACTAGACCTTCATTTGCGAGAAGTGAGATGGCCTTGCGCACCGTCATTCGAGAGCAGGAGAACTCTTTGGAAAGATTTTGTTCGGAAGGAAGGAGCGACCCCACGGGATGCTTGCCTTCGACAATCCGCTCTCGTAGGCTTCGGTATATTTCACTGTACAGGATTCTTGCCAAAATGCTCTCCTTATTGAGGTTGTACGGAATGCGTCGAATCGGCGCGATTATCCGCTTCTACCAATTATAGGAAGTGGAGACACTTAAAGTTGCCGTTTACCGCCATAAATCAACCGTTCACCCGCGTGCCTAACATGTCTAGACAGATAGCAAATCATGTGGCTAGAATTCAAGTCGTCAAGTACATGTCTAGACAGGAGGATTGCAATGGCAAAGCAGAGTTATGCAGTTACTATCGCGGGAGGCGGAAGCACTTATACGCCGGGCGTTGTTCTGACACTTCTCGCGAAGCGCGATGTGTTCCCCATCAATAGGATTACGCTCTATGACAACGATGCCGAGCGTCAGGGGACAATTGCCAAGGCATGTGCCATCTACATCAAGGAGAATGCTCCAGAGGTAACCTTCAGCTATACGACCGACCCTGAGGAGGCCTTCACAGGCATCGACTTTGTACTTGCCCAGATTCGCGTTGGCAAGTACGCTATGCGCGATAAGGACGAGAAGATCCCCCTGCGCTATGGCGTTCTTGGCCAAGAGACCTGTGGTCCTGGTGGCATTGCTTATGGCTTGCGCTCCATTGGCGGCGTACTCGAGATCCTTGACTACATGGAGAAATACAGTCCCGACGCATGGATGCTCAACTACTCCAACCCCGCGGCGATCGTTGCTGAGGCGACACGCCGCCTTCGCCCGGATTCAAAGATCATCAACATCTGCGACATGCCAATAGCCCTGATGGATATCATGGCTCAGATGTGTGGTCTCAAGGACCACAACGACCTCGTCGTCGGCTACTACGGCCTCAATCACTTTGGCTGGTGGACAAAGATTCACGACCGTGCTGGCAATGACCTTATGCCCACTATCAAGGCCCAAATGGCTAAAAACGGTTATGCCGGCGAGGATTCCGGCCTTGAATTCGTCGATGCGTCTTGGGACCAGACGTTCCGTAAGGCTAAGGATGTTTACGCGCTCGATCCGAATACCATCCCGAACACCTACCTCAAGTACTATCTCTTCCCGGACTATGTGGTTGAGCACACCGACCCCAACCACACCCGCACCGACGAGGTCCGTGAGGGTCGCGAGAAACGCGTCTTCGGCACCGCGCGTCAGATTATCGAAAAGGGCACGTCTGAGGGTTTCGGCCTTAAGCCGGATACCCACGCTGAGTACATTGTCGATCTCGCTCGC
>URNI01000029.1 GCA_900549135.1 uncultured Collinsella sp.
GGGCCCGTGGGTTATACCCTAAGAGCAAACCACCCTTTTTAAGGGTGGTTCTGATGTTCGATGAGCCGAGTCGGCGTCTCTCACAAAAGTAACTAGGAGCTAGCGAGGCCTATCCGAATTGACCTCCTTGGCGGTGTCGGTTTCGAGCGCCGTGCGGCGGGCGCTGTAGGCGATAAGGCCGGCGCCTGCCGCGGCGAATGCTACAGCGGTCGCCGTAAGGGGAGCGTTGCTGTCTTTGCGAGAAGGTGTCCGTGGCGGCAGTGCCGTCCAAGGGCCAAAATGTCCAATTTAGGCGAACGAAGCGCCGGGTTCCGGAACGCGTTCGATGCGCTTGGCAGCCCGGTTGCTAACGCAACATATGCGCGACCAGCTCGGCGCGTGTGCCGATGCCAAGCTTTGCGTATACGCCGGATAGGCGGTTTTTGACGGTGCCCGGCGACACACCCATATGGCGTGCGATTTCGGCGTTGGTCCAACCGCGGCAGGCGAGCATGGCCATGGTGAACTCCGTGGTCGTTAAATCGTCGGCCACGTCCTCACCCGAATCGGGGTTGTGGATGCGCCGCCAGCCGTAGCTGAATCGATACGTAATCTCGATGATGCGAGCGAAATCGTCGGGGTATTGCGATTTTAAGCATGCCTCGATGAGCCCCTGCAAAAGGCCGTGGTGCTCGCCAATGAGCTCGATAAGGCCGTCGGGACGCGCAATGTCCCAAGCGGCTCCGAAATGTGCCTTTGCGGCGTCGATGTCCTTGAGGCTCATGCATGCCATGGAAGCCGCTAGGTGCAGGAACAGTTCCGAGATGGGATAGCTTCCCTGTTTCATGATCAGGGCATTTTCCACCATGCCCAGGCTGCGGCCGTATTCGCCGCGCAGATACAAGGCGTGCGCCATCACGTAGCTGGCGAACAGGCGCAGGCCTTCGGGCAGATGCGCCGCAAGCGGATAAAACTCTTCGGCGGAATACGGGGAAGGCAAGTGCAGCAGGACGCTCGCGGCGGAGGCAAACAGGATGTGCATGGCGTGGACGGCAGGCGATTCCTCGTCAGTTGGCGTATCGAGGATGCCAGCAAGGCACCGGCGGGCGTCGGCGATGCGGTTGAGCGACAGACTGGCGTATCCGCAGATAAGGCATGCGGAATAGCGCAGCGCGGGGTCGGTGGCGTCAAGATAGGGGCGCGCCGTCTTGGCAGCGAGGGTGGCCTGTCCGCGAAAGTACAGCGCTTCTGCCGTGGCAATGGCACGCGAATTGGGGTCGGAAATGCCTGCAACCGCAGCGTCAATCTGCCCCGGCACAAAGGCGGTGCACATCAACGGCATGGGAACGCATGGGTAGCCATCGCAGTCCATCTTCCATCTCCCAACAGCTGGCAACACTGGCAGCAATTGTACTCCTGTTACTCGGGACTGGAATTTTTGGGTATTGCCTACGATTATGCCGAACGCATAAAGGAAGAGTCTATTGGCGATGCTCTCAAGGTGGCTACCGAAGCCAAGCTGACCTCGATATTAGGAAAAATTGCCACCCCTGCAAAAAGCTCTGTCGCAGTGATGGGAAACGCATCTTCTGGGCATTCCGGCGTCTCCAGCTAGCGCTGGACTGCTGCTGTCGCCTGCGCGTTGGCGAGCGGGGCGTGGGGACCGTCCGACGACCAGCGGTGACGGGCGAGCCCTGCCGCGTGCGTGGGCCTCCATCGGCGTAGACCCATGACCCCTATGGCATCGGAGAAGTCCACCATCGCGTCCAGGACCTTACCGTCCGGCACGCCCAACCTAGCGGCTCCCTTGAACCCAAGGTTGAAGGGGGGTGTTGTACAAGGCATATGGGGCCGAGTGGAAGTGGATCAAAAGAGCGTTACTTGACGTTTCATGCATAATGCCAACCGCCCCGCGATATCACGTTTGCAGCGCGCAGGGGCCGGAGAATCTTCGCGATGAGAGTTGACGTCTAATACCTTGCATCGTATAGTGTGTATAGCATAGTATATGACGAGAGGAGGTGTGCGGATGGAGGCACAGATGAAGCGCGGCTTCCTGGAGGCCTGCGTGCTCGCGGCCGTCTCCGGCGAGGAGTCCTACGGCTACCAGATCGTGAAGGACGTACCGGCGAGCATGGGGCTCACGGAGTCGACGCTCTACCCGCTGCTCAAGCGCCTGGAGAAGGCCGGGTGCATCACGGCGCGCTCCGCCGAGCACAACGGGCGGCTGCGCCGGTACTACCGCATCACGGACGACGGGCGAGCGCGCATCGAGGAGTTCCTGGCCGAGTGGCCGTCCGTACGGGAGATTTACGCATACGTTGAGGAGGCGCACCATGACGCGCGATGAGTTTCTGGGCCGGTTGGGCGAGCTGCTCGCCTGCCTGCCGGCCGAGCAGGTGGAGGAGACCAAGGCGTTCTATGCGGAGGCCATCGCCGACCGCATGGAGGACGGTATGAGCGAGGAGGAGGCCGTGGCCGCCATGGGCACGCCCGGCGAGGTGGCGGAGGCCACGCTCGACGACCTGCCCGCCGTGCCGCGCGCGATCGCGAGGACGCGCCGGCGCAGCACCGCGCTGCTGTGGGTGCTGGCCATCGTGGGCTCCCCGGTGTGGGTGCCGCTGCTCGCCGCCTTCGCCGCCGTGGCCGTCACGGTCTATATCTGCATCTGGGTGCTGGCGCTCTGCGTGTGGATCGTCGCGGTGGCACTCGGGGGCGTGGGCGTAGTTGGGCTCCTGCTTGCCGTAAGCGGCGTCATCATCGGCCACTTCCCGTACGTCCTCGCCTCGGCGGGCGTGGGGCTCGGCCTCGTCGGCGTGGCGCTCTTCGTTGGTGCTGGCGCTTGGGCCGCCTCAAAACAAATTGCGCGCCTCTCGGCGCTCTGGGCGAGGAAGGCCGCCTCGCCCTTCTGGAAGGGTAAGGGCGAGAAGGGCGGCGCTGCCGCGCATCTCGCGGCGTAGAAAGGAGTGAGTACCATCATGACCAGCGCGAAGAAGATCTACCTCGCCGTGGCGGGCGGGCTCGTTGCCGCGGGTGTTGTCCTCGCGGGCATTGGCTTTATCGCTTCGGGCTTCGACCCGGCCGTGTTCACAACCCAAATCGACACGCGCGACAGCACCATCGTGCTCGGCGGCGTCGAGGTGGACGACCCGATGGGCCTCCCCCTCATCGAGCAGCTCGCCAATCTGGGCGAGATCGACACCTCCGGCGTCGCGGATCCCGCCGCGCCCTAGGCGCAGCGAGCCCGGGCGCTCTGCCCGCCAAGCTGCGTAAGCCGGCGAAACCCGAACCTCAACCTCTACGCAACTGGCCCCAAGCCTGCGCCGATTCGCTCTCAGCGCCGCGCGGGGGCCCGTGACGCATGCCCAAAAAGGTACGAGGAGAAAGGAACGCGATGACGACAACCACGCCCTTCCGCCTTCACGGGGCCACGCAGGACCGGAAGCGACTGGGCCGTGCGGTAGGGCTGTGCCTGGATTGGCTACACTGATATGGACAGTTCCGTGAGGGGCGCGAGAGACGGGACTCTGGGGAGATCTTCGAGGAGGAGTGTCTCGACTGGAAGCGCGGGTTCAGTGGAGCAGGAACCTAATCTCTGTCTCTCTTGCTTTTTTGATTTGTTGAGAAGCCGGCATTTGGGGGCATTTTGGATAGCGAACAGTTCAAACAAGAAGCTGAGAAAATAGAACAAAGCCTGAGTGCCTTGAGAGTCGCCGAGCGCAATGCAGTGATTCCCTTCATGAACGGCGACTTTACCCAATGGGATCTATATCTGGCATCCTCCTCTGAGTATGCGATGAGACTGATAGACGGATTCATCTCCATGCTCGAGTCGAGGAATCTTGTTTGCGTCGCCCAGCTTCTCCGCGCACAGGTTGGAGTCTGCCTGCGGACATTCGCATTATTCGCCGCCGAAGACCAGGATGACTTTCTCAAGCAGGTGTTTCAAGGTGTGCCTGTGAACAAGCTGAAAGATTTCTCGGGTGAGAAGATGTCCGATGGAAGACTTCAAGACTTACTCGAGAAGTTCGATCCAAAGGTAAAAGATGTATACAAGGTGACGTCTGGATTCGTCCACTTTTCCATTGATATTCTGCCGAGCATGGGTGTGCCTGGGGAGGGCTATGAGGTCGATTTTAATTTTGGAGCCGAGCCCAACGAGAGAAACAATGCGCCTCTCGTGGAATGCGGCAAGGCGTTCTGCCACTATGTCGACCTGCATCTCCAGATGCTCCATAAGGTGATTGCTTCGGATGAATGGTATGCCGATCGATTCCGTATCGATTCCGATGGTCCTGCAGACGAGGCCTCGAAAAGCGAGAAGGTGTAGGTCGAACGCATTGACGCTGCCTTGACAGCATCCCGATATGATAACGAATGGGAGGTTCCCTGCGAAATGTGCGCCTCTGTATATTCTCGCTAGGACGCCCTCGACCGATAAGGCATCGTTGAGTTCAATTTGAGTTCAGCTCGGGTGCCTGAAAATCGCCCAACTCTGATAAAAGGGGAGACGACGGTACACCACGTAGACGAGAGGCTATGGAAGTGCACGATTTGATTATATTGGCGCGCTAAACCGCCCCGCTGCCCAACTTGAACTCCGCTCACGCGTGTATGGGGCTGCGAGAGGTAACGGCCTGCGGCCTCCTTTGTGTGCTCGATGATATCTTCGAGCATGCCGGGCATGGCGGAGACATTCGCTGCAATCCAGCCGTGTTCAAGCGCCGTTTCGGATAGGAGCGAGAGGGGACTGTCATGCCCGTTTCCCTTGCACCCGTAAAGATGGTTGACAGTTTGGGGTCTCCCGGGTCTTTAGCTTTTACCGTGCTAGATGCCTCATGGAAACTGTTGGACTTAAATCAGACAGACCCAGCATGTCGTTTTCCTCCATGAGGACATCGGCTAAAACCGCAACACCTATGCTTGTTTAAGCAAACCTCCTGATAGTCGTGGAGCTGCTGTAGCCCGACATGCAGGACATCGCTCGGCTTAAACACCGGATGCCGCATCCGCGAAACGAGTTGCGGTGCACCCTGTTCCAAAAGGCTGCCAAGTACCATGGCGTGAGCGTTGGGGTAGCCATCATTCAGCGTGGATACATCCGGATGCGCATAGATCCAGACGATTCCAACGTTCTCGTATTTCCCGTGCAGGTAATCGAAGAGGGCAGGCGACACCATACAGTTGCCGCCGACGGTTACGACTCTGTCGGGGTTTTCTGCCGCAAGCTTCCTCTGCGCATCCTGAATCCCCGCCAGGACTTCGTCCTCGGCATAGATGCGAACTGTCTCCCATTTCTCATGTCCAAGTTTTGGGACGCGTTTCACAATGTCGAGTGGGACTCCTGGACAGTCGGATCACGTGGTGGCCCCCTTTGAGAGGGTCACGAGCATCACGGTTCCGTTCTCGGAACTTGTTTCGACCTCTACGGCGCCACCGTGAAGCGCTGCAATCTCCCAAACGAGCGCTAGTCCGAGTCCTGCGCCGCCGTATGCCCTGCTGCGGGATTTATCCAGGCGAAAGAACGGTTGGAAGATGCTCTCACGGTACTGCTTGGGTATTCCCGGGCCCTGGTCCTCGACTCGCAGGAGCACGTGGCTGTCGCTGCCGCTGATGGAGACGTTGACAGTCGAGCCGGAGCGGCTGTAACGGATGGCGTTTTCGACCAGGTTAAACACCAGGCGATAGAGGAGCGTATCACTTCCGATTGTCAAAGCGTCTCCGGCGCAATCGAGGGTTACGCCCTTATCCTCGGCAAGTGGCGCAAGGTCGGTGAGGACCTCTTCGGACAAGGGGCCAAGTTCAACATCGTCCTCGCAAGGAACGCTGCGGAGCTCACTCATCTCGAGCAATACCTTGGTCATTCGAGACATGCGCTCGGTTTGTTCTTGTAGCAGGTCGAGCAGCTCGGCTGTTTCGGGTTGCAAACCGGAGTGCTCGGAGATGAATAGTTCAATCTGTGCTTGCATAAGGGCGAGCGGGGTGCGCAGCTCGTGTGCGGCGTTGCCGGTAAACTGGCGCTGTGCAGAGAACCCTTCGCCAAGACGGGCGATCATGTCGTTGAAAGAGGCACTGCATCGTTGTAGCTCGGTGGGCACATCTTCACTGAGTCTGATTTCGCTTAGGTTGTCAGGCTGCACACGCTCAACCTGGGCGGCAAAAGCTCGTAGCGGTTTGAGCGCACGGCCGCTCACAAAGTATGCCAGCACGCCGCCAAGGAGTGTGACTCCAGCCGTGATGCACCAGGCTGTCGTGCCAAAAGACTCTTGTGCGTCGTTTACGACGATCGTGACCTCGTCATCGAGGGTCGCTTTCGTTGGGTCGAACGCCTGGGGCGAATCTTCGCCGGCTGCGCTAAGGGCCGAGACGTCGCTGCCGATAGCATCCATGTAGCGCATGCCCGTATAGCCGACCAGGCAGTTTGTCAGCACGCATGCTGCACACGTGAGCAGTGCCGTCATAATCGTTATGCGCCATTGCAGCGAAAGCCTTTTCATTCGCTATCCTCCATAACGTAGCCCTCTCCAATCCGATTGCGAATCGGGTCGTACCCCAAAGCGATGCGTAGCTTTTTGCGGAGTGACGAGATGTGAACGCGGATTGCGTTGCTAAAGCTGTTCACGCTGCTATCCCAAACGTGCTCGATAAGCTCCTCTTGACTTACCGGACGCCCCTGATTAAGCATCAGGTATTCCAAGATTCCCGTTTCCTTGCGCGTAAGAGATAAAGCCTCGCTGTCCACGGAAGCGATACGCGCCTTGGTGTCGAAGCGGAGCTTTCCGCAGGTTAGTACTATGTCGCTTTGTGCGAAGCGCCTGAGGGTAAGGCTGCGGATCCTTGCCGCAAGCTCGTCCAGATGAAACGGCTTAGTAAGGTAATCGTTGGCGCCGGCATCGAGTCCGGCGACTTTATCGGCTACTTCGCCACGCGCGGACAGAATCAGTACCTTGGTCTCGCAGTCGGTTTTCCTAAGTTCCCTGAGTACGGTCATGCCGTCGATACGGGGAAGATTGAGGTCGAGTATCACGAGGTCGAAGGCCTCGACGTCCAGTAGGTCGAGCGCCTCCTGTCCGTCGTGACAGCAGTCGACGCTGTACGCCAAGTTTCGCAAGCTGCGCGCGATTGCATCGCACAGTGCTCGCTCGTCTTCGACGATCAAAATACGCATAACAGTCTCCTTGCACATTTCAAATCGCGCTTAACACGGATTTTATAGCCGATATGGTCCAATGGTCGCGTAACGAAAGGAGTGGTCAGGTTGTTCAAAGCGGTAAAACCCGTGGTAAAGGTCGCTTTGTTGATCGTCGGAATTGCCATGGTGTGCTTTGGCGTTATGCGTGGCGAGGCGGATGCCGTGCTGGCCAAAGCGATTAGGCTGTGCTTGGAGTGTATCGGAATTGGATAAAAGAGAAAACACTGCGTCGTATGTTTTGGCTCGATTTCGCGGATTCATTCAGGCGGCGGCGACGCTCGTCACCAACATTCACCTGCCAAACTTTGCCAAAGGCGGCATCTATCAGGGCGCGGGAAAAACAGTCTGCGTACCCGGGCTTAACTGCTATTCGTGCCCCGCGGCATCGGGTGCGTGCCCCATCGGGTCGTTCCAGTCGGTAGTAGGTTCATCCAAGTTCAACTTTTCTTACTATGTTACCGGTACGCTCATTTTGCTCGGCGTGCTGCTGGGACGCTTTGTATGCGGCTTTCTGTGCCCGTTTGGCTGGCTACAAGAGCTGCTGCACAAGATTCCCGGCAAAAAACTTTCGACAAAAAGGCTCAAGGCGCTCACGTACATCAAGTACGTCGTGCTGCTGTTTGCCGTGGTGCTGCTGCCCGTCTTGGTGGTTAACGACGTGGGCATGGGAGACCCGTTCTTTTGTAAGTACATCTGTCCGCAGGGCGTGCTCGAGGGCGCCATTCCGCTGGCCATTGCCAATGCCGGCATTCGATCTGCGTTGGGACATCTCTTTACTTGGAAACTTGCCGTTCTCATTGCCGTGGTAGTGCTGAGCGTTTTGTTCTACCGCCCCTTCTGCAAATGGATTTGTCCACTCGGCGCATTCTATGCGCTCATGAATAGGGTGTCCCTACTGGGGATCCGGGTTGACGCATGCAAATGTGTCTCGTGCGGCAAGTGCTCAAAGGTTTGTCAGATGGACGTTGATGTGGTCCGCGCGCCCAATCATGCCGAATGTATCCGGTGCGGAAAGTGCATCGGAGCCTGTCCTGTCGATGCCATCAGCTATCGCTATGGCCTGGATGTGTCGGCGGAAAAGCTTCCTTTGACCGCCGATAAAAAGTAAACAAGCTTCGACAAAACGGAGGAATGACTATGAAGCTTTCTAAGATTGCGGCCCTGTTTATGGTGCCGGTATTGGCCTTATGCCTTGTGGCATGTTCGGCGCCCGGTGGCAATGCGAGCGAATCTGCGAGCTCCGACCCTAAGATCGCAGAACTCACTGCGCAGAAGCCGGCCAATGCCGACGAGGCCGCCGAGCTGTATGCGAAGCTCATGCAGAAGGAGAACGAGATCTTTTCGAGTGATAACGCGCTGTGGGAAAAGGTATTCAATGCGGCAAATAAAGACTCGGCAATGATTGAGGATGGCAGCAATTACGGCGATTTTCTGCTCAAGACCATCGACGGCGCCAAGGATGAGTTCACGGCGGATGAGCTTAAGACACTCAAGGCTGGTGCGAAGCAGATCAAGGAGATCGAGGACAAGCTCGAGAGCTTGGAGAAGGAGTTCCCCGGCTGTGGGAGCACGCCGAGTGCAGGCGAGAGCGTCGACGCTTCGACCGCTGGCATGACGGCTGGTGCCAATGCTTCGAGCGAGGCGACGAAGTTCCCCAGCTTTACGGGCAAAGACCTGGATGGCAACGACGTGAACAGCGACGAGCTGTTCTCTAAGAACAAAGTCACCGTCATGAACTTCTGGTTCACTACTTGCAAGCCGTGCGTGGGCGAGCTGGGCGATCTTGAGAAACTGAATCAGGAGCTTGCCGAGAAGGGCGGCCAGGTCGTGGGCGTCAATTCCTTTACGCTCGATGGCAACAAGGGCGAGATTGCAGATGCCAAGGACGTGCTGAGCAAGAAGGGCGTGACATATAAGAACATCTGGTTCAAGTCGGATAGCGAGGCCGGTAAGTTTACGTCAAATTTGTTCTCGTTCCCGACAACGTATGTCATCGATCAGAATGGCAACATCGTAGGGGAGCCCATCGTGGGAGCCATCAGCTCCGCCGAGCAGCGTGCAGCACTCAACAAACTTATCGATCAGGCGATTGCGAATAGCGAGCAGTAGAAAACGCGTAAAGCATTGCGAAGATCGTGCACCGCTGTGCGAAGTAGTCCGCTGCCTTTCAAGATAAGCTCCACCATATAGAGGCCCCACTTGGGGCCTCTTTTTTGGACGCCGTCCCGTTCGTTTTTTGATGCGGTTCCCTACATTCCTCACTGGTGTCGGTGAAAAATGGGGATAGAGTAGGACAAACGCGTCGAATACGAACGGTGGAGGAGAGCGGGCAAGTGCGCCCGTGCAGGAGAGGTTGCCGTCCATGCTGGAGCTCAAAGGCATTTGCAAAAGGTACGTTACGCAGTCGTTTACGCAGGTGGCGCTCGACAACGTAAGCCTGTCTTTTCGCGATAACGAGTTCGTGGCCATTCTGGGTCCCTCGGGTTCGGGTAAAACCACGATGCTCAACGTTATCGGTGGGCTCGATCATTTCGATTCCGGTGACCTGCTGATCGATGACATTTCGACCAAGTACTTTCACGATCGCGATTGGGATGCTTACCGCAATAACCGCATCGGCTTTGTGTTCCAGAGCTATAACCTCATTCCGCATCAGACCATTTTGGAAAACGTGGAGCTGGCGCTCACGCTCACGGGCGTGGGGCATGCCGAGTGTCGTCAACGTGCGCGCGAGGCGTTGGAGAAAGTTGGCCTGGGCGAGCACGTTAACAAGCGCCCGAGCCAGCTTTCGGGCGGACAGATGCAGCGCGTGGCCATCGCCCGCGCCCTGATCAACGATCCCGAAATCGTGCTGGCAGACGAGCCGACCGGCGCCCTGGACTCAACGACATCCGTGCAGGTCATGGATTTGCTCAAAGACGTTGCGCGCGACCGTCTGGTCATCATGGTCACGCACAATCCCGAGCTGGCGTACCAGTACGCCACGCGCATCGTCAACCTGGCGGACGGCAAGATCACCGATGATTCCGACCCTTTCGATGTCGCTGACGCCACGCGCCGCGAGGCCAAGCCTACGCGCAAAACCTCGATGAGCTTTGTGACAGCGCTGGGGCTTTCTGCCCGAAACCTCATGACCAAGAAGGGCCGCACGGCCATGACGGCCTTTGCGGGGTCGATTGGCATTATCGGTATTGCGGCGATCCTGGCGCTGTCCAATGGCGTAAACGGCTACATCAAAAAGGTCGAGGAGGACACGCTCTCGAGCTACCCGCTTACGATCTCCAAGCAGGACTACGACCTGTCGCCCATGATGGGCGGGCAGGGGGCCGCGGATGATGGCTCGCCTGAAAACGCGGATTCGTCCGACGACAGTGCCGGCGGCAAGGCTAAGGGAGCCGATAAGATTCCCGTGGTTACGGCCGTAAAGGACATGTTTGCGAGCGTTAAGTCCAACGACATGACGAGCTTTAAGGCATGGCTCGATGCCGGTGGTGACGGCATCGATAAAGAGGTCAACGCCATTCAGTACGGCTACGGTGTATCGCCGGTTGTCTATCGTGCCGGCAAGGGCGATGAGAAGCCCGTCCGGCTGGTGCCCAACGCCATGACCGAGGCCATGAGCGGAGGCGCGAGCTCGGCGGCAACGGTGAGCATGGAATCCATGGGAACCTCGGTCTTTAACGAGATGATTGACGACCAGAGTCTGCTCGACAGCCAGTACGATGTCGTCGCCGGTCACTGGCCCACGTCCGCCAACGAAGCCGTGATGGTGCTTTCGAGCCGTGGAACGGTGGGCGACTACACGCTCTACAGCATCGGCGCGCTGGATATCAACGAGCTCAACGATCTGGTAAACAGTGCCATGACGGCCGACGGTAAGATCGAGACGCCCGAGACCGGCGCCGACTTTACCTACGACGATGCGCTGTCCACGACGTTTAAGGTGCTGTCGCCGGCCGATGCCTATCACAAAAACGAAGAGACCGGCATGTGGACCGACATGTCTGACGACGCCGACTTTATGGCTGCCAAGGTTGCCGACGGTATTGACGTGCGCATTGTGGGCGTGGTGCGACCTAACGAGACGGCCAATGCGAGTGCGTTGTCTCCGGGCATTGCCTATACGCATGCGCTGACTCGCCAACTTATGGAGCGCGCCGCCGATTCGCAGATTGTGCAGGAGCAACTCGCCCACCCCGAGACGGATGTCTTTACGGGCAAGTCTTTCGACGAACTGCAAGGCGAGGCCAAGCAAGGCGTGGATCTGGGCAGCATGTTCAGTGTGGACGAGGCAGCGCTCAAGAGCGCGTTTTCGTTCGATACATCTGCGCTCTCGGGTGCAGCCGGCGGTATGGACCTGTCGCGTCTTGATTTGTCCGGGCTGGATATTGACCTTTCGGGCGTTGGTAAGGACATCGACTTTGGCGACATCATGGCCAAAGCGCCGGCCCCAGATTTCTCGGGTATCTTTGACGGTCTGGAACTCACGCCCGAGCAAATGCAGCAGGTGGGAACGCTAGCCAACCAGCTGTTTGAGGGCTTTTTGCAGTCTGATCAGTTTAAGGCGCTGTCGCCCGATGATCTTAAGGACGCGTCAAAGCTCGCCGCCGCATTCTCGACGTATCTTGAGAATGATGCCGCAGCCCAGCAAATCCTGGCCCAGCTCAAAGCGCTCGGCGGCGATGCCTTGGCCGAGCGCCTGCAACAGGCGATGACCGACTATGTCCAAAAGCAGCTGACTCCGTATCTGCAACAGGCAATGGATCAGGTGATGAAGTCGATCAGCGATCAGATTGCGGCGACGGTGTCAGCTCAGCTCAAGGCAGGTGCAGCAGGGTTCATGGGCCAGATGGCGACGCGGATGTCGTCGAGTTTTGCTAGCCTGGCGAGCGCCATGCGCGTGGATGCGAGTGCCTTTGCTCATGCCATTCACTTCAACATGGACGCCGAGGACCTGAGCTCGCTCATGATGAGCTATGCCAAGGCGTCGAAGCTCACCTACGATAACAATCTGACCACACTGGGCTATGCGGACGAGGCCGACCCCATCTCGGTCAAGATTTTCCCGCGCGACTTTGAGGCCAAGGAGCGCGTACTCGATCACATCGATGCGTACAACAAGCAGGTCAAAGCCGCTGGCCACGATGATCGGGCAATTTCGTACACAGACTACATGGGTATCATCATGGGTTCGGTGACCGACATCGTGAACACCATCAGCTTGGTGCTCATCGCATTCGTGAGTATCAGCCTGGTCGTGAGCTCCATCATGATCGGCATCATCACATACATCAGCGTGCTGGAGCGCAAAAAGGAGATTGGCATCCTGCGCGCGATCGGCGCGTCGAAGCGCAACGTGGCCAACGTATTCAATGCCGAGACCTTTATCGAGGGCCTCATCGCCGGCGTCTTTGCCATTGTCGTCGTGGTGCTCGTGAGTTTCCCGGTCAATGCCTGGGCGCTTGCTGCCAAACAGGTACCCAACCTGATGAGCCTGCCCGTGCAGGATGCGCTGATGCTCATCGCGATTTCGGTGCTGCTGACGGTTGTTGCCGGCCTGCTGCCTGCCCGCAGCGCATCCAAGAAGGACCCCGTCGAAGCCCTGCGCTCCGAATAATGTGACAAAGGGACAGTCCCTTTGTCACATTGAGACCCTTGCGAAAACGGGGTCTAATTACCGTTCGGCAGGTTAAGAACTCCCTCTCCCCGCTTAATGCTTGACGAAGAGTCCTCTGGTTTATATACCTATCGGTAGGCATATAGGATGTATTGCCGATAGAAATGGAGCAACCATGACTCTCACCACACCAGCCAAAAAAGATTGTCTCCGTGAAAGCGGCGCATTTGCTTGGGTCGTCGTTATTGCGCTCGGCTTAATGTCCGCCGGAACAACTGGCACATATAGCATTATTGCCGGCTCATTCGTTGCTCCAGTATGTGAAGATCTGGGCTTTGACTACACTTCTTTTTCTTTCTATTTCACCGCGATTCTTCTTGGCCTTGCGCTTGGGCTTCCGCTTTTGAGTCGCTTCATTCCAAAAGTAATCGGCAAACCATGGCATATTTGCATTGAACTCGTCCTTATTGCCGCCGGCGCCGCAATGGCGTTCTACACCGAGGTCTGGATGTTCACCGTCTCCGCCGCAGTGATCGGCATCTGCTTTTCGTTTACAACGGGCGTCTGCATGTCCGATGTCATTGACCAATGGTTCAGCAAATCGTCCGGTCTCGCCATCGGCCTCGCTTGGGGCGTTAATTCTCTCTGCACGCTGTTATTGAGTCCTGTCATTACACTGGTCATCGAGCAGCAAGGCTGGCGTACGGGATACATCGTGCTTGCGGCCGTTTCTGCAGCTATGATTTTGCCTGCAAGCGCATTTATCATTCGCCTTAACCCCTCTGATCGCAATATGCTTCCGTACGGAGAGACCGCCTCCGAAACCTATGAGAGCTGCAGCGCCGATGAGCAGGAAGATGTCCTTTCGGGCATGGCACTCCGCGATGCCGCGAAAACGCCGTCTTTTATTCTCTGTGTCCTCTTGCTTTGCGTGGCGCAGCTCACCTGCTGCATGAACCAGCTGTTTCCAACCTATGCAAGCGAGGTCGGTTTCAATCCTATCGTAGGAAGCTTAATGGTCTCGGCAGCTTCACTCTCCGATATCTTCCTAAATCCCTTCGTGGGCAAAACATGCGACAAGCTTGGCGCTATTAAAGCAACGGTCGCATGGACAGGTGTCAGCATTCTTTCATTCCTGCTTCTTATCATTGGCGGAAGCAATGAGACCGTTTCCATCATTGCAGCTGGTGTAAACGATGTCATGTTCGCCATCGTTGGAACCGCAATGTCGATGCTTCTCCTCTCGCTCTTTGGATCACGCGATTTTGGAAGGATCTATTCGATCGTTTGCTCAGCGGGCTATGTCGTCGGTGCTTTTGGAATGCCGGTCATGATGAAGGTTTACGGCATGGCAGGGTCATTCCAGGGAGTATTTATCTTCTGCATTGCCTGCAACCTTATGATTGCTGCGTTTGCTATCGTTTCCGGCTTTCTCAATAAGGCTGCTGAAAAGTAATAAGCGCCGATTTGCATCGGCATAGATTGCCATGCAACAGGGGTCGACTCCAAGCCAGACTGGAGTCGACCCCTGTTTTCGTTTTAAAGGTTGCCCGCAGGCACCATGGGTGCCAACATGCGCTTCAGCTTGGCTGGTTTATTTGAACATAAGCTCGACTATTCCCGCCCAAACCGCTTTCTCATCAATATCCTCACCTTGAGCGACCGTATTGCTTGCTCCCTCCAGAACGGTATAAAGAATTTGTACGTAGAGCATTACGTCGGCGCTATCGGAAAACGCGCCAATCTCTACACCATGAAGAAGGATGTCTTTAAGCGCATCCATGGTTCGTTTGGTCGCCGTCGCTTGACGTTCCTGAACTGCAGGAATTCGATTTGCTTGAACGCTAACCTCGGCCAGCACGCGCCGGCGCTTTTCATCGCTTCGATAGCCACCTATAACTGAATTGCCGAGCTCGATAAGCGCGGCCTTGAACCCGTCCCTATCGACTATTAGCGAGTAGTCGCGCTGATAGTCGATGGTCGGAAACATGCTGTCCAAGAGCGTAGTGAAAATCTCCTCTTTTGAGGGAAAGTAGTAGTACACCGACGGCTTGGATATACCGACAAAGTCGCAAATCTTTCCGATAGACGCTTTGTCATAACCGACTTCTGCCACAAGATCGTACATTGCGTCCAATATTTTTTTTCTTGTGCTCACGCTGCATTTCTCCATTGCAAATCACTTCCGCACTACCAACATTATTAAGGATGGCAACGGAACATCAATTCGTGTCCAAACATGACCACTATATACGGCGAACGGTATGTATCAGTAGGCGAGCGGCAATTATTCAAAATTATCTACCGAACGGTAGGTATAGTAGTACTATAGCAGGTGAAACCCCGCTATTGTCGCGGCCGGACAGCATCGCGGGAAACCCGACGGAAGGACCAACCATGTACGAGAACTATCGTATGCCGGGCGAGTTCGAGAAGCGCTCCAACGTCTATGTGACATGGCTTCCCGATTACATCCGTGCAGAGGGCTACGATAACCGCCAGCCCTGCGTTGACGTGATCAAGGCTCTGCTCGAGTATGGCGACGTTACGGTCAACCTCAATTGCGGCACCCCCGGCTCCTATGAGGAGGCTTGCTCGCGCCTGAAGGAGGAGGGGGTTGATCTCGATCGCATCGAGATCACGCAGTTCGAAGACTCCAACTTCTATGTCCGCGACAACGGTCCCAGCATCATGGTCGACGACAAGGGCCATTCTTATATGGTCAACCCCGCTTGGACCTATTACGGCGTGTGGGACAAGAACTCCCCGGAGTGCCAGTCCGCACGTAAGGCAGCCGTTCACATGGCGGTTGCGCTCGGTTGCTTCGATATCGTCAATTCCGAAATGGTTTCGGAGGGCGGCGACCGCGAGTTTGACGGTCACGGCACTCTGATCGCCATCGAGGACACGGAATGCCGCAAGCGTAATCCCGAGTTCACGAAAGAGGAAGTAGAGGCCGAGTATAAGCGCATCTACAACCTCAACAAGGTTATCTGGCTTCCGCAGCCTATGCTCGAGGACGACGACTATCGACTGGGCATCCTCGACGAGAAGGAAGACGGAACTCCCGTCTTTGGCATGAGCTTTGCGGCTCACATTGATGAGATGTGTCGCTTTATCACTCCGAACAAGATTCTTCTTGCCGAGGTGTCCGATGAAGAGGCAGCCTCGAGCAAGGCTGGCGCAGAGTCTCGTCGCCGCATTGAGGCGGCCTACGAGATCCTGAGCAACGAAACGGACTGGGAGGGCAAGCCCTTCGAGATTGTTCGTATGCCCACCGCCGAGCCGATTGAAGTCGTTATCGCCCCTGGCGATGAGGATTACGAGCTCTATAAGGGCTTCATCGACGAAATGGGCGGCAAGTTTATGGATGGCACTCCCTGGCCCGAGGGCCCCGTCCACTTCTACGCAGCAGCGAGCTACTGCAACTTCCTCATCTGCAATGGCGTCGTTCTTGGTCAGCGTTATTACCACGAGGGCATGAACGAAGTCGTGAAGGAGAAGGACGAGCAGGCCAAAGCCGTTCTTGAGAGCTGCTTCCCCGATCGCAAAGTCATCATGATTGACTCTCTCGCGCTTAACCTGTCCGGCGGCGGCGTGCACTGCTGGACCAAGGACGTGGCAGCCAGCTGCTAGCGAGCCTTTGAGCCTGCACTGTCTGATTTAGGCGCCACACTTACTGCTCCCCGAGGGATATCCGTGTTTCCCTCGGGGACACATTCGACATTCATCTATCACTAAATGGAAAGGAAATAGGCATGAACAACAGCCTCCGCGGTCGCGACTACATCAACATCCATGATCTCTCCTCCGAGGATTTCCGCTATCTCATCGATCTTGCCTGGAACCTTAAGGCTCAGAAGAAGTCTGGTGTCGACCAGCGCTACTTCCCCGGCAAAAACGTCCTCGCCAACTTTGAGTGGGGCTCGACTCGTACTCGTTGCGCATTCGAGACCTCCTGCAACGATTTGGGCATGGGCTTCACTTATCTGACCAACTCCCACATGGGTGACTGCGAGACCGTCAAGGACGCCATGCGCGTCTTTAACGGCATGTATGATCTCATCGTCTACCGCGCACAGAAGGACGAGCAGTTCCTCTATGACGTCGCCGACCTGGTTGACATCCCGGTCATCAATGCCCTTACTCTCGGCGATCACCCGACTCAGATGCTCGCTGACGCTCTTACGATGGAAGAGCAATGGGGCGGTTTGCGTACGAGCCGCGGCAAGAAGATGGCTTTCGTTGGCAACTGCGCCGGCGCCCCGGTGTGGTATGGCCGTCTGTGCGCTATGCTCGACATGGACTTCCTCGCCATCGGCCCCGACGACCTCCGTCAGCAGATGTGCAAGGAAATGATCGAAGAGGTGGAGGCCTGCTACGCCAAGTACGCTCCCAATAGGACCTTTACCATCACCTCTGACCTCGATGCCCTGGATGGCGTTGACGTTATCGTTACCGAGGAGTGGCGCTACATCAACCCCGAGTGCGGCGAAGAGGTTCTGGATCCCGACGACTACAACTCCTGGCTGGGCGATGCCGAGTCTTTGTACCCCTATCGCGTCACCAGCGAGCTGTGCAAGCGCACCAACAATCCCGACATCTTCTGCATGCATGAGCTTCCCTCTGTCCATAACGCAGATCACCGTGTCGGCAAAATGCTCCTCGACCAGTGCAAGAACGACCTCCATCGCGAAATCATCACCGAGGGCTTTGAGATTGCCGACGAGTGCTTTGAGGCCAACGCTTCGGTCATCTTCCGTGAGGCAGAGAACCGTCAGCACACCATCAAGGCCGTTATGTGTGCCCTTCTGGGTCTCTAGGAGCTGTATCAATGGAAAATGCAAAGTTAAAGAGCAGCAAGGTTTACGCATGGGTTCTCGTAATCGCGCTCGGCCTTATGTCTGCCGGCACGACCGGATCCTATAGCGTCATCGCGGGCTCCTTCGTCGCACCCGTGTGCGAGGAGTTCGGGTTTGACTATTCCATCTTCTCGTATTACTTCACCGCAACGCTCATTGGTCTTGCGGCAGCTCTTCCGTTTGTCGGAAAACTCATTCCCAAGGTCGTTGGCAAGGTTTGGCTCCCCGTTGTCGAGCTTATTTTGCTTGCTGCCGGCGCAGGCATGGCCTTCTACACCGAAGTCTGGATGTTCATCGCCGCTGGCGCCCTGATTGGCGTTTGCTTCGCCTTCACCACCGGCGTCGCTATGTCCGACGTTATTGACCAGTGGTTCAAAAAATCTGGTGGCCTGGCAATCGGTCTCGCTTGGGCAGTGAACTCGATTTACATGCTCATCATGAGTCCCGTCATCACCTCTGTCATCGAGGCCGCTGGCTGGAGAACTGGTTATCTGGTGCTCGCCGGTGTTTCCGCAGTGCTCATTCTCCCAGCTTCCATTCTGATCATCCGCTACAAGCCTCAGGACAAGGGCATGCTGCCCTATGGCTACGTCGAGGGCGAGACGGTCACCGAGACCGAGGAGACGACCGAGGATAGCACGCGTGGCGTTAGCTATGCGCGCGCCATTAAGTCGCCTGCCTTCTTCTTCTGCATCGGCTTCCTCTGTCTCGTTCAGCTCACTTGCTGCATGAACCAGCTCTTCCCGACGTATGCTTCCGAGGTTGGTTTTAGCCCCATGGTGGGCGGCTTCATGGTATCCGCTGCATCGCTCTTCGATCTGTTCCTCAATCCGATCGTCGGCACCACTTGCGATAAGTTTGGCAGCACGAAGGCTATTCTGGGCTGGCTCGCTGTCTCCATCCTCTCCTTTGTCATGCTCATGATGAGCAGCGGCAACTCGACGCTCAGCATCCTCGCAGCAGGCGTGAACGACGTAATGTACGTCATCGCTGGCACTGCCCTGACCGTTTTGGTTATGGATGTCTTTGGCTCCCGCGATTTCGGTCGCATCTTCGCGCTGATCTGCTCCGTGGGCTATATCGTCGGCGCCTTTGGCATGCCCGTTATGATGAAGGTCTATGAGCTTGTCGGCTCCTTCCAGGGCGTCTTCATCTTCTGCATCGCGTGCAACGTTATTATCGGCCTGTTCTTGCTGCTGGCAAAAAAGACTGGTAAGAACCTCTCCTGGGACGAATAGTTCGATTCGTCTTAGACATACGCTGTAGGGCTTAACCTGCAGCCGCTTTGGGGCATCGACTAACATCGGTGCCCTTTTTCATCGAATGTGACAAAGAAGCAGCCATTTTGTCACATTGAGTGGCATGTAAATCGAGGTCTAATACTTTTCCGAGAAGTGAACGGCCATACTTGGACCTCCGAAGCATCGACATTTTTAGGCATCAAAACCGCAGGATTTGACTGACAAAACCGCAGGAAATTGCATCTCAAAAGTGTCGATGCTTCGGGGGTGCGTTTTCACTCGTTCACTTCTCGGGAAAAGTATTAGACCTTGTTGTATGGGGTGCGGCTGGAGGGTGGTCATCGTTCAGTAGCTACCTCTTCCTTGTGAATCGCCTGAAGCGCAAGGCATAATGCATGTGACAAAGGGACGGCCCCTTTGTTGTGTTGATATGAGAGAAGAGTAGATGATCCTTTCGCTGGCCCCTATGGAGGGGATTACCGGGCATGTGTTCCGTCGCGTGCATGCGGAGTGCT
>URNI01000030.1 GCA_900549135.1 uncultured Collinsella sp.
GACGTAGACCACGTTCTTCCGGACGTCCGTCGAGACCACGTAGCGGGCGGGGCCGCCACCCAGGTCAAGGCCCTTGCGCTGCCCCACGGTGAAGAGGAAGGCCCCGTCGTGGTGGCCCAGGACGCGCCCGGTCTCCCACTCCACGATGTCTCCCGCGCGACGGTCCAGCGTGTCAAGCAGGAAGGTCCTGATGCCCACCGGCCCCACGAAGCAGATGCCGTCGGAGTCCGGCTTTGCCTCCACGCCCAGGCCGCGCTCGGCGCACAGGGCAATCAGGCGCTCGAACATAGGCACGGCATCGGCCCACTGCAGGTCCTCGCGGAAGTGCGTGTCATCGAAGACGATGTAGTCAAAGCCCAACTCGTTGAGGCGCTGGCGGGCAAACTCATAGCCCAGCAGCGTGGGGTTGCACTTGATGTAGGTGTTGAGACCCTTCTCGGTAATCAGATAGGTCGCGATGCGCTCGATCTCCGCCGGCGGGCAGCCGTGCAGGGTGGACTCGGTGATGGAGTTGGAGACGCGCGCCGGGATGGACTCGACAAACGCGGCATCGACATGCTCAAACTTGTCCAGGTTAGCGAGTGCCCACGTGCGGCACTCGTTCCAAACCTCGGAGCCGCTGGCGTCCTTCATGCCCTCGATGTAGGCGTCGACCTTGGGGCTCTTGATGCCCTCGAGGTCATAACCCACGGACATGTTGAAGACAAAGCCGTCCGGGCTACCCAGACCGTACTCGCGGGCGATCAGGTGGCAGGCGAACCATGCCTTCACGTACTCGGCAAAGGCCTGCGGAACCTCGAGCTCGGTCGACCACTCGCAGTTGTAGCACTCGTCCTGCGCCACGATGCAGGGCTTGTTCACACACTTGGAGAGCTCCTCGCCGTCCATAACCTGAACGGTCTTGAGCTCAAAGAAGCGGGAACCGGCCACGTAGGATGCCACGATGTTCTGGGCCAGCTGCGTGTTGGGGCCGGCGGCCGGGCCAAACGGAGTCTCGATGCGCTCGTCAAAAATGGGAAGCGCGCCCTCCTGGTTGGTCGTGACCATCTTGCGCACGCCAAAGACGGCGCCCTGGGTCTTGTGCTCCTCGATGATCCAGTTCATCAGCTGCGAAAACGGGATCGGCCTCATGATGTCGCTCATAATGAGCTCCTCTCTGTAACGCCCGGCGAGACCGCGCGGCGGGCGCAAATACGGTGTAGCGCTAGCACAGCGCCGGCGACCCCGCGGAGGCCGCCTATACGCGCGTCGAACGCGGCGAAACATCCGACGCGCGTGAATCTACTTGTGAATTAGTAGGTGCGATCGTTGAGCGTGCTCCAGAGCTTCTTGGACTCGGCCATGGTCCACGCGTTGATCTTGTCCTCATCAATGCCAACGAACTCGCGATCCTTGTACAGGACGCGGCCGTTGATGATGGTGGTGCGGCAGTTTTTGCCCATCATGCCAAAGAGCATGTGGCCGTCGATGTTCTCCTCGCTCAGCGGCGTAAAGGGCTTGTAGTCCATAACGATAACGTCGGCGGCAGCGCCGGCCTCGAGCACACCGAGCTTGCGATCGAAGTACTTGCTCGCCATCTTGGCGTTGTTCTCGAACAGCATGGTCATGGCCTCGCACCAGCCCACGTTGGGCATGGCGGCGTTGTGGCGCTGAATGATCAGGAAGACCTTAAGGCTCTCGAGCATATCGTGGGTGTAGGCGTCGGTGCCCATGCACACGGGGATACCGCGGCGGAAGAACTCGAGCACGGGGGCGCAGCCCACGGCGTTGCCCATATTGGATTCGGGGTTGTTGACGAGCCAGGTGCCGGACTCCTTGACGATATCCATCTCGGCAGGCGTCACGTGGATGCAGTGGCCGAGCATGGTGTCGGGACCCAGCAGGTTGTGCTGCAGCAGGCGCTCGACGGGGCTGATACCACCGCGGTTGAGGCGGGAATCCCACACGTCGTTCATGCCCTCGCACACGTGGATGTGGAAGCCGGTCAGGCCGTTGTTGGCCTCGGCCATCTTATCCATGGTCTCGTCCGACAGCGTAAAGGTAGCATGTCCGCCAAACATGGCGGCGATCATGTGGTTGTCGTTATCGCGACGCTCTTTGGCGGCCCACTGGGCAAATTCGGCGTTCTCGGCAATGGCCTGGTCGCATTTTTCCTGGCCACGGCGATCGGAGACCTCGTAGCACAGGCACGAACGCATGCCCAGCTCCTGAGCTGCATCCTTAATGGTAAAGAGGCTTCCCGGGATCTCGCAGAAGCTCGCATGGTGATCGAAGATCGTGGTGACGCCATCGCGGATAGAGTCCAAAATCGTGGCATAGGCGCTGGCCTTGGTGCCGTCGAGCGTCAGATTGTCGTCGATCTTCCACCACTGCTGCTCGAGATTCTCCAGGAAGTTGGTGGGGTTGCAGCCCTTAATGGCAAGGCCGCGGGCCAGACCCGAGTAGATGTGGGTGTGGCAGTTGATAAGTCCAGGCATGATGAGGTTGCCCTGGGCATCGACGTACTCGGCATCCGGGTACTTGGCCTTGAGCTCGCGCTCGGGGCCCACTTCGACGATCGTATCTCCGTCAATGGCGACCGCACCGTTTGGAATGAACGGGGTCTGAGCGTTGCGGGTAAAGACGGAACCGTTAGCGACCAGAAGCATGGATGCTCCCTTCAACATCAGAGGCGGGGTTTGACACCTCTGACATGGCGGAGTGCGAAGCGCCGGCCTACACCGGAAACGGGCCCTCTCCCGTCAACGCTTCACCAAAGGGACAAACCCTTTGAAGTGCGGCTTGGCGCCGCATGGCGTCGGCGGACGAGGCGATGCGTCCGCCGACGAATAGCACCGAATTGGTTACTTCTTGCTCTCGGGCAAGACCAGATCCACGGCAGCGTCCTTGGCAGCATCGATGTGCTGAGCCACGACCGGCGTCTGCGGAAGGATCAGGTTAAGGACAATGGCCATGATGGCGGTGGGGGTTACGGCATTGGAGCCGATGACGGTGGACACCCAGGCGGGCATACCCTCGCCGGCAAGGCAACCGCTGGCCATCCAGATACCCAGGCCAAAGACGACGGAGGTGCCGACGATAGTGGTAGTGCGCTGCGTGAGGCCCTCGCGGGTGAACATGCGCACGCCGTTCATGGTGATGGTGCCAAAGACGCCGACGGTCGCGCCGCCGATGACGGGCTGCGGGATAGCGGAAAGGACGGCAGAGAGCTGCGGGAACAGACCGGCGATGGCAAAGACGGCCGCAATGATCACAAAGACCCACTTGTTGACGACCTTGTTGGAGCAGATGATGCCCACGTTCTGGCCAAGGGCGCTGGTGGGAAGACCGCCCAGCAGACCGCCGACCATAGAGGTGAGGCCCTGGGACACGATAGCGCCGGAGAGCTCGCGCTCGGTGGGCATACGGTCGATGGAGCCCAGGCAGGCGGCGGAGACGTCACCGATAACCTGGATGGCAACCATGGGGAACACGACGGCGAGGGTAATGCAGACCTCGGGATCAAACTCGAGCGCGTAGGGCATGAGCTTGGGAAGGGCGAAGACCTGAGCGGTGGCGACGCTGGAGAAGTCGATCATACCAAAGGGGATGGAGACGATCATGCCGACGATCATGCCAAAGAACACAGATCCCAGCTTGAGCGTGCCCTTGCCAAAGTTGGCGAGCGCAAAGACCACGGCGAAGGTGATAAGAGCGACGCACCAGGCCTGCGGGGTGCCCCACAGCGGCGTACCCATACCGCCGGCCATATACTTGACGGCCGTGGGATACAGCGAAACGCCGATGGAGAAGATGACCGTACCGGTCACGACGGGCGGGAACAGCCACTTGATCTTGCTGTAGGCCAGGCCAAAGAGGACCGCGACGGCGCCGCCGACGATCTCGCCACCCAGCAGCGCACCAAAGCTAAAGCCCGAGGCGCCCATGGCCTGCAGGGCCGGCAGGAACGCGAACGAAACGCCCATGACGATGGGCAGGCCGCCGCCGATGCGACGGAAGGGAGCGAAGGCCTGAAGGGCCGTGTCGATCGCCGAAAGAATGAGCGCGACCTGGATGATGTCGGTACTCTGCTGGCTATTAAAACCGTAGACGCCGGCCATGATGACCGCCGGGGTAATGATGCCGGCAAACGATGCCAGTACGTGCTGAAGGGCACACGGGATCATTTCCTTAACGGGAGGCATGCCTTCGCGAGTGAACAGGGCTTCAGTGCCGTTCGTAACCGTCTCCTGGGTCATTTGACCACCAATCCTCGAAGTAGTTGTTTTCGCATCTAACGCTCTATTGTGACGCAGTGCGGGGTTGAGGTTGTGCCTTCATTGCATATCGTATTAAAGATGATTCTCATTCTCAATAATAATTTTTTGTTATCAGACTATTCTTCAGCTGAAATAACGCATTTCCGCAGGTCAGGAAAGTGTCTGGTCAAAATAACATCTAACTTTTCTTTTGGTCAACCGTTTACCGCTAAATTCCTACCGTTCGTCTGCATTACGCAATGTACCTGCGGATATACGAGATGATGGGCAGCGTGTTACCATGAGAAAAAATTGTTATGAACATTTCCGATTTCACCCAAAGGAGTTGCCCGTGAACGAGACCGTACGTCGCTTTTTGCCGATGGTCGATTTTCTGGAGCAGATACTCGGCAAAAACAGCGAAATCGTGCTGCACGATTTCTCGGATCCCGACCACGCCATCGTCGATATTCGCAACGGCATCGTGAGCGGCCGCAAGGTCGGCGGTCCCGCCACCGATCTGGCGCTCAAGATCATGCACGACGCCAAGTATCGCGACCTGCCGTTTATTACGGGCTACGAGGGCCGCGGCGCCGGCGGCAAGACGTTGGAGTCAGCGACGTACTTTATCCGCGAGAATGACGAAATCGTCGGTATGCTCTGCGTCAACACCGACCTCTCGACCGTACGCTCCATCAACGCCATGGCGCAGCAGCTCATGGCCTGCTTCGACGCTGTGCCGAGGCAGGCGGAGCCCGCGTCTATCGAAGTCGAAAGTCTTTCGGAGTCTACGCAGGAGCTCATTGACCGCAGTATTTCCGAGTTGCTGAGCGCGCGCGGGCTGGATGTAGCGTCGCTTGGTCAGAGCGACCGCGTGGACGTCATTCGCCACCTCAACGGCAACGGGGTGTTCATGCTCAAGGGCGCCGTGGCCTGCGCCGCCACCGCGCTCGGCATCTCGGAGCCCAGCGTCTACCGCTACCTGCAAAAAGTTCGCAAGGAGGCCTAACGAGCAAAATGGAGCGCGGCTCCACAAGCGATCCGTCACTTGACAAAAGACCCTGCAGCTCGCACTGAACTGCCTCCCATTTCTTGGACATGAGAAATGGGAGGCTTTCTTTATGCGCGTTGATTTGAGGGTGAAGCATGATGTCGAGGCCAGGAAGGCGGCCATAGGGCTCTTCGAGCTCGGACGCGGGTATAAATCTGCCGCGATCGCCCTTTCGCTTCCCGCGGAAGCCGTGAGAAGATGGCAGGAGATATACCGCGCATTCGGGAGCGAGGTGCTGCTGCGCATGGACGGAAAGCAGGGCAGGTACGCATACGAGCAGAAGGTCGCCGCCGCCTCCGCCGTCGTCGACGGCGGCATGACGAAGACCGAGGCGATGGCGGCGTTCGGCATAATGTCGATGTCGCCGCTCAAGAAGTGGTGCGCGCTATACCGCCGGGGCGGCGCGGAGGCCCTGCGCCCGAGGCCCAAGGGCCGGCCGAGCGGTTCCAGGGCGAGGCCGCGGACCCGCGAGGAGGAGCTCGAGGAGCGGTGCCGTAGGCTCGAGGCCGAGGTGGCCTACCTAAAAAAATTACGCGCCCTGGTCGAGAGGGACGGGCTCTGACCAGGGCGAAGGCCGAAGCGGTCGCGGCCCTGCGCGCCGAGGGGCACGCGCTCGGGCACCTGCTCGCATGCGCCGAGCTCAAGAGGTCGACCTACTACTACGCCCTCGCGCACCCGCCGAGGCCCACGCGCCCCGAGCTCCGGGAGGCGGCCGCCGAGATCTTCTCGCGCACCGCCAACGGCTGCGGGCACCGGCAGATAGCGATGTGCCTCAGGGCGGAAGAGGGGGCCGTGATAGCCGACAAGACCGTGCTCAAGATGATGCGCGAGATGGGGATTCGCTGCGGCATCAGACGCGAGACGGCCTACCACAGGTACAACTCGTACAGGGGCGTCGTCGGCAGGACGTTCGAGAACGTGATCGCGAGGGATTTCGACGCCGGGGCCCCGTGGCAGAAGCTGGGGACGGACGTCACCGAGTTCAAGGTGGCCGGCGGCAAGGCCTACTGGGCCCCGACGCTGGACTTCTGCACCAAGGAGATCGTGGCGAGCGACATATCGACCACGCCCGACATGGCCCAGCAGGCGAGGATGCTCGACGAGCTGCTGTCCAAGATCCCCGAGGGCGCCGCCCCGACCATGCACTCGGACCGGGGCTGGCAGTACCAGCACGCCTCGTACACATCCAGGCTCGAGGCCGCCGGTATCGTCCAGAGCATGTCCAGGAAGGCGAACTGCATCGACAATGCCGCCACCGAGCAGCTCTTCGGCCACGTCAAGGACGAGTTCTACAGGGGCCGCGAGTGGAAGACGTTCGAGGATTTCAAACGCGACCTGGAGGAATACATAGTCCACTGGAACACGAGCCGGAGGCAGGTAAGATTGAAGGGCCTGACCCCGGAGGAGTACCGGAATCAGGCCCTTGCGGCCTAGTCGCTATTTAGGGCGTCCAAGATTTGGGGCGCGGTTCACACGCGCTGCAGGGTCTTTTTGCATGTCATGTTGAGTTGTTGCCAACGCCTTAGAGGGCGGCGACGACCTCGATCTCGACCAGACCGCCAGCCGGAAGGGCGGCAACCTGGAAGGCGCTGCGCGCGGGGAACGGGGCCTCGAACTTGGAAGCGTAG
The DNA here is from genome assembly GCA_900549135.1 of uncultured Collinsella sp. GTDB lineage: Bacteria > Actinomycetota > Coriobacteriia > Coriobacteriales > Coriobacteriaceae > Collinsella. The sequence goes on from URNI01000030.1 coordinate 6,918, forward strand.
ATCTCGTTCACGGCAGCGAAGTCGGCAATGTCGGCCAGGTAGACCGTGGTCTTGACGACATCGGCAAAGGTGGCGCCGGCAGCGGTCAGCAGGGCCTCGACGTTAGCAAGGGACTGCTTGGCCTGGGCCTCGACGCCCTCGGGCATCTTGCCGGTTGCGGGATCGATGCCCAGCTGGCCGGACAGGAACACCATGTTGCCGGTCTGGATACCGGGGGAATACGGACCGATGGCTGCGGGCGCGTTATCGGAAGACACGACGGTCTTGCTCATGTTTTTCTCCTTACGATCAATTGAGAGAGTGTGAGCGCGGTGTTCACACCGGGAGGCACAGTTCGGTCTGAACACCGCGCTTGATTGGGATAGTAATCAAGGTTTCCGTGCGATGCAAGAATATTATCAGTTTGCGAGAATATTTTATCGCCCAACGGTTTCCCCGAACCGCTGAACGGTTCTCCACGGGGTCAGCCAGCCCAAGCTGCTGAAGACTTTATCCCGCTTGGAGCACGGGCATCGCCTGCCGCAACGGCACCACTATACTTTTGAATATCTGAGCATTTTGAAAGGCAGGATATGACCGCAACCGCCAGTCGAACCACCAACCGCAGACCCGAGCTTTTGGCGCCCGCCGGAGGGCCCGAGCCCTTTGCCGCCGCACTCGCCGCGGGGGCAGACGCCATCTATTGCGGCATGGGCAGCTTCAACGCCCGCCGCAAGGCCACCAACTTTACCGACGAGGCCTTTGAGCAAGCCTGCCGCGCCGCACATCTAGCCGGGTCGCGCGTCTACGTCACGGTCAACATCGTCATCAAACAGTCCGAGATGGGCGATGCGTTGCAACTCATCCATCGCTGCTCCACGCTGGGCGCCGACGCCTTCATCATCCAGGACTGGGGCCTGTTCTTTGAGGTCAAGCGCACCATGCCCGGCATCGAGACACATATCTCGACCCAGGCGAACATCCACGACGACCGCGGAACCCTTTGGTGCCGTGAGCAGGGCGCCGACCGCGTGACTCTCTCGCGCGAGCTCTCCATCGACGAGATCGCCGCCATTCACAACGCCGCGCCCGATGTGGACCTCGAGGTCTTTAGCCACGGTGCCATCTGCTTTTGCTACTCGGGCCTGTGCCTGCTTTCGAGCTTTGCCATGGCGGGACGATCGGCCAACCGCGGCATGTGCGCCCAGCCCTGCCGCCTGCCCTACGAGCTGATCGACGAGAACGGCCGCTCGCTCTCCCCTGCCGGTCGCGAGCGCGCGCTGTGCCCGCGCGACACCAACACGTCGCAGCTTGTTCGCCGTCTGTATGACGCCGGCGCCGCATCGCTCAAGCTCGAGGGCCGCATGAAGGCCCCCGATTACGTGTATTCCATCGTCGATGTGTATCGTCACCAGATTGATGACATGCTGGCCGGGGTCGCCGTAGATAAGGACGAGGTAGCCGCCCGCCAGCGCCAGCTCAAGCGCTGCTTCAACCGCGACTTTACGCACGCCTATCAGGACGGCACCTCGGGCGATGAGATGATGAGCTATGAGCGTTCCAACAACCGCGGCCAGATCGTGGGCACGGTGCTGGGCAGCCGCCCAGCCAACCGCGATGTACGCGGCCTTAAGCCCGACGACCGCCGTCGCCGCGCCGCCATCGCCCGCATTGAGCTGTTTGAGCCCGTGGGCAAGGGCGACCTGCTGGAGCTTCGCCACGATAACGAGTTTGACCAGTTCCTGACCACCATTGCCGCCGATGATGCCGCCGCCGGCGACATCATCGAATGTCGCGTGCCCCGCAGCATGCCCGAGGGCTGCCGCGTCCGCGTGATTCGCAGTCAGCGCGCCATCGACGCCGCCGGCGCCGCGCTCAAGCGCGATGTGCTGCGCCGCCGAGCTGTTGACGTGTCCGTCGTGGCGCGCCTGGGCGAGCCGTTTACTGTCACACTCACCTGCTGTGACAACCCCGCGCTCACCGCCACCGCCACGGGCTTCACCGTCGAGGCCGCCAAGACCCGCGCCGTCGAGGCATCCGATCTGGTTGAGCACGTCGGGCGCATGGGCTCCTCTCCCTTTGAGGCCGCGAGCTTTGATGTGGCGCTCGATGAGGGCTGCGGCATGGGCTTCTCCGCCGTGCACAAGGTGCGCGCCGCCGCTTGTAAGGCGCTGGAAGAGGCCATTCTGGCACCGTACGAGGAGCGCGCGAAAACGCTCGAGCTGCCGGCGATTGTAACCAGTGATTCCCGCCCCATGCCCGAGCACTACCGCGACGAGCCGCAGATCTGCACCACCGTCACCACGCTCGAAGCCGCCGAGGCAGCGCGCGCGGAGGGTGCAACGCGCATCTACATGACCGCCGACGCGCTCGATGCGGCCGGGCTCTCCCCTGCCGATACATTTGAGCAGGGTATCGTGCCCGTACTCGACGAGGTCTGCCGCGCCGTCGACCACGAGCGCGTCGATCCCTGGGTTGTTGCCGGCGCCACGGTCGCTATTGGCAACATCTCTGAGCTTGCCCTGGCCGCCCAGGTTGGCGCCACGGCCGAGATTCGCTCTTGCCTGCCGGTTCACAACGCACCCTGCATGGAGGCGCTTGCCGAGCGCGGAGCCGGTGCGTTTTGGCTCTCGCCCGAAATCACGCTCGACGAGATTGTCTCGCTCGGCGCCGCCGCGCCCGCGGCTCTAGGCATCACCGTCTTTGGCCGCCCGCGCGTCATGACAAGCGAGCATTGCATTCTGCAGGTTGCCAACGGCTGCATCCACGATTGTGCCAACTGCCGCCTGCGTGCCCGCAAGCTCTCGCTCAAGAATATCGACGGAAAGGTCATGCCCGTCCGCACCGACATCCATGGCCGCTCTCGCTTGTACGACGCCTACCCCATCGACCTTACGCCGCAGGTACCACAGCTGCTCGATGCCGGCGTGCGTCGTCTCATGGTGGACGGAACGCTGCTCGAGACGGATGAGGTGGGCCGCGCCGTCGCACGCGTCCGTCGCGCCGTCGAGGCGGCTCAAGCCGGCCGCAAGCCCGCCGCCCGCCTACGCGGGGCGACCTCGGGCTGCATGTTTGTGGGAATCAGCTAACCGAAAGGCTTACACGTGAACGAAGAACCTCAAGTCCTCTACTGCGACGCCTGGCTCATGGCCATCGACAAGCCCGCCGGCATGATCGTCCACGGCGACGGCACCGGCGAGCGCACGCTTACCGACTACGCCAGCGACCTGTTGCTGGCGATGGGCGACGGCTTTGCCGCGACTGACATGCAGCCGCTCAACCGCCTGGACCGCAACACCACCGGCGTGGTGCTGTTTTCGCTCGACAAACAGACGCAGCCCGCCTTTGACCAGATGATTATCGACCACGCTTTCGAAAAGCACTACCTAGCGCTCGCCGAGGGCAAGATCGACTGGAACGAAAAGCTCATCGACAAGCCCATCGCCCGCGACCGTCACGACAGCCGAAAGATGCGCGTCGGCGCCAGCGGCAAGCCTTCTCAAACGCGCGTGAAGGTGCTCAAACGCCTTAAGAGCCGTCGTGGCCTGCCCACGCGCTCGTATATCGATGTCGAGTTGCTCACCGGCCGCAAGCACCAAATCCGTGTGCACCTGGCAAGCGAGCATCATCCCCTGGTTGGCGACGACCTGTACGGAACGCCGCGCCCCTGCGGCCTGATGCTCCACGCCTACAGCGTGTCCTTCACGCATCCCGTAATCGGCGAGCACATCCACATCGAAGCCCCCTGCCCCTGGGAGCCCTAAAGTCTCCCGAAAAGGGACGGGTTTATTTTGGCAGGCCTTATCTGGACAAACGTCAAAACCACCACAAAGGCTCCTGTCCCTTCGCGGTGGTTTTGGCCTTAGCCCGTCCCCTGCTGTTAGACCGTGATGACGTTGTCCATTGCCCGGTACTTGGCGGGGACCTCGCCTGCGGTAATAATCGTTGCGTCGCGGAAGTCCGCGAACTTGATGGGCGCCACCATGCCAAATTTACTGGCGTCCGAGATTACGAAGCGCTTGGCCGTATGGCGCATCGAGATACGCTTTACTTGCGCCTCCTCGATATCTGGCGCCGTGAAGCCCTGCTCGGCGGCAATGCCGTTAGAGCCCCAAAAGCCACAGTTGAAGTTGTAGCGGTCTAAGGTTGCCAAGGCATCGGGGCCAACGAGCGCCTCGGTCTCGGGTTTGAGCTCGCCGCCCAGCACCACGGTACGCATGCCGCGCAAAGCAAGGCGCTGAGCATGGAGCACGGAATCGGTCACATAGGTGACATCTTCAAGGTGTGGAAGATGCTCGATGAGCCTGAGCGTCGTCGAGCCCGAGTCGATGTATACAAAGCTCTCAGGCTCCACAAGCGCCGCCGCACGGGCGCAGATACGCTCCTTGTCATCGTTATGGAGGTCGCTGCGCTCATTGAGCGTTAGGTCGCGCGTCACGTGCGCGCGCTCAAGACTCGTCGCCCCACCGTGGACCTTGGCGATGCGGTGCGCTCGGTCGAGCGTCTGCAGGTCGCGCCGAATGGTGGACGCCGTCACGCCCAAGGTATCGGCAAGCTCTGGCACAGTAACCGAGCCAGCCTGCTGCACCATCGACACAATCGCATTGAGCCTATCTTCCGCTAGCATCGCTTACTCCTCCTCGGGGTACACGACTCCCCAGTCGGCGCGAAGCTTGGTCATAAGCTCCATAACATCAGAAGCATAATCCAGCAGCTCGCGCTTGGAGTCGTCGCCGGCAACGGCCTTCTCAAGATCGGCCATCTCATAGCAAAGGGCGTAAGCCTCGGTGCCGGCGTGGACCTCCTCGCGGTGGCCGTCCGCAGTCCACACGATGGTCGCGTGATCGGCACGCGGATACTCGTTGACCTCGATATAGCACTTGTCGAAGCTGATGACAGAGCGCTTGGGTTGCTTGGAGTGGAGCGTAAGGCTCACGACGCCCAGCTGCTGCTCGGCATTACGGCAGACGATGCCTCCCGCAACGTCGACACCGGTCTCACAGGTGTTGCCCAGCGAGACAACCTCAGCGGGCTGGCTCGCCATAAAGAGGCGCATGACGGACAGAGCATACACGCCAATATCGAGCATGGCACCGCCAGCAAGGTTGCGGTTGTAGAAGCGATTGGTCAGGTCGCCGTACTCCTTGTAGCTGCCAAAGTTGAGTTGGGCGAGGTTCATGCGGCCAAACTCACCGGCATCCATGCGGCGACGCAGCTCGTGATACAAGGGCATGTGGAGCACCGTAGTAGCGTCCATAAGGACCACGTTGTGCTCGTCGGCGATGGCACGTGCCTCGTCGAGCTCGGCGAAGTTGAGGGTAATGGCCTTCTCGCAGAGCACGTGCTTGCCAGCTGCCAGAGCGGCTCGCAGGTAGGTGATATGAGTGTTGTGCGGCGTGGTGATATAGACTGCGTCAATGTTCGGATCGGCATAGAGGTCCTCGGCCGTGTCATAGACCTTCTCGATACCGTACTGCTCGGCAAAGGCCTGAGCCTTGGACAGCGTGCGGTTGGCGACGCCCGCAAGTTTGCGGCCGGCCAAAGCGAGAGACTGAGCCATCTGGTTGGCGATAACGCCGCACCCGATCACAGCCCAGCGGAGCTCGGGGGCCGTAAAAATATCGTTGGGGAACGGCTGATCCTGGACCGAGGCAAACGCCGCCTTAGCGGCTGCTTCGGCGTCGAGCGGAGCCTGTATGGAATCTGCCATTATGTGCCTCCTGAGGTATCGGAAGTCCTTCATTTCTAACAACCCTATATTCGCACAATTGCGCGCGTATCTGCTCGTGTTTGCGTGTTTATTTGCTTATCTGTCATTATTTAGCCATAGTTGGCAGATGTTTGCGCGGCTATGCGCATTATCGCGCAAGGCTATGCGCGTAAATGCGAATGCGACGATCTTTGTGAAACATAAAGGAACGGAACACCATAGCCATAAAAGACAGAGTAGGCTGTATTACTCCACCCCTCTTGGGGGCGCAGCCATCAAAGGACTGTTCCAAACTGCCGGCAGATAGGGACTTCCCTAACTGCCGGCACATAGGGAACGTACCCAGCTACCGGCGTTTCAACGGCACTCATTAAAGGCTGTCCCCAATGAATGCCAAACGACCACTCATTTAAGCCTGTCCCCAATGAGCATAAGTCTGTCCCCAATGAGTACCCAATGAGTAGGGATAGAAAAAGGCCCGGGTGCCTTGGCATCCGGGCCTTTGCTGGCAACTTGATGTTGCGGGCAGCTTAGAACTTGTGGCCGCACTTCTTGCAGACGCGCAGCTTGTTCTTGCCGTCCTTCTCGTGACCAACGCGGGTAACCTTACCGCACTCGGGGCAAACGAGATTGACGTTGGAGGCGTCGATAGGAGCCTCCTGCGAAACGATGCCGCCCTGCTGGTTGGCAGCGTTGGGCTTGACGGCCTTCTTGACGACCGAAACGCCCTCGACAACGACCTTGTTCTCGGCGGGGAGAGCACGCAGGACAACGCCCTGCTTGCCGCGATCCTTACCAGAGAGAACCTGGACCTTATCGCCCTTCTTGATATACATATATCTCCCCTAACTACAGGGTCTCGGGAGCGAGCGAGACGATCTTCATGTACTTCTTGTCACGAAGCTCGCGAGCGACGGGCCCGAAGATACGGGTGCCGACGGGCGAACCATCGTTGTTGATGACAACGCAGGCGTTCTCATCAAAGCGAATGTAGGAGCCATCCTTGCGGCGGATCTCCTTAACAGTGCGAACGACGACGCAACGGACAACGTCCTTCTTCTTGACGTTGGCGCCAGGGGTAGCCTCCTGGACAGCACCGATGAACACATCGCCGATGCCTGCATAACGACGCTTGGAACCGCCAAGCACCTTGATGCAGCGAATCTTGCGAGCGCCGGAGTTGTCGGCGACGTTCAGCATGGTTTGCATCTGAATCATGGTAGATGTTCCTCCGAACTAAGAACCGAAGAGAGGTGCGCAGCCTTTATACGGCCCGTGGTATGCAAGCCAGGCATACGCACATCTTCGGAAACGTACAAGTCGTAAGAGCGACTGCTTATTTAGCGCGCTCGACGACCTCGATGAGGCGCCAACGCTTCATCTTGGACATAGGACGGGTCTCCATAACGCGGACGGTATCGCCCACGCCAGCCGTGCACTCCTCGTCGTGAGCGTGCAGCTTCTTGGAGCTGGTCATCATCTTGCCGTACTTGGGGTGACGCTTGCGCTCGGTGATGGTGACAACAATGGTCTTGGCACCGGAGACGGAGGTAACGACACCCGTACGGACCTTACGCGAGTTACGCGAATCAGTCATGTTCTCTCCTTAGGTCCTACTCGGCGACAGCGGACTTCTCCGCTGCGATCTCGCGGGCGCGCTGCTCCGTGAGGACGCGAGCGATGTCCTTCTTCACGGTGTTGACGCGAGCGGTGTTGTCCAGCTGGCTGGTGGCCATCTGGAAACGAAGGTTAAAGAGCTCGGCGCGCATTTCCTTCAGCTTCTCAACGAGCTGAGCGTCCGAGAGCTCACGAATCTCTGCGGGCTTCATTAGTTCTCCTCCTTGGCGGCGGCGGCGTCCTCAGCAGCCCACTTGGCCTCGAGAGCGGCCTCCTCAGCCATCTCCTTCTCGATGCGCTGCTCAGCGTTCTTAGCAGCAACAATCTTGGTCTTGATGGGGAGCTTGTGCTGCGCAAGACGCAGAGCCTCGCGAGCGACCTCCTCGGGAACACCCTTGACCTCGAACATGATGCGGCCGGGCTTGACGACGGCCACCCACTCCTCGGGGTTACCCTTACCAGAACCCATGCGAGTCTCGGCAGGCTTCTTGGTGATGGGCTTATCGGGGAAGATCGTGATGTAGACACGACCGCCACGCTTCATGTAGCGGGTCATGGCAATACGAGCGGCCTCGATCTGACGGTTGGTGATCCAATGGGCCTCGAGAGCCTGGATACCAAACTCGCCGAAATGCAGCTCGGTATTACCCTTGGCCTGGCCCTTCATGGAGCCACGCTGCACCTTGCGGTGAAGAATACGCTTAGGGGCAAGCACTACTGACCCCTCCTCTCGGAGTTACGACGACGAGGACGGGAAGAGCCCTCGAGTGCAGGGTTGGGAACAGGCTGGCCCGGGAGCTTCTCGCCCAGGTAGATCCAGACCTTCACGCCGCAAGCGCCCATGGTGGTGCTGGCGACAGCCGTGCCGTAGTCGATCTTGGCACGGAGGGTGTGCAGAGGCACGCGACCCTCGCGGTACCACTCACGACGGCCCATCTCGGCGCCGCCGAGACGACCGGAGCACTGGATACGGATGCCCTTAGCGCCGGCCTTGCGGGCGGACTGGACAGCCTTGCGCATAGCGCGACGGAAGGCAACGCGGCCCTCGAGCTGCTCGGCGATAGACTGAGCAACGAGGTTGGCGTCGAGCTCGGGGCGCTTGATCTCGACAACGTCGACGGAGAGCTGGCCCTTGGAAACGCCAGCGACCTTCTCGAGCTCGGTGCGGAGGGTATCGATCTCGGCACCCTTCTTACCGATGACAACGCCGGGGCGAGCGGTGAGGATGATGACCTTCACCTTGTCGCCAGCGCGCTCGATCTCGACGCGGGAGACAGCTGCGCGGGAAAGACGCTTCTCGAGGTACTTGCGGATCTCGAGATCGTTACCGAGGGTCTTAGCGTAATCCTTCTCTGCGAACCAGCGGGAGCGCCAGTTCTCGGTGATGCCAAGACGGAAGCCGGTGGGGTAGACTTTCTGACCCATACAGCTTTACGCCTCCTTTCGAGGAGCAACGACGACGGTGATGTGGGAAGTACGCTTCAGAATGCGAGAAGCGGAACCCTTGGCGCGGGGACGGATGCGCTTAAGCGTCGGACCCTCGTCAACATAGGCAGCGGCGACAACCAGGTTGTCGGCACGCAGACCGTTGTTGTTCTCGGCGTTCGCAACGGCGGAACGGAGAACCTTCTCGACATCCACGGCGACGGCGCGGTCGCAGAAGTGGAGGATGTCGAAGGCCTGAGCGACAGGCTTGCGGCGGATCAGATCGACCACCAGGCGGGCCTTGCTGGGGGAAACACGCACGTACTTAGCGACGGCGCGAACCTCGGTGGCCTCAGTTTCAATAGACTTAGTTGCCATTTACGGTTAACCCCCTATTTGGCCTTGTGGCCACGGAACGTACGAGTCGGCGCGAACTCGCCGAGCTTGTGACCAACCATGGACTCGGTAACATACACGGGCACATGCTTGCGGCCGTCGTGGACGGCGATGGTGTGACCAACCATCTCGGGGAAGATGGTGGACGCGCGGGACCAGGTCTTCACGACGTCCTTCTTGCCAGCCTCGTTCATCGCGGTGATACGCGAGAGAAGGCGAGTCTCCACGAACGGGCCCTTTTTGAGACTTCTGCTCATAAGTGCTTTCTCCTAAAACTCGGTATCCGAAATTACTTCTTACGGCGACGAATGATGTGCTGGTTCGAGACCTTCTTCTTCTTGCGCGTACGAAGGCCCTTCGTCGGCTTACCCCAGGGGGTAACGGAGGGACGACCAGAGGTGTGGTTCTTGCCCTCGCCACCGCCGTGCGGGTGGTCGACAGGGTTCATGACGGTACCGCGGACGGTCGGGCGCACGTTCATGTGACGCTTACGGCCGGCCTTGCCGATGACGATGTTGGAGTGATCGGCGTTGCCGACCTCACCGACGGTGGCGCGGCAGGTAACGAGGATGCGGCGCATCTCGGAGGAAGGCATACGGACGATAGCGTACTTGCCCTCCTTACCCATCAGCTGGCAGGAGTTACCGGCGGAACGGGCGATAGCAGCGCCCTTGCCCGGCTGGAACTCGACGGCGTGGATGAGCGTACCGACGGGAATGTCGGCGAGGGGCAGAGCGTTGCCCGGCTTGATGTCGGCGTCAGAACCGGACATGATGGTCTGACCGACCTCGAGGCCCTTGGGGGCCAGGATGTAGCGCTTCTCACCGTCAGCGTAGTGCAGCAGAGCGATGCGAGCGGAACGGTTCGGATCGTACTCGATCGTGGCAACCTTGGCGGGCACGCCGTCCTTGTTGCGCTTGAAGTCGATCACGCGGTAACGACGCTTCACGCCGCCGCCCTGGTGGCGGGTGGTGATGCGGCCGTTGTTGTTACGACCGGCCTTCTTGGGCAGGGGCTCGAGAAGAGACTTCTCGGGCTTGGTGCAGGTGATCTCGGAGAAATCGGAGATCGTCTGCCAACGCCTACCAGCGGAGGTCGGCTTAAGGTGCTTTACAGCCATTACAATCCCTTTCAATAGGAATCCGTTAGCCATCGCAGACAGGGATTCGAGGTTCTGCCTCGGGTGCGATGACACCGGACGTATACACGGTTCCGGGCGTGTCCATTTTATACGCCCAAAACCTTGAGCTCTCGCCTCCCCTATTTGGGAGGCATGAGCTCACTCAACAGCAGCGAGTCTTAGGCCTGGTTGCCAAAGACCTCGATGGTGTCGCCCTCGGCCAGCGTGACGATGGCCTTCTTCCAAGAACGGGTCTTGCCGGCGACATAGCGCACGCGCTTGGTCTTGGGCTTGACCGTCAGGGTGTTCACGCGAACGACCTTGACGCCGAAGATCTCCTCGACAGCGTCCTTGATCTGATACTTGTTAGCATCCTTGGCGACCTCGAACGTGTACTTGTTCAGCTCCATGCCGGAGAAGGAACGCTCGGACACGATCGGACGGATGATGATCTCGTGGGCGGTCATTTATGCAAGCACCTCCCCGAAGTGAGCGGCGATGTCGGCGGGCATCAGCACAGCGTTGTTGTTGACGAGATCGTAGGTGTTGGCCTCGTCAGCGGTGATGATGAACGTCTTGGGAATGTTGCGGAACGACAGGTAGGCGTTGACGTCCTCATCGCGAACGATGATGGTCAGACGCTTGCCCTCAAGACCGAGAGCCTTGAGCATGGCGACGGCAGCCTTGGTGGAAGGCTTCTCGAAGCCGTAGTCGTCGACGAGCACGAGCTCGCCATCGGCCAGCTTGGCGGACAGCGCGGAGCGCATAGCCAGCTTGACCTCCTTGTTGTTCATACGCTTAGCGTAGGAACGGGGCTTGGGGGCGAAGACAACGCCACCGTGACGCCACTGGGCAGCACGGATGGAACCCTGGCGGGCACGGCCGGTGCCCTTCTGACGCCAAGGCTTCTTGCCGCCACCGGAAACCTCAGAGCGACCCTTAGCAGACTGGGTGCCCTGACGCCAAGAGGCCATCTGGCACTTGACGATGTGGTGCATAACGTGGATGTTCGGCTCGATGCCGTACACCTCAGCGGAGAGCTCGGCCTCGGCGACCTTCTTGCCCTCGCTGTTCTTTACTTCAAACTTTGCCATTTAAGTGTTCTCCTTGGTATGACGCTGGGCTAAATGGGCTGGGCCCTTAGGCCATACGGATGGCGACGAGACCATTCTTGGCACCCGGGACAGCGCCCTTGACCAAGATGAGGTTCTGCTCGGCATCGATGCGGACAACGGAAAGGTTCTTGACGGTAACGCGCTCGTTACCCATGTGACCGGCCATCTTGACGCCCTTGAGGACGCGCGCAGGATAGGCGCACTGACCGATAGAACCGGGGTGACGCTGGAAGTGAGAACCATGCGTCATAGGACCGCGGCGCTGACCCCAGCGCTTGATGCGACCCTGGAAGCCCTTACCCTTGGAGGTACCGATGACGTCGACCTTCTCGACATCAGCGAAATCAGCGACGGTGACGACCTCGCCGACCTTGTGCTCCTCGCCGTTCTCGACGCGGACCTCACGAAGGAAACGGACAGGCTCGACGCCAGCCTTAGCGAAGTGACCAGCCATGGGCTTGTTCACGTTCTTGGCCTTGATGTCGCCGAAACCGATCTGGACGGCGTCATAGCCGTCGGTTGCCTGAGTTTTAACCTGCGAGACAGCGCAGGGGCCAGCCTGGATGACCGTGACGGGAACGACGTTGTCGTCCTCGTCCCAAACCTGGGTCATGCCAATCTTGCGGCCGAGAATCATGCTGATCAAGATATGATCCCAACTCTCGCGTGGTCTTGGGACAATGCGTACACCACCGAGCGTACGCCCCTAGAGGACCACTACTTACACGACGTGCTCCCCAGCCTTGTATTGCGTCCGGACTACCTGACAACCCTATTAAGCAGGCATTTTGTCCAGCCAGAATACTCCCCTGGTTACACACAGCTGTTTAGTATACACGGCTGCGGGCGTATCCATCGAGATTCATATTTCACTCACATTGTTTACGCAGGTAAAGTGCGTGGCACGTTCCCAGTGTGCGGCGGAGGGGGCGGGCCTGAGGCATATTAAGGTTGCTGCTCTACAGTCCTGCTCACGACGGAGAGCACATT
>URNI01000031.1 GCA_900549135.1 uncultured Collinsella sp.
GCATCATGGTCGTCTACATCGCGTTTGTCTGGCTTATGTACAAGCGCATCATGCCGCTTTCGGCCGCGACGTCCGCCGCGCAGAACAAGCTCTCGGGCGTGCTTTCCGACGCGGTCACGAACATCTTGGCCGTTAAGACCTGCGGGCGCGAGGACTTTGAACGCGATCTGTTCGACGCCGCCGATCGTGCCGCGCGCGATGCCGAGACGGTCTCGATGCACGCCATGATGCAGCGCAACTTTACGACCTCGGGTCTTATCGTCATCACCATGGCCGTGGTGAGTGTGTTCGTGGCGGGCGGCAACGCGTGGTTTGGCATCTCGGCCGGCTCGCTCGTCATGATCTTTACCTACACCTATAACCTCACCATGCGCCTGAACTACGTAAGCTCCATGATGCAGCGCATCAACCGCGCACTCGGCGATGCGGCCGAGATGACGCGCGTGCTGGACGAGCCACGTTTGGTGGCAGATGACCCGGACGCCCCCGAGCTCAAAGTGACCGAGGGCGCGATTGATTTTGAGCACCTGAGTTTTGCGTACCGTGACGCTGCGGCGGGCGAGAGCGTGTTCGATAACCTGACACTTCATGTGGCGGCGGGCCAGCGCGTGGGCCTGGTGGGCAAATCGGGTTCGGGTAAGACGACGCTCACCAAGCTGCTGCTGCGCCTGGACGATGTTCAGGGCGGCCGCGTGCTCGTGGACGGTCAGGATGTCTCGCGCTGTACGCAGCAGAGCCTGCGCCGCCAGGTTGCCTACGTGCCGCAGGAGGCGCTGCTGTTCCACCGCTCCATTCGAGAGAATATTGCCTACGGCCGCCCCGACGCCACTGATGAGCAGATTCGCGAGGCCGCGCGCCTGGCCAACGCCCTGGAGTTTATCGACCGCTTGCCCCGTGGCTTTGACACCATGGTGGGCGAGCGCGGCGTCAAGCTTTCGGGCGGCCAACGCCAGCGCGTGGCCATCGCCCGTGCGATTCTCACCGACGCGCCGATTCTGGTGCTCGACGAGGCGACCTCTGCCCTCGACAGCGAGTCCGAGGCACTGGTGCAGGAGGCGCTCGAGAACCTGATGCGCGGCCGCACCTCCATTGTGGTGGCGCACCGCCTGTCTACCGTGGCGGCGCTCGACCGCATTGTGGTGCTGGCCGATGGCGAGATCGTCGAGGACGGCACGCATGCGCAGCTCGTCGAGGCGGGTGGCGAGTACGCGAGCCTGTGGAGCCGTCAGACCGGCGCATTCTTGGAGGCGTAAGCGTCTCGGACGTGGGACAATTGTGCCCATAAGTTTATTGTGCCGTTGAGCCGAGGAGTCGTTATGCCACGCGAGACCAATGCCGCCAAGCGCGAGCGCGCCGTTGAGGTGTGTGAGCGCCTCAACCGTCGCTATGGCCCGGTCGAGTGCTTTTTGGACCACGAGAATCCCTTCCGCCTGCTGATCGCGGTGCTGCTCTCGGCGCAAACGACCGATGCGCAGGTCAACAAGGTGACGCCGCGGCTGTTTGCCCAGTGGCCCACGCCCGAGGCCATGGCTGGGGCGAGCGTGGCTGACGTGGCAGACACCATCAAGTCACTCGGCTTCTACAAGAGCAAAGCCAAGCATGCCGTCGAGGCCGCGCAGATGATCGTCGCCGACTATGGCGGCGAGGTGCCGGCCGACATGAAGGAGCTCGTGAAGCTGCCGGGCGTGGGACGCAAGACGGCGAACATCGTGCTCAACGTGGGGTATGGCATCGTGGAGGGCATTGCGGTGGACACGCACGTCAACCGCATTGCGCACCGCCTGATGCTGAGCCCCAAGACGCATGCCAAGGAGCCGCTCAAGACCGAGCAAGATCTGCTCAAGATTTTGCCGCACGAGTATTGGGAGTCGGTTAACCATCAGTGGATCACCTTCGGTCGCGAGATCTGCGACGCCCGCAAACCCAAGTGTGACGAGTGTCCGCTGGCAGATTTGTGCCCCAGCGTGCGCGTAGCGGGGTAGGGCGGAACGCATCTTCGTCTGGCGTTTTTTGCGGGGCTGGGTTTGCCCTTGAGCCGGAGTCCTCTCCATGCGCTACCATGACAGACAATGTATTTGATGTACGACCCGCCGAGCTTGCCCCGGCGGGCTTTTGGCGTTGCGATGCCGGAGGAACAGCATGCTCATTCACCGTATAGCCGCGCAGCTCTACACTGCCGAGGCGTTGCAGACCGTCGAGGCCGGACTCGATGCCGGCGAGGACGTGACGCTGGCCGTGTCGCAGTCGGGTCGCACGCTTATGGCGGCGGCCCAGTTTGCGCGCCGTCCGCGCCCCACGGTCTATATCGTGAGCGGCGAGGACGCGGCCGATCGCGCTGCGCGCAGCCTGGCCGCCTATGTGGGGCTGGCGCACGTGTGCCGCTTTCCCGAGCGCAAGGACTATCCGTGGCGCGAGCAGGCGCCCGACGATGCCGTGGTGGCGCAGCGCTGCGAGGCTCTGGGGCGCATCGTGCGCGGGGACAACTGCATCATGGTTGCCTCGGCCCGCGCGCTGCTGCGCTGCGTGCCGCCGGTCGAGAGCCGCTATTGGGAGTCCACGACCTTTGCGGTGGGCGAGGAGATTCCTTTTGATGAGGTGCCGCAGCGCCTAGTGGGCATGGGCTACACCAATGCCGGCGCCGCCGACGCGCCCGGTCTGTTCCGCGTGCACGGCGACACCGTCGAGGTGTTTCCCGCGCAGGAAAAAGCGCCCGTGCGCGTTGAGTTCTTTGGCGACGAGATCGATCGCATCCGCCGCATGGTGAGCTCAACGGGGCAGACCATCGGTAACGAGGACAGTATCGAGATCTTCCCCTGCCGTGAGCTGGCGCTTACCGACGAGGCCGTCCACAACATGCATGTGGCGCTCTATCGCGCCAGCCAGGACGACAGCAAACTGGCGGCGCTGCTCGAGATGGTGGATGCGCGTATCGTCACGCCCGAGCTCGACCGCTTTTTGCCGGTGATGTACGGCCAGACCGTAAGCCCGTTGGCGCACGTGAGCGGCAAGGCGCTGGTGGTTTTGTCCGAGCCGCGCTCGCTGTTCGACGACTGCCTGCGCGCCTACGAGGATATCGAGGCGCGTGCCGGCGAGGCAGGGATTGACCGCCTGGATGGTCTGTACGTGCGCGCCCAACAGCTCGATTTTGGTGCCCAGCAGCGCCTGAACTACGTGAGCCTCATTCGTGCCGGCGGCGCGGTGACGGCAGAGCTCAAGATTGAGCAGCCGGCCATCGCAGGCTCGGACAACCGTTTTATGACGCGCATCCAGGAGGTCGTGGGCAAGCGCTATGCCTGCGTGTTTGCCATCCCCGACCGCGGTGCGCGCGAGTCGATGGAGCTCACCTTTGGCGACGAGGGCATTACCTTTGAGGAATCGCTGACCGCGGCGCCCGAAAATGTCGGCGCTATCGGCGACCGCGTTCGCGTGGCAGCGGCGGATTCCGCCGACCGTGCCGCACGCCAGGAGGCCCATGCTTCCATTCGCGAGCGTAAGGCCGACGCGCTCAACGCCCGCTCGCTCGAGGCGGGCGCCGCGCAGGCTGCCGCCGGCGCCGCCGTGCCCACTATTTCGCGCGGACGTGTGACCTTTGTCGATGCCGCCTTGCCGCAGGGCGTGGTGGTGCCCGATGCCAACCTGGCCGTGTTCTCGATCGCCGACCTCAACGCCCGCATGGACGCCAACCGCGCGCGCAGCCGCCGCAAGGTGGACATTACGCAGATCACGTTCCCGTTTAAGCCGGGCGATTACGTGGTGCACGCTACCCACGGCATCGCGCTCTTTAGCGAGATCGCGCGCCAGGAAGTGGGCGGCAAGGAACGCGACTACTTTTTGCTGGAATATGCCGATGGCGACAAGCTCTACGTGCCGCTCGAGCAGGTCGACCGCATCACGCGCTACGTTGGCCCCGACGGCGACAAGCCGCGCCTGACCAGGCTCAACACAGCCGACTGGACGCGCGCTACCAACAAGGCGCGCAAGAACGCCAAAAAGCTGGCGTTTGACCTGGTCGACCTGTATACGCGCCGCTCGTCGATTACCGGTATCGCCTGCCCGCCCGACACGCCCGAGCAGATTGAGATGGAGGAGAGCTTCCCTTACGACGAGACGCGCGACCAGCTGGAGGCCATCGCCGATATTAAGGCCGACATGGAGGCGCCCAAGCCCATGGACCGCCTGCTCTGCGGCGACGTGGGCTTTGGCAAGACCGAGGTCGCTCTGCGCGCGGCGTTTAAGTGCGTGGACTCCGGCCGCCAGGTCATGGTGCTCTGTCCCACGACCATTCTGGCCCAGCAGCACTACGAGACCTTCTTTGAGCGCTTTGCCCCGTTTGGCCTCGAGGTCGAGGTGCTCAGCCGCTTCCGCACGCCGGCGGAGCAGAAGCGCGCGCTCAAGGCGTTTGCCGAGGGCACGATCGATGTGCTCATCGGCACGCACCGCTTGCTTTCGGCCGATGTGAACCCAAAGAACTTGGGCCTGGTGATCATCGACGAGGAACAGCGCTTTGGCGTGCAGCACAAGGAGCAGCTCAAGAACCTGCGCGAGCAGATTGACGTGCTCACGCTTTCGGCCACGCCTATCCCGCGTACCATGCAGATGGCCACGAGCGGCGTGCGCGACATGAGCCTGATTACCACGCCGCCCACCGGGCGTCGCCCCGTGATCGTGCACGTGGGGGAGTACGACCCCGATGTGGTGAGCGCGGCGATTCGCCTGGAGGTGGGTCGCGGCGGCCAGGTGTACTACGTGTCCAACCGCGTCAAGACCATCGATGACGCCGTGGCACGCGTGCACGAGGCCGCGCCCGAGGCACGCGTGGGCGTGGCGCACGGCAAGATGAGCCCGCGCGAGGTCGAGGACGTGATGATCGAGTTCGCGACCAAAAAGATCGATGTACTCATCGCCACGACCATCGTGGAGAGCGGCATCGATAACGCGACCGCCAACACGCTGATCATCGAGGACTCGCAGCGCCTTGGCCTTGCGCAGCTCTACCAGCTCAAGGGCCGTGTGGGCCGCTCTGCCACGCAGGCCTACGCGTACTTTATGTTCCCGGGCGAGCTGCCTCTCACCGAGGAGGCGACGGCGCGCCTGACCGCACTTTCCGAGTTCCAGGACCTGGGCAGCGGCATGCGCATCGCCATGCGCGACCTGGAGATCCGTGGTGCCGGCTCGCTTATGGGCGCCGAGCAGCACGGCAACCTGTCGAGCGTGGGCTTTGACCTGTTTACGCAGATGCTGGGCCAGGCGGTGGCTGAGGCGCGCGGCGACGACGATGCCGGCGTGGAGGCGGCGAGCGTGGGCATTAACCTGCCGGCTGACTACTTCTTGTCCGAGGAGTACCTGCCGGCGGTGGACCAGCGCGTGCTCGTGTACCGCAAGCTCGCGGCGGCAGAGGACCTGGAGAGCATCGACGAGGTGCAGGAGGAGACCGAGGCCGCGCATGGCGAGCTGCCGTTGGCGGGACTCAACCTGTTCAATCGCGCGCGCATCCGCATCCGCGGCGAGCGCCTGGGGCTCGAGAGCGTAACGCTCAGCGGCGGACGCATCACGTTTTTGGGCGTCGACGTGCCCAAGAAGGTGGCCTATGAGCTTAAGACTCGCTATGGCGCGGTGAACTTCCCCAAGAGCCGCAAGCTGTCGGTACCCTACAAGGCGGGCGCCGGTGCGGGCAGCGGCCTGGGTCGCGGCCTCGACGCCAACGACGGCACCGGCCCGGTGGCGGCGGCGCTCATGCTGCTGCAGCAGTTGGGTGCCAGCGACGACGACTAACGGGTCGACGCTGCAAACGCCCCATTTGGGCAATCTGACCCTCACTCGTCGGTCGCGTACGCAAGTACGCTTCCCTCCTCCTTCGGGCCACCTTGCCACAAATGGAACGTTTTCGCTTACTTATGCTCAACCTGTAAGGGTATTTACGGGACAAAGCCATCTTCGTCTCACCCACATTGCAGGTTGACCGCCCTTCGCCCGACCGAAAGGAAAGCATGTTCGGATACATCTATAAGAAAGATGTCGCCATTATCGCGGTTGTTCTGTGCCTTTGTCTGGGCGTGGGCAGTTTCTTCGATTATCAGATCTCGAGCGCGCTGTTCAACGTCGGCAGCATGTACGGCCGCTTTATCGAGGCCGCCGGCGAGCTGCCGTTTGAGCTGACGGCGAGCATCGCGGGCGTTATGCTCGTGCGCGCGGTGCGTCCCGATTCCAGAGGGAGCAAATGGCTCGCCGTGCTCGGCATCCTTGTCAACGTTGGCCTGGCCGGCTACGAGATCGTCTCGTCCCTGAAGGTTGGCGGCAAACTCATTGCCGTTCAGCTGGTGCTGACGTTTGTGCTGGTGATCACCGCCAACCTTATCGTCTATCGCCTCACGCGCGCGACCGAGCCCGACGAGCTCACACGCTGGGCGCTGATGGTGCTTTTCGTGTGGATCGCTCAAGCCATCATCCTCAACGTCATTGTTAAGCCGTTGTGGTCGCGCCCGCGCATGCGCGTGATCGAGGTCACGCCGGGGCTCAATTTTCAGCCGTGGTGGGTAATCGGTAACCCCGACAAGTGGGCCTTTATCGCCGCCGGCGTAATCAAGGACGGCTTTAAGTCGTTTGCGAGCGGACACACGGCGCACGCGGCGATCGGCCTTATGCTCGCCGGGCTTCCCGCGGCGGCCTTTAAGGAAAAACCGTCGCGCCGCCGGGTGGTCTTTTGGACGGCGGCTGTGGTCGCGGCGCTCGTCGCCTTTGGCCGTATCGTGATCGGAGCGCATTTTTTGAGTGACGTGAGCTGCGGTTTTGCTCTGGTACTGGCACTTGAGTGCCTTGCCGCGCGTATTGCCTATCCCAACGGCGTACAATAGCTCCGTTTGAATCATCTGGCCGATACCCGGTAAGAGAGGATTGCCATGCTCGCGTTTAACAACGATTATTCCCACGGCGCACACCCGGCGGTGCTGCAGGCGCTCGTCGACACCAATATGGAGCCGCAGCCCGGCTACGGTACCGATGCACATACCGAGCGTGCCAAGCAGCTTATTCGCGAGGCCTGCCAGGCCCCCGATGCCGACGTGTTTTTTCTGGTGGGCGGCACGCAGGCCAACGCGACGGTGATCGATATGCTGCTCGCGCCGTACGAGGGCGTCGTTGCTGCCGAGACTGGCCACGTTGCCTGCCACGAGGCGGGCGCCATCGAGTTTGGCGGCCACAAGGTACTTACCATCCCCGGCTACGAGGGCAAGATGCACGCCGAGGACCTCGAGAACTATATCCAGGTGTTCTACGAAAACGAGAGCTACGAGCACACGGTGTTCCCGGGCGCCGTGTACGTGAGTCTGTCGACCGAGTACGGCACGCTGTACTCCAAGGCCGAGCTCGCGGCGATTCACGCGGTGTGCCAGAAGCGCGAGATTCCGCTGTTTGTGGACGGTGCTCGTCTGGCCTATGCGCTGGCGGCCGATGAGTGCGACATTACCCTGCCCGAGCTGGCGCAGCTGTGCGACGTGTTCTACATCGGCGGCACCAAGTGCGGCGCGCTCTGCGGCGAGGCTGTGGTGTTCTGCGGCATGCACGCTCCGGCGCATCCCATTCCGCGTATTAAGCAGCACGGTGCGTTGCTGGCCAAGGGCCGCCTGACGGGCGTGCAGTTTGAGGCGCTCTTTACCGACGGCCTGTATTTTGAGATTGGCCGTCAGGCGATCGAAACCGCTCAGGCGCTTCGTCGCGTGCTGCACGAGCACGGCTACCGGTTCTTTTTGGAGACGCCCACAAACCAGCAGTTCGTGATTCTGCCCAACGAGGACATGGCGCGCATTCGCGAGCATGCGGCGATCGAGTACTGGGAAAAGTACGACGAGGCCCACACGGTGGTGCGCTTTTGCACCAGCTGGGCCACGACGCAGGAGGATATCGACGCGTTGGCGGCGGTTCTGTAACCTGATGTAATGACGAGGGGCCGCTTTGCGCTGGGTTTGGCGCAAGGCGGCCTTTGTTTTTGAGGGAGAAGGGTTGTATGACCGAGATGTCCGAGCCGACGATTCGTCTGGCGACACCCGATGATGCGCCGGCGTTGCTTGCCATCTATGAGCCGTATGTGCGCCAGACGGCGATTACCTGCGAATATGAGGTGCCGAGCGTTGAGGAGTTCACCGGGCGCATCGAGCGTACGCTCAAGCGCTATCCGTATCTGGTGATGGAGCTGGACGGGCGTCCGGTAGGCTATGCCTATGTGAGTCCGCTCAACAGCCGCGAGGCATACGACTGGTCGGTCGAGACGTCGATCTACCTGGCGCGCGACGTGCGCCACGGCGGGCTGGGCCGCAAGCTGCACGATGCGCTCAAGCAATGCCTGATCGCGATGGGCATCACCAACATGTGCGCGCTCATCGCCGTGCCGCACGACAAGGACGACGAGTATCTAACGCACAATAGCCAGGACTTCCATGCCCATATGGGATATCGCCTGGTGGGCGCCTTCGATCGCTGTGCCCAAAAGTTCGGCCGCTGGTACGACATGTGCTGGATGGAGTTGGTCCTGGCCGAGCGCACGCCCAACCAACCCAAACCAACCTGGTTCCCCGACCTCCCCAAACCTACCATTTAGGGACAGGTTTATTTTGGCAGGTTAGCCGATTGGCTCGGTGTATTTGGCGCGGTCGGTGCGTTGGATGCGCTTGGAGACATGGAGCGGTCGGCCGTCGGTGTCGTAGACGTAGTCGGTGATCAGGATCAGCGCCTGCCCGCGCTCGACGTTGAGCAAAAACGCCTCGTTTTGCGAGGCATAGCACACCTCAAAGGTCTTATGTCCCTGTGCTGGCGCGCGATGGAATTCTTGGCGCAGCGTCGCGTAGAGCGAACCGTTGATATCGCGATCGATGAGCGTCTCGAAGCTTGGCGGCAGGTAGGTGGTCTCCAGGCACAGCGGCACGTCGTCCAGGTAGCGCAGGCGGACAAGTTTGACGAGCTTGCTGCCCACGGCGGCGTCAAAGAACTTAGCTATGCTGCCGGCCGCCTTGGCAAAGCCCGAGTCCACGGTGCGCGTGGTGGGCTTCATGCCCTGGCCTTCGACCTGCTTGGTATAGCTCGAAAACACCAGGTTGTTCTCGTGGAGCGCGGGCGTGTCGGCCACAAAGGCGCCACGCCCGCGCTCGGTGCGCACCAGGCCCTCATCAACGAGCACCTTAAGGGCGTGGCGCACGGTGCTGCGCGACAGCCCCGATTCGTCCATGAGTTCCATCTCGGACGGCAGCTTGTCTTCGCGCGCGTAGACGCCGGCGGCGATGCGGTCACGCAGCATGCCCGCCAAGCGCTCGTATTGGGCCAGTTTCTTTTTAGACGAAGCTTTCATGCGATCAACCTGTATCTAACTTGTATGCGAGTCTAATCAAGCATGTATTCAATACAACAACAAAACTGCTGGTAACGAGAAGTCGAAAACCTTACCAGCAGAATTTCTAAGTCAAATATAGCATACAACTAGTCGACATAACCAAAACATGTATGTAACTTGTATGCCATCGAGAGCATCAAACGAGAAGAAAGGCTGATGCACGATGACTACTCAGGAACAGGTTAAGGATGTCGTCTCCCAGGTTTTGGCTGACAAGGCAGACAAGGGCGGCATCAAGCGCGTCGTGTGGATTGGCGCCGGCGGATCCAACGGCGGCAACTATCCTGCCCAGTACTTTATGGAGCACGAGGCCACGCAGGTCGTGAGCTCCAGCTACACCAGCAACGAGTTCGTGCACGCAACCCCCGCCTACGTTAACGAGAACACCCTGGCCGTCGTCGTGTCCATGCGCGGCACCAAGGAGACCATCGTCGCCGCCCAGGTCGCCAAGGACCACGGCGCCAGCACCATCGCAATCTATGTTGACGAGTCCGGCCTCACCGAGGTCTGCGACTACAAGATCCAGTATGACAGCCTGGCCGTCGACGAGTCCTGCATGGGTCGTACCAACTCCGCCGTCGTGACCATGATCGCCATGGAGCTCACGCAGCAGACCGAGGGCTATGCCGAGTACGAGACCGCTATGGCCGCCTTCGACCTGGTCGACCCCATCTATCGCAAGGCCGTCGAGTACACCCGTCCGCTCGCTGCCAAGTGGGCCGAGCAGAACGCCGACAAGCCCTGCATCAACGTGATGGCCCAGGGCCCGCTCTTTGGTGCCGCCTACGTCTTTAGCATCTGCAACGTGCAGGAGATGCTGCAGATCGACTCCTGCACCATCAACACCTGCGACTTCTTCCACGGTCCCTTCGAGATCCTGGACAAGCGCACCTCGCTGTTCCAGCTCATCAGCGTCGGCCGCAGCCGCTGCAACGACGAGCGCGGCATCCGCTTCGTCAACCAGTACGGTGGCGAGCGCGTCTATCAGCTCGACGCCAAGGAGCTTGGCCTCAACGACATCAAGGACAGCGTGAGCGAGTACTTCAACCACCTGATCTTTGCCCCGATCCTCAACAACGTGTATATGCGCGCGCTCTCCGCCGTCACCCACAAGGACTACATGACGCGCCGCTACATGTGGAAGCTTGAGTATTAGTTACGGCGTTTTACCAAACGCCGTAACGGCTCGACGCTGCAAACCCACCTGAGCGGCAATCTGCCTTTCAGCTTCAGCGGCATGACCAGAAGGTCAATGCCGCTTCGCTTCAAGGCACCTTGCTCGCTCAGGTGGGTTTTCGCTGGCGTTGCCAAAGCATCGGCGTCGCCTTGGCCCAGATGCGGCACTTGGAGACGTTCGGCACTTGGGGACAGTCCTAGTCATTGGGGACAGGTTACTTTGCACCAAGTTGGCGCATATGAACCTGACCCCTTTGCACCAATGGGTTGTAGCGGTAGAGCAGATTTTTCCGCTCGCCGATTTGTGTCTTGAAAAATGTATATAACGACTATAACGTAGTGTGAAACATATTGGAAACAATACCGAGGAGGCTGCGTTGAAGAAAAGCAATCTGGGCTATGTGCTGGTGCTGATCGCCGCGCTTATGTGGGGCAGCATCGGAATCTTTGTAAACGGCATTGCGGCCATGGGCGTTTCGTCTCAGAGCATGGCGGCCTTTCGCTTGTTGGTCGGAGCGCTTATCTTGGCGCCGGTCCTGATGTTTATGGGCTGCCGTCCGGGTGAGGGGTCTACCGTGGCTCAGGGTCCCCTGACGCTATTCAAGGCAAGCCCCAAAGAGCTCGTCCCCTGCGCGCTGGTCGGTATCGTCGGTTTAGCCGCCGCCAACACCTGCTATTACGAGTGCATGCGCGAGGTGGGTATGTCTACGGCCTCGGTGCTGCTCTACACCTCGCCGGTGTTTGGCGTCATGCTCGGCCGCGTGCTTTATCGCGAGGACGTGACCCCCAACAAGCTCGTTGCCATTGTCTTTAACATCGTTGGCTGCGTGCTTGCGGTGACCAATGGCGACCTTTCCGGTTTTCATTTTTCGGTTTGGGGCGTCACGTCGGGCGTGATTGCAGGCCTTTGTGGTGCGTCGCTCGCGGTGTTTAGCCGGATAGCAACCAAGACGGTCCACCCGCTGGCTGTCACGTTTTGGGGCTTTGTTTTTGGCGGTGCGGTTATGGCGGCTATCGCGGCTCCGTGGCCGGATGTCGCCGCGGCAATGTCGCCACAGCTGCTGCTGCTGTTCCTTGGCTTTGGGCTCATCCCCACAGCCGTGGCTTACATCTTATATATGCAGGGTCTGTCCATGGGGCTCGAGACATCGAAAGTTCCCGTCGTAATGTCTTTCGAGACGGTCGTCACCGTACTGGTGGGCATTGGTGTCTATGCCGAGCCCGCCGGCGTGATCAAAGTCCTGGGCATCGTGCTGGTGCTCGCGTCCATCCTGATTATGAACACCGACTTCTCCAAGCTGCGCAACAGCGTGTTTGTCGGTCATGTTGTTGAGAGCATGACCTTTAAGCCCAACGCGTGGTGGACCGAAAAATCTCAGGACATGGATCTGTTTAAGGAGCGCACGGGCATTGCGCTGGAGCCCACCGTGCAGGAAAGCCCCTGGTACTTCGTGCGATAAGGGATTGCGCGCAGGGTCTGACCTGGGGTTATCCAGCCCGCGTCGGACTACCCGGCCCCAACGTTTCAAGTACGTTAAACCCATCAACGGTCGATTTTCACCCGCGAACGGTCTTTATACTAATTAGCAATATAAGCAACATATAAGACGTTATAATGACCATAACGAAAAGGAGGAGGCAAGATGAATCAGATCATTCTCGCATCTCATGGCGGCCTGGCCGCAGGCGCCAAAGACACGCTCGAGATGGTTCTCGGCGACGTGTCGAACGTCCACGTCGTGTCGCTTGCTCGTGACGACAAGGAGCCCATCACCAATAAGGTGGACGCCATGATCGCCACGTTCAACACGGACGACACCGTCTATGTGCTGACCGATATGCTCGGCAGCTCGGTCAACAACAACATGGTCGAGCTTTCCAAGAACGGCACGAAGTTCACGGTTGTCAGCGGTTTCAACATCCCGCTGGCGCTTACGCTCGCTATGAGCCCCGTCCCCGTCAAGGGCGCCGAGCTCGCGGCCCTCATCAACGAGGCCCGCACCGGTCTGACCAACCCCAACGCACCGGTCGAGGCCGCCGCGGCTCCCGCCAAGAAGGCCAAGGCGTCCCGTCACAGCTCCGGTCCCGCCAAGATCGTCCTCGCACGTCTTGACTACCGTCTGCTGCACGGCCAGGTCGTCTTTACCTGGACCACCAAGGTTCAGGCCGAGCGCATCATCGTCGTCGACAACGCTGCCGCCAACGATGACATCAAGAAGGGCGCTCTTAAGCTGGCCAAGCCCCAGGGCGTGCGCCTGAACGTCTTCACCGTCGAGCGTGCCCTCGCCAAGATGGACAAGCTCAACACCCTCGGCGAGCGCGTCATGTTTGTCTTTGGCAACACTGCCGAGATGCTGCAGTTCTGCCAGGGCTACAAGCTCGACGCCATCAACCTGGGCGCCACCGCCAACCACGACGGTGCCGATCAGGTCGGCGGCAAGGACAGCTCCGTCTTCCTCGACGCCACCCAGAAGGCCGACGTCAACCAGCTGCTCGACATGGGCATTAAGCTCTACGTCCAGCAGACCCCTACGTATCAGAGCGTCGACATCGACGCCAAGCTGTAATCAACCAGGCTTTTGCCTGACTGAAAGGAGAAGGGTATGAATACGTTCATCAGTGCGGTGCTCGTCGGCCTCGTCGGCGTGTTCTGCATGTGGGACTCCCGCCTGCTCGGTCGTCTTAACTTCGAGCAGCCCCTCGTTGGCGCTACGCTCGTCGGTCTGCTGCTGGGCGATGTGCCCACCGGCCTTGCCGTCGGTGCCGCCGTCGAGCTCGTGTCCA
Source organism: uncultured Collinsella sp. (assembly GCA_900549135.1). GTDB lineage: Bacteria > Actinomycetota > Coriobacteriia > Coriobacteriales > Coriobacteriaceae > Collinsella. The sequence continues at coordinate 13,337 of URNI01000031.1, forward strand.
TGGGCCTGGTGCAGGTCGGCGCCGCCGTTCCGCCCGATATGGTCCTGGGCGGCATCGTGGCCGCTGCCTTTGCGTGCCTGACCGATGCTTCCGCCGAGACCGCCATGACGATCGCCATCCCGGTCGCCGTCCTGGGTCAGCTCCTCGGCATCGTGTTCCGTTCCATCATCGCCGCCCTCACCCATGTGGCAGATAGCGCGATCGATAACGGAAAGTTCAAGACCGCCTACCGTATGCACATCTGCGCCGGCTCCGGTCTGTACGCCGTCATGTACTTCCTGCCGATCTTCCTCGCCGTCTTTGTTGGCACCGACCTGGTTCAGGCCATCGTCAACATGGTTCCCGAGTGGCTGTCCACTGGTCTTAACGTTTCGACCAAGATCATGACCGCCTACGGCTTGGCCCTGCTGCTCACCATGATGATCAAGAAGGGTATGACTCCGTTCCTGTTCATCGGTTTCCTGCTCGCCGCTTACCTCAACCTGTCCGTCATCGCGGTCGCTCTGATCGGTGTGTGCCTGGCTGTCGTCTTCATGGGCTTCAAGTTCAACGGTTCCCATGCAGCCGCCGGTGTCGATTCCGACTACGATCCGCTCGAAGACGACGAAGACTAAGGAGGAACACACTATGGCAACCGCAACCAAGGACGTGTCCCTGAACAAGAAGGTCAGCCAGTTCTTCTGGCGCTCCTGGGCCATCCAGGCCTCTTGGAACTACGAGCGTCAGATGAACATGGGCTTCCTCTACGGCATGGTTCCCACGCTCGATCGCCTCTATCCGGATGAGTCCGACCCCAAGCAGCTCGCTGCTAAGAAAGAGGCTTACCACCGTCACATGGCGTTCTACAACTGCACCCCGCAGACGAGCGCTTTCATCTTGGGCCTCGCCGCCTCCATGGAGGAGGAGTACGCCAAGGATCCCGAGAACTTCGATCCCGATTCGATCAACGCGGTCAAGACCTCCCTCATGGGTCCGCTTTCCGGCATCGGTGACTCCTTCTTCCAGGGCACCATCCGCGTTATCGCCTTTGGCCTGGGCGTTCAGCTGGCTCAGCAGGGCTCCATCATGGGCCCGATCCTGGCCATACTCATCTCCATCGTCCCCTCTGTGCTGATCACTTGGTTCGCAGCCAAGATGGGCTATCAGGGCGGCCACGAGTACCTGAGCAAGCTTCAGGGCGGCGACCTCATGGAGAAGCTCATGTATGTCTGCGGCATCGTGGGTCTTATGTCCGTGGGCGGCATGATCGCTACGCTGATCGGCGCCACCACCCCGCTGCAGTTCGCTGACGGCACCGTCGTGATCCAGGACATCCTGGACGGCATGATGCCCCAGATGATCTCCCTTGGCCTCACTGGCCTTATGTACTGGCTCATCAAGAAGAACGTCAACACCGGTTGGCTTCTCGTGATCGCCATCGTGGGCGGCATCGCCCTCTCCGCGGCCGGCATCCTGGCCTAGTCGCGACCAAGCGTCTAATCGCTTTCCCCGGGGAGCCTGCCTGACATCCCATACCCCAGGCAGGCTTCCATTCCCAAAATGTGACAATGGGACAGCTCCTTTGTCGCATCCTCAACGGGCCGGTGACTCGGTCCAAATCACGGTAACCCTGCGTGCGTCCGGCAAAGTGGCGCCGCAAAAATCGAAAGGAATGTGTCAGATGTACGAGATCGACCTTAACCTCCCTAAGCAGATCGTCGCTGATGTCCTGTCCAACCACGAGATCCACAGCGTCGCCTTCGTCGGCTGCGGTGCTTCCATGTCCGACCTTTACCCCGCCAAGTACTTCCTGGCCAACAACACGGACAAGCTGAACGTTCAGATCTTCACCGCTAACGAGTTCAACTACGACACGCCTTCCTGGGTCAACGAGCACACCTTCGTGATCACCTGCTCCCTCGGTGGCTCCACGCCCGAGACCGTCGAGGCCAACAAGACCGCCAAGAAGCACAACTGCCCGGTCGTCTCCCTCACCAACAAGGCTGGCTCCGCTCTGACCGTCGACGCTGACTACGTCATCGTTCACGGCTTCCACGCCAACTTCGCTGCCAAGTGCGAGAAGCCCGGCTACGCCATCGCTCTTGCTGTCGAGATCCTTCAGCAGACCGAGGGCTATGACCACTACGAGGACATGATCACCGGCCTCACCAACGTCTTCGAGCTCTGCGAGAACGCCGCTCAGCACTGCAAGAAGCTCGCCAAGAAGTTCGCCGAGGACTTCAAGGACGACAAGATGATCTACTTCATGGCTTCCGGTGCCTCCGAGAAGATGGCTTATTCTCACGCCGCCTTCCTGTTCACCGAGATGCAGTGGATTGACGCCGCCGCCTACAACACCGGCGAGTACTTCCACGGCCCGTTCGAGGTTTCCACCGAGGGTAAGCCCTACGTCTTCTTCATGTCCGATGGCGCTACCCGTCCGATGGACGCTCGCGCCCTCACCTTCCTTGAGCGCATGGGCGCCAAGGTCGCTCTGATCGACTCCAAGGACTACGGCCTGGCTGACGCCGTGCCCGCGAGCGTTGTCACCTACTTCAACCCGCTGCTGCACCTCGCCGTTATGCGCGAGTATGGCAACCAGATCGCCGAGGCCCGTCAGCACCCGCTGACCATGCGTCGCTACATGTGGAAGCTTTCCTACTAATCACAAGTAAGTAGACCTTACGGGTTGATTGAGAGGGGATGGGGTTTGCGCCCCGTCCCCTTTTTGCTCTGGGGAGAGCGTGTCTGTCGCGTCGCAAAGCCCCAGATAAAACCTACCAAAATAAACCTGTCCCTTTTTGGCAGGTGGGAGGAGATGCGTATGATCAAGGCAGTGCTGTTTGATATGGACGGCGTGCTGGTCGATACCGAGTGGTTCTACAACCGTCGCCGCGTGGCGTTTATGGAAGAGAAGGGGTTTCACTTTGACGAGATCCCCGATCTTTCGGGGTCTAACGAGCCTGCCATTTGGGAGGCGCTGGTGCCCGACGATGTTGAGCTGCGCGAGCGCCTGCGCGTGGAGTACAAGCAGGTCTACAGCCCGGACCATCCCGTTCCGTATTCCGAGCTTCTCAACGAGCAGACGGAGCCGGTGATGCGTGAGCTACACGAGCACGGCGTGAAGTGCGCCATCGCGAGCTCGTCCTATCGCGAGTTGATCGACGAGCTGGTGGAGATTGCCGGTATCGCCGGCGTGCTGGACTACACCATCAGCGGTCACGAGTGCAGTGCGTTTAAACCCGACCCCGAGATCTACCTGCGTGCCATGGAGGCGCTGGGTGTAGAGCCTGCCGAGTGCCTGGTTATCGAGGACTCGCCTTTGGGCATCGAGGCCGGCAAGCGCTCCGGCGCCCGCGTCCTGGCACTGCGTCCGAACGAGGGCGTCAACCTCGATCAATCGCGAGCCGATGCCGTTATTGATAATCTGACCGACATTTTGGCCGCTTTGTAGTGTCAATCCGCCGCGAGAAGCACGGGTTCAAACGTTTTTTGCGGTGGACTGGCTCAATTTGGTTTCGATTTTGATCCGTTTGGCTTCGATTCGGACTAAGTGAGTAGACTTTTTGGCGCAGGCCGAGCACAAAACATATCTTCCTTTGTAAAACCGCAGGTCACAGGGGTGGCGGTTTTGGGTGTGCTCTGCAGGTCGCGTAAAGTCTACTCACTTGTACTTTGGGCCTTTGGTCGTGGGGGTTGCTGGTCCCGTTTTGGTCGTCGAGAGAGGGCGAATTGAAGCGCCTCTTCTCGCTCCATGCTACAATCGCGGGCACGCCCCACAACTATATCTGCCTTCGAAAGGAGCCTACGTGGCGAACGCCATCGATCAGCTCACGGACCGCGTGCTCGTGCTCGGCCGCCTCACCATCGTCCGCCGTGCCATTACCGCTGTGGCGGTCACCATTTCCGCCGTTCTCCAGACATTTCTGATCCAGGCGTTCATTCAGCCCGCCGACCTGCTTCCGAGCGGTCTTACCGGCGTCGCGGTCCTACTCGATCGCGTTACCTCGCTGGGTGGCGTTCATATCGACATCTCGCTCGGCATGCTCGCGCTCAACATCCCCGTGGCGCTCCTATGTTGGAGCGGCATTAGCAAGCGCTTCGTCATCTTCTCGATGATGCAGGTCGTGCTCTCATCGCTGTTCCTCAACGTCTTTCACTTCGCGCCGTTTTTGGGCGACAAGATCATGCTCATCATTTTTGGCGGCGTGGTCTCGGGTCTGGGCGCTGCCATCGCGCTTAAATCCGGCGCATCCACCGGCGGCACCGACTTTATCGCGCTGTGGGTTTCCAACCACACGGGCAAGACCATCTGGGGCGTCATCTTTGGTTTCAACTGCTTTATCCTGGCGATCTTTGGCTTTATGTTTGGCTGGGACAAGGCGGCGTATTCCATCGTGTTCCAGTTTATTTCGACCAAGACTATCGACAGTTTCTATCGTCGCTACGATCGCGTGACGCTGCAGATCACGACGCGTAAGGCAGACGAGGTCATGACTGCCTACGTAAACCATTTTCAGCACGGCATTAGCTGCGCCGAGGTCGTCGGCGGATATAGCCGCGAAAAGATGTACCTGCTGAACACCGTTGTCTCGACCTACGAGAGTCAGGACATTATCAAGCTGGTGTGCGACGTTGATCCCGGCGCCGTGATCAACGTGTTCCACACGCTCAACTTTGTGGGCGGCTGGTGGGGTGGTCATGTCGACGAGCCCATGCCCACGGCCGTTCCCGATCCCGACAAGCCCGCACGCATGGCCAGCAGGCAGGCGCGCCTCAGCGAACAGGACAGCCTGCAGCAGGACGACGGCAAGTAGAGTATTGGCATTTTGCCGGTCCTGCGCAACCCATCCGAACGAGCCCCCCGAAAGCCCCGTTGCTTTCGAGAGGCTCTCGTTTGCCCAGATAAAACCTACCAAAATGAAGCTGTCGCTTTTTGGTAGGGAGGGTGTATCGTTTTATCATTATGAGGTAATATGAAACTAGACGTTATATACGTATTAGTTATTTCGATATTTCGATAAGAGTGATTAGATATGCCTGCGCCCAAAAATGCACCGCTTTACCAGCAGATTTACGACGAAATCAAGGATGCGATCGAGAAAGGTGTTTATGCACCCAAGGAGCGTATTCCGTCCGAGCTTGAGCTAGCCGAGCAGTACGACGTGAGCCGCATTACGGTGCGCCGCGCCGTCGAGGAGCTGTGCTCCGATGGCTACCTGGTTAAGCAGCAGGGCCGTGGCACCTTTGTCTCCACGCCGCACATCAATCGCCAGTTTCACGCCTCGACGTTGCAGACGTTTACCGCGCTGTGTGCCGGCAACGGCATGAAGGCCGGTGCGCACGTGATCGATCGCCAGATCGTTCCGGCGCGCCAAAACGAGATGGAGTTCTTTGGCCTGCAGAAGGATGCGCTGCTGCTGCATATCAAGCGCGTGCGTACGGCCGACGGCGAGCCCATCTTTGAGGAGAACATCTTTGTGCCGTTTGATGCCTACCGCGAGCTGTTGACGGCCGATCTTGAGGACAAGTCTATTTTTGCCGAGGTCGAGCGTGTTGGCGGAATCCCGATTGTCTCGGTTGGCTACCGTACGGTCGAGGCCGTTCGAGCTAACGCCGAGCAGGCGGCCGAGCTGGGCATTGCTCCGCACGATCCGCTGCTCAACCTGCGTGCCGGCTTCACGGGCCCCAATGGCGAGCCGGTCCTGATGGGTAAGCAGTACTACGTGGGATCGCGTTACGTTATGGTCATGTAGGGTTGGTTCCGCCGTTCTGACGAACGGCGGACCGGTCGACGCTGCAAACGCCCCTAAGCGGCAATCTGACGTTCAATCGTCGGTCGCGTAC